>CAZKSR010000013.1:0-31792 GCA_964555465.1 uncultured Oscillospiraceae bacterium
ATGATGTTGACCATGTCCTTTTCCATAACGCCGATATTGGCGGTGGTGTCAACGGGCTTCGGCGTGCCGAAGAGGACGTCGGAGAACTCCGTGCCCATCATGGAACCGCCCCAGCCGTCGGACAGACCTGCGCGTAGGGAGTGGCGGATGAGAGCCTCGGGGAGAGACGAGCAGCCCATATGCGTCATATGAAGAGACTGCGAAACCTCGCGGTCGATGGCGCGGGGCTCGATCTCGGCGTCATGCCAGAGCTTCTGCGTGTGCTCCGGGGCACGCTTCAGGAAGCGCTGCGTGCCGAAGGGCTTGCCGTATTCGAGCAGACCGACCTCGGCAACCTCGTGCGCCAGATCGTAGATGTCCTTGCCCTCAGTCTCAATGTCCCATTCCTTGGCAATGCGCTTGAGCTTTTCGGGATCCTTGACGGTGTAGTTGCCGCCCTCACGGGTTTCGTGCAGGGTGTGGCAGATCTCACGGCCGTGGTCGGAGTGCGTGGCGGAGCCGCCGGCGGTGAAACGCAAATAGTTTCTCGCGACGATGCCGTGCACGTCGCAGCCGCAAATGCCGCGGGGGGCCTTCGGCGTGATACGGCACGGGCCCATGGAGCAGATACGGCAGCAGGTGCCGCTCTCACCGAAGCCGCAGTGCGGAGACTGATTCTTCGCACGTTGCTGCCAGCTGTCTGCGCCGACCTTTTTCCCGTTTTCGAGCAGAGACGCGGTAGCCTCCTCGAGCTGCTCGATCGAATAGTAGCGATTTTCGCTCATAGTAAGTCATTCCTCCTGTGGTTTTTCAGGCACAAAAAATGTACGATGTCGAAGCAACACCGTGCAAAGGGGTCAATCGCCCCAAATTTACGGATATATTATAGCCGCTGGACAGAGGAAAGTCAACCGCAAATTCCTCCATTTTCCGCAAAAGCCGCTCATTTCCGCGAAAAAGCAAAAAAATTTCCCACCGTTTTCCGATCCCCCGTGAGGGGATACGCGGTCGTGACGATGTGATCATAAAAAAACCGCAGCCGAGCGGCTGCGGTTTTTCGGTTAAGGATTGTAGGTCACGGACTGCCTCATGACGGCATTGCCGTTTGCGTCACGGATGACCAGATCGAAGGTAACGGTGCTGACGGCCTCGCCCTCAAAATCGCCGTCGAACCAGACAGCCTCGCTGTAGGCTCGCTTGCCGGCCGGAAGCTCGCACCGCCACTGCGGATCACTCTTTTCGCCGTTGACGGTCACATTTTCGGCAGTAAAGACGACCGCCTGCTCGGTGTTGTTCTCCAGATAAAGCTCCAGCGAGAAGCCCCAGCGGTTTTCGGTGTCATCACCGACGATGATCGCCTGATAGCTCTCGCCGTCCAGAACGGTGATGTCCGTGGTCTGCGCGGAACGGGAGCGGACAAGATCCGCGCTCTTTCCGGAGGGGTAGTTTGTCAGCTCGACACGGGCATATTCCTTGCCGCTCTCGGAGGTGACGCGCAGAGTGAAATCCACGCGAGTGACCTCCGTGATGCCGCGCTCCGACATTTCCGGGGACGACCAGATGATGTTCTCCTCCGCACTCATGCCGACGTCGACCTTGACTGCCCAGCACGGGTCAAAGAGGATGTTGTTGATATAAACATCGTCGAAGGTGAAGACCAGCTCCTCATCGCTCTTATTGACGAGGGTGACGCCCCAGTTATAGTCACTCAGGCTGTCGATCTCCGCTTTTCGCAGGGTCAGGGAGAGGTTCTCGTTTTCGTACAGCATACCGACGCCCTCAAAGACGCGCTCGCTGCTTTCTCCGCGCTCGTCCTCTTCCTGCGGAGCGTCCGTGCTTATCGAGGATGCCGCAGGCTCCTTCGATTCGCCCGACGAGCAGGCGCAAAGTGCCGTCAGCATCAAAAGTGCCAGAAGGATTGCAAAAAAGCGTTTCATATTCGTCGCCTCCAATATTCCGATTTTCAAAAGATCAAGCCGCTTGCAGCAGGGTTATTTCCTGCTTTCTGCGGTGAAAGCTCGCCAAAATGCCCAGCCAGCCGACGGGTACCACGATGCTGCCGACCAGACAGGGGTACATCACCCATGCGTCGGCCATTGAAAAGCCGAAGAGGTTCATCGCCAGCGAGAAGAGCAGCGCCGCTGCGCCGATGATCCACAGTCCCAGAAATACGCCGTGAAAGCGGCGCATTTTTTTTGACACCGGATGCGGCTGCGTCAAAGACTTGGTAATGGTTCTGCGCCGCCAAGCGATGAGAAGAAGATTGATCGCCTGAAGCGCAAAGGAGATGTACAGAGCAAGCTTGCCCAAAATGCTGTGCAGACCGAAGCCGATCAGCCCGCAGAAGATGACCATCATGCCGTTTCCGCCGAGGGCAAGGAAGATGCTGATGAGCACCGGCCAGTCACGCTTTTTTTCATTCATGATAATTCCCTCTTTTTTGTTCTCTCTCTATTATAGTGCAATGCTGCGAAAAAATCAAGGTCTAAGTGCGGTGCTTGCGCACTTCTGCGGCGTGAGGGGAAGCTTCCGTCCCTCACGTCTCCTCGGGCGGTGCGGAATCCTCCGTCGGCTCCTCGGAAGCATCCGAACTAGTCTCCTCCGTCAGCTCCTCCGTCGACTCCGTCGGTTCCCACGACGGCTCCTGCGTCGATGCCTCGGTCGACTTCGGCTCGGTCGGCTCGAAAAATTCCGTCTGCTCGGGCAGCTCGCTCGGCCCTGTCTCCACCGGATCGGGATCGGGATTGGAAGGGTAATCTCCTTCCTCCCAGACATAGCCCTCGGCGCGAAGCTCCTGTTGAAGCAGCGGCGTCAGGGTCGATTCGTGCCGTTCCACGCTCCGCATCAGGTCAACATGGTAGTACACCCCATCCAGACAGACGATGTTCCAGTACCACGCTTCGCCGTTGCGCTCGCCGCAGACCAGCCGGCAGTCCGTCCCGGCTCTCGTGCACTCGTAGCGGAAGACCGTTGCAAAGGAGAGACTGTGCGCCTTGCCCTCGCAGAGCAACTCGTAGGCAGGCATCGTCGGCACATTCTCGGCAATTTCGTAGTCAAAGCGGTTGGAAAGGAAGCGCGCCAGCAGCTCCAGACGTTCCGTTTCCGTTTTTCCCGATGTCACATAAGACGACGCGGAGCCCAGAATGGTATTGACGGAGGCAAGCATCATGCTCAGATTTTCTCTCGTCTGGTCATAGGTAAAATGCAGCTCCAGAATACGGGCCTCGCCCTCCTTGGGATAGACCTGTGCGGAAACCACGGGCAGGGCAACGACAAGGTTCGGATTATTCAGGCAGTAGTCGAAGATATAGTCCTCGAAATTCGCCTCCGTATAGCTGCGGATGCGAAGGGTCAGTGCCGTCTCGTTGTTATTGAGAGCCTTGTCGATGCGGCGCAGGGCGGCGACGGTGTCGTTAACGGTGACGATGGAGCCGATCTCGGCGGCGGAGCGACGGAAGACAACGGACAGCTCGATTCTGCCCGAGGCGGTGTCGCCGGAAAGCTCCGCATCGATGAAGTCGACGGCATATGCCCCGATGGGATCCTCCTGCATGGCATAGGCCAGAATTTCGGAGAGGTCGGTTTCCGGATCGCCCTCGTAATTTTCGATCCAAAGGGTGTCGGCCTCGACCCAATCGCGGATTCGGGAAAGCACCGCACCGCGCAGCTCACTGCGGTTGGTAACGACCGTGTGCGTCTCCTCGGCGTCCGTCTCGGTGGCCTGCGTCGCCTCCTCAACATGGGGACGGACAGCCAGATAAGTGTCCTCGACCCAAGCACCGCAGCCGCAGAGGAGGGCCATGAGCAGGGATATTATTATAATAAGGTATTTTTTCATACGCCCTCCGTTTTTTGACTGTACGCGGAAAGCCCGGACAGGGTCATATCGACGCGCGCCGCGCTCGCAATGAGGCTGAGTGGGTTCTTGCGTTGCCGACCGTGCTCGCGGCTTTCAGAGGTCGTTTCGGTCGTACCGCTTGAAGCCGTCACCGAGAACCTGCCTTGCGTCCAGCAGGATCACAAAAGCCGACGGGTCAATGCTGTGCACGATTTCCTTCAATTGGGCAAGCTGCCTGTGCTTGATTGCTGTTAATAAGACATTTTTATCGTTTTTTGTGTAATATCCGCGGCCGTTCAGAAATGTCATTCCCCGTTCGAGCTGTTGATCGATGGTTTTCGAAATTTCCTCATAGCGGTCGGAAATGATCAGAGCGACCTTGGCATAATCGACACTGTAGACGACCTTGTCCAGCACCACACTGGAAATGAACAGAGCCACCGCACTGTAGAACGTGTTGCTGACTTGGCCGTAGACGATGCCTGTGGCCACGGCGGTGCAAAGATCAAAGGCCAGAATGATCTTGCCGATGGGGAGATTGCGGAATTTCAGCTTCAGCAGACGTGCGACGATGTCCACGCCGCCGGTCGACGCCTGTGCCAGAAAGACGATGCCGATGCCGGCGCCGCCTGTCACGCCGCCGAACAAAACGGCCAGCATCGGCTCGACCTCCGGCACGGGCAGTCGGGCAAAGAGGTCGAAAAACAGGCTGGTGCAGACCATCCCGTAAAGCGACGTGAAGAAGAAATATTTGCCGATCTTTTTGAAGCCGCAAAAGAACAGCGGCAGATTGATGATGGCGCTGAGGACGCCGACCGTCAGCCACGGGAGCTTCGCAGCATAGCAGATCAGCATCGCCACGCCGCTGACACCGCCGCAGTTGAAGCCCGCCGGCTCCAAAAAGAGGTCGAAGCCGAGAGCGAAAACGGCACAGCCGAAGGGGATCATCAGCAGATTGCGAAAAAGCTCGGATTTAGACTTGCTCATATTACAGCTCCAAACTGATCTGTTTTTCCTCCCTGTCCTCGTCCTTGAGCAGGGCACCGGCTGCCGGGAGGGAACGGGCTTGATAGCGAGCGGCATTGACAATGCCGCACTGCTCCAAGGGCACGGCGCGGTGCACGACGGCCTTGCGCTTGAGGGTCATCACGGCAACGCCCTGCGTCGAACGGGTGGTTTTGGGCGCAAGCTGCGCCGTCGAGAAGATGAGGGCGCGTCCCTCCGTCGAATAGAGGGCAAGACGGATATCCTCACGCAGCAGGAACACCGCCTTCAGCGGACTTTTGTCGGAATATGCACCGGTGAGCTTGCGACGGTTGGATTTTGTCCGATAGGCACTCAGCTCGACCTTGGCGGCCTTGCCGTTTTCAAAGACAAAGAGAACCGAGCCGCTGTAATCGTCGGGGAAGCAGACATCCACAACGCTCTCGCCTTCCTCGAAGCCGAGCTTGGCAGGCAGATAATCTCCCAGAACAGAGGCCTTCGAGTCATCAAAGTCGGCACAGCGTGCCTTGTAGACCTGGAATCGATCGGTAAATACCATAATCTCGGCGGAATTTGTCGTTTCCTTCGAGAATTTCAGGCCGTCGCCCTCCTTGAACTTCTGCTCGCCGGACATTCGCAGGGATTGCGGCGTAATTTTTTTGAAATAGCCCTCACGGGAGACGAAAACCGTCACGGGGTAGTCGGGGATCGGCTCTTGGCCGTCGTCCTCGTCCTCTTCGCCTGCGAACACGATGCCCGTCTTGCGATCCTTGCCGTATTTTTCGGCCACGGCGTCCAGCTCCCTGACGATGATGGCACGGATTTTTTTCTCGCTTTTGAGGATGTCCTCCAGCTCTGCAAGCTCTCTCTCGAGTGCGTCGACCTCGGCGGTGCGCTTGAGGATGTATTCCTTGTTGATGTTGCGAAGCTTGATCTCCGCAACGAATTCCGCCTGAAGCTTATCGATGCCGAAGCCGATCATCAGGTTCGGCACGACTTCGGCATCGGACTCCGTCTCCCGAATGATGGAAATGGCCTTGTCGATGTCGAGAAGGATTCGCTTCAAGCCCTTGAGAAGGTGGAGCTTTTCCGCCTTCTTCTGCTTTTGAAAATAGACCCGTCGGCGCACGCAGTCCGTCCGCCACGCCGTCCACTCCTCAATGATCTCCCGAACGCCCAGAACACGGGGCATTCCGGCAATCAGGAGGTTAAAATTGCAGCCGAAGGAATCCAGAAGCGGCGTGGACTTCATCAGCTTTTGCATAAGCTTGTCGGGGTCGACCCCACGCTTAAGGTCGATGGTCAGCTTCAAGCCGGACAGATCCGTCTCGTCTCGCATATCCGAGATTTCCCGAATCTTGCCGCCCTTGATCAGCTCGGAAACCTTGTCGATGATGGCCTCCGTTGTGGTCGTGTAGGGAATCTCGAAAATTTCGATGAGATTGCCCTCTTTGACATATCGCCAACGGGCACGGAGCTTCACACTGCCACGCCCCGTGCGGTAAATCTCCGCCATCTCCCGTGCGTCATAGAGAATTTCGCCGCCGGTGGAAAAGTCCGGCGCCGGCATGAGCTCCAAAAGGTCGCAGTCGGGATTTTTGATCCATGCGGCCGTCGCCTTGCAGACCTCGCGGAGATTAAAGGAGCAGATGTTGCTCGCCATGCCGACGGCGATGCCCATGTTGGCCGACACCAGCACGTTCGGAAACGACGTCGGCAGGAGCACCGGCTCCTTCATCGTGCTGTCGTAATTGTCGGCAAAATCGACTGTCTCCTCGTCGATTTCCTTGAAAATTTCCTGACAGATCGGCTCCAGCTTGGCCTCGGTGTAACGGGAGGCGGCGTAGGCCATGTCACGGGAATAGACCTTGCCGAAGTTGCCCTTCGAGTCGACAAAGGGGACGAGCAGAGCCTCGTTCCCTCGGGCAAGGCGCACCATCGTTTCATAAATTGCCGCATCGCCGTGGGGGTTCAGGCGCATGGTCTGCCCGACAATGTTGGCGGATTTTGTGCGACCGCCGTTGAGGAGCCCCATTTTGTACATTGTATAAAGGAGCTTGCGATGCGAGGGCTTGAAGCCGTCAATCTCCGGAATGGCTCTCGAGACAATGACGCTCATGGCATAGGGCATATAGTTGACCGTCAGTGTTTCGGTGATGGGCTGCTCGAGCACCTCCGCCCGAAGTCCCTCCACCCGCGAGGTGTCGATGCTTTTATTCAGTTCCGGTTCCTTTTTCTTTCGTGCCATAGGCTGCTGTCATCCTTTTCCGCCGGTCAGCACGCCGACCAGCCGATTGAATTGTTTTTTCAAAAAATGCTCTGTATTTTCACATAATTTCGGCACGCGCACCAGACGGAAGAGCTGAAGCCTGAACCAATCGATGAGCGAGGCGAGAAGATAAATTGCCAGTGCAACGCCGAGGGTGATCGCCAGCGCAAGCGGCAGAGGCTTGCCCGTAACAAAGGCCATCTCACCCTTCAACCGTTCGAAGAAGGTCACGTGGACATGGAGCAGATAGACGCCGAAGGTCAGGGGTGAGAGTACGGCGACGGCACGGCGGCCGAATCCGAAGCGGCAACGAATACGGGAGAACAGCTCCACAAAGCAAGCCGCGTTGAGAAGCTGGAAGGGATTGAGGTAGGAATACGGGCGAATGGCGCAGAAGGGGCGGACATAAAACACGGCGCCGAGATAGAGGCAGGCTGTGGAAGCCATGAGCGTCAGCAGGAGCCAAACGGTCTTCACCCGAGAAAGCGCCTGTGTCCGCCGCAGAGCGGAGCCGAGCAGATACAGGCAAATGAGCCAGATCGGGCTGTAGCCGGAGCCCTGCGCGAACGGATCCGAGCCGCGATAATAGAAGCCGACCGACGTCGTGCAGGCGAAGCCGACAAAGACGGCGAAAATGACAAAGTAAAGGCCGCGGATCGAAAGGGCGTCAAGGCCCCGTTGCAGCACCGGCAGAAGGAGGTACAGCCCCGTATAGGCACTGAAATACCAAAAGCCCCACTGCGAGACGGGCAGCACGGCGCGCCTCCAAGTCTCTCCGCTCACGGAGCCGCGGTCGATGATCTCACCGACGAGGCACATCACGAGGCTCAGAAAAACGACCTGAAGCCAGAGTGCAAGCCAGCGTCGGGGCTGAAAGGTCATGCCGACATAGCCGGAGATGAGCGCATAGACGTTCACGGCGCACAGGCATACGAGCAGAAGAAGCTGATAAGCATAGTAATGCGCCGAACCGACCGAGCAGGCAGAGCCGATGCCGCCCTGATTGATCAGGTGGATGATGACGATGGCGAGCATCGCAACGCAGCGAAGCAGATCAATCCCCACATTCCGTTCGGTTTTGGCCTTTTGCAGGGTCGACATGATGGATTCCTCCTTATTATGACAAGGTATGTAAAGCATAAGCGATGCGGCACGTCGGGTCGGCGTACCCTATGGCGTCCTTGCCTCGCACGAGCGGAGAGGCGAGGACGCAGGTGCGAATTTCCGCGCTACGCTCGCAGGGGCGGCGCAGCAAAAGCAGTGACGCCTCAGGGCTTCTCTTCTACGAAATATCCGCCAGATCGAGATATCGGCTCCCGTTTTCGGCAATATAGTCCTTTCTGCCCTGCAGATTATCGCCCAGCAGGAGATCGAAATAGAGCGCGGATTTTTCCGCATCCTCGGGCATGACCTTGATGAGACGACGGGTTTCCGGATTCATGGTCGTCATCCACATCATCTCCGGCTCGTTCTCGCCCAAGCCCTTGCTTCGGGAAATGGTGCATTTTTTCTCACCGATGGTCTTCAAAATTTCCGCCTTTTCCGCCTCGGAATAGGCAAACCACGTTTTGTCTTTCGTGTTGATCTCGAAAAGCGGAGACTCGGCAATGTAGACATAGCCCTCGTTGATGAGCGTGGGCACGAGGCGGTAGAGCATGGTCAGGATCAGCGTACGGATCTGGAAGCCGTCAACGTCGGCGTCCGTACAGATGACGATTTTATTCCACCGCAGGGCGGCAAGGTCGAAGGCGGCCAAATCCTTGACGTGCTTGTCCTTGACCTCGACACCGCAGCCCATCACGCGCAAAAGATCCGTGATGATCTCGCTCTTGAAAATGCGGGCGTAGTCGGCCTTGAGACAGTTGAGAATTTTGCCGCGCACCGGCATGATGCCCTGAAATTCGGCGTCGCGGGAGAGCTTGACCGAGCCCATGGCGCTGTCGCCCTCGACGATGTAAAGCTCGCGTTTGCTTGCGTCACGGGAACGGCAGTCGACAAATTTCTGCACGCGGTTGGCAATGTCCAGCGAGCCGGAGAGCTTCTTTTTCACCGTGATTCTGGCACGCTCCGCTGTCTCGCGGCTGCGCTTATTGATGAGCACCTGGTCTGCAATTTTGTCCGCCTCGGGCTTGTTTTCGATGAAATAGACCTGAAGCTGCTGGCGGAAGAACTCCGTCATGGCCTCCTGAATAAACCTGTTATTGATGGATTTTTTGGTTTGGTTTTCGTAGGAGGTCTGCGTCGAGAAGCAGTTTGTCACCAGAACAAGGCAGTCCGCCACGTCCTGATAGGTAATTTTCGCCTCGTTTTTGACATATTTGCCGCTCTGCTTCAAATAGGCATCGATGGCATAGACGAAAGCATTTCTTGCCGCCTTGTCGGGTGAGCCGCCGTGCTCGAGCCAAGAGGAGTTGTGATAATACTCCTGACGGCTGAGATTTCGGGAAAAACAGACGGCGGCGGAGATTTTGACCTTGTAGTCGTCCTTGTCCGCGCGGTCGCGTCCCTTGCGCTCGCACTCCCAGAACTGCGGCATGGTGAAGGAATTGCCCTCGGTCAGCTCGGAGATATAGTCCAAAATGCCCTTTTCGTAGCAAAAATCGGTCGTCTCGAATTTGCCGCCGACCTGATTGCGGAAGCGGAAGGTCACGCCGGCGTTGACGACCGCCTGCCGCTTCATGACGTCGAGATAGTATTCCTTCGGAATGCTGATGTCCGTAAAGACCTCCAGATCGGGCTTCCAGCGGAACGTAGACCCGGTCTTTTTGCGGTCGGCGGGGGACTTTTTCATCTCACCGACGATGCTGCCCTTTTCAAAATGCAGATCATAGCGGAAGCCGTCCCGATAAATTCTCGCATCGAAAAATTCCGAGGCGTACTGCGTGGCGCAGGTGCCGAGGCCGTTTAAGCCCAGCGAATACTCGTAGGTGTTGCCGGAATTGTTGTTGTATTTGCCGCCGGCGTACATCTCGCAGAAAACCAGCTCCCAGTTGAAGCGCTGCTCCTTCTCGTTCCAGTCCACGGGGCAGCCGCGGCCGAAATCCTCGACCTCGATGGACTTGTCCTCATACCGCGTGACAACGATGAGGTCGCCGTGCCCCTCTCGCGCCTCGTCAATGGCATTCGAAAGGATCTCGAAGACTGCGTGCTCGCAGCCGATAAGGTCGTCCGAGCCGAAGATGACCGCAGGGCGCAGACGCACACGGTCGGCACCCTTCAGGGAGCTGATGCTGTCGTTTCCGTAGGTTTGTTTTTTTGCCATCGTATTCCTTACCCTATCCCGGAAAGCCCGTCTTTGGGCTTTCCTTGTGTATTTTGCGCATTATTTTCCAATATAATATAGTATATCCAACTTCCTCCCAAAAGTCAAGCCGCTGCCTTTCGTCTTGTCCGGACAACTTGTAGCTTTGTCAATGATGTGCTGCACATTGGGGAAGGAAAAAACGTGTTTGGGTGATTTCCACCCGAGCGGTCTCATGGGGAAACTGTTGTACTGATACTCTCTGACAGCAAGTTGTTTCTTGAAATCCTCAAAAGAATAGAATTTATGACAGGGACAAAGCAAACGAAGAGCCTCGGAAAGCCATGTATCGAATGGCAGTAAAATGATTCGGAACGGAGAATGTGGTAAATCCGTTTGCATTGAAAGAATGACTCTGTGGAGGAGCTGCTGAAAGCGGAACAGGCATGACCGAAATCATGCCTGTTCCGCTAAATTCGTTATTAACCGTCGGTGCGACGTTGAAAACCGTTTGAAATGAATAGGTCGGCCTTCTGCATCGGACGACGCAAGCGATGCGCTTGACCGAGCGGCACATTCGGGCTTTATTGCAGAGCGTGACGGACGGCGGCGACGAAGGCCTCCCGATCGATCTCCAAAAGCACCAGCGTGTTGCGGAAATCGAATTTTTTGTCGCTGTAGAGATCGCAGACCGTCTTGCCGAGGCTCAGCTTTGACTGCGTTTCCACGAATACGCCCGCCGTCTCACCGGAAAACAGCTCCGGTCTTGCAAGATATAAAACCGGGCAGACATCGTGGATGCAGAAGCCGCCGTGTCCGGCCTCGAGATTTTTCGCCAAAATGTGCTTGCTGGCCTGATAATAAAACTCGCCGTTTTCCGTTGCGCGGAGCGATTCCAGCTCGCTTGCCGTCAGATATGCCTGCTCCGTCAGCTCCAGTCCGCACATGACGATCGGGATACCGCTGCGGAAAACGATCTGCGCCGCCTCGGGGTCGGCAAAAACATTGTATTCCGCACAGGGGGTGCAGTTGCCCCGTGTGATCGAGCCGCCCATCACGGCGATACGAGCGATGTAATCCTTCAAATCGGGATATTTGCTGAGCGCAAGCGCCGGATTCGTCATCGGGCCCATGGTCACGACCTCCAAGCGTCCGCCGTACCGCTTCGCCGCAAGATAGAGCGCATCCCACGCCGCCTCCGCCTGCGGCTTCGATTTCGGCTCGGGAAGGCCTGCACCGCCCATGCCGTCTGCTCCGTGGAAATCCGCGCCGTCCTCATAGGGCTTCAAAAGGGGCTTTTCCGCACCGCGGTAGACGGGATAGGACGCGCCCATTTTTTCGCACAGGCACAGGGCATTGCGCGTGGTCTTATCCAGCGGCGCATTGCCTGCGACGGTGCTGATGCCGACAAGCTCCAGCTCCGGGCAATCGTGCGCCACGAAAAGGGCAGCGGCGTCATCTACGCCGGGGTCGCAGTCGATCCAGATCGGTCTTTTGTTCATCGCTCTTTCCTCCCATAGGTTCGCACCGCTTCGACCAGCAGACGGACGAAGCCCTCGCGGTCAATGCCGAAGGCGACGGTTGCGTTGGGCGTCGCGCGGTCGTGCCCGATGGTCATGCCGCGGCAGTATTCGCCCTGTGTTTCGATGTCAACATGAAGACGCTTCCATTGGAACAATTCCGGATGCGATAAGGCGGCCACGGCACACGGGTCGTGCATCGGAGCACCGAGGTATCCGAGGTCGCGGTGGAAGCGGTAGAAAAATTCGAGCCATTGGGCGATGATTTCCGCCACCTCGCCGCCGACCGCCCGAACCGCCTCGAAATCCTCCGGCAGGATCAGGGCTTTTTCCGTCACGTCAAGGCCGCACATGAGAATGTCGACGCCGCTTTCAAAGACGACCTTCGCCGCCTCTGGGTCGACGAGAATATTGAATTCCGCCGCAGGCGTCCAGTTCCCGTAGGCGATGCCGCCGCCCATCAGGGAAATGCGGTCGATTTTGCATTTCAGCTCCGGATGAGTCAAAAGAAGCGCCGCAGTGTTGGTCAGAGGCCCGGTCGACACGATCGTGACCTTTTTTTCGCTCTCTCGGAGTGTCTTTGCCATCAGCTCGACGCTGCCCATTGCACTCAGGGACATTGTCGGCTCGGGCAGGACGGGGCCGTCGAGTCCGCTTTCGCCGTGCACGGATGGGGCGTTCATCGCCTCACCGACCAGCGGTGTGCGGCGTCCCTTGGCAATCGGCGCATCGATGCCGAGCAGGGTGCAGACTCGTTGGGCATTGTAGGCGACCTTTTCCGCCGTCTGGTTGCCGCAGACGGTCGTGACCGCCAGAATTTCCAGCTCCTCGCTCGCCTCGGCCAGCATCCACGCAATGGCGTCGTCGTGGCCGGGGTCGCCGTCAAGGATGATCGGTCTTTTGTCTACCATGGTTTGTTCCTCCTGCGTGTGATGCTTTCATTATATCCGACAAGGGCGGATTTCGCAAGGGTCAGTCCCGTTTTTTCACGGGGAAACGACGGGCATAGCCGCAGCGACGGCAGAGAGGCTCGACGGCACGGCAGACAGAGAAGCCGTCGTAAATTTTTTCGGCACGCTCGCCGTGCAGAATTTCGGAAAGCTCCTGTGTGAAGGCGTTGCCCAAGGCAAGGTCGCCGTCATGGTCGAGACAGCACGGCACGACCGTCCCGTCACAGAGGATGCCGAGCTGGTCACGCAGTCCGTAGCAAAAGACATTTTCGCTTCCCTCCGCCGATGACAGGTCAGGCCAGTCGAAGACCTCGCCGTATTCGAGATAGATCCTTTGGCCGATGCGCGTGCCCTGCCGCTCCGTGACCCACGGCTCGGGGAAGCTTTTTTGCAGGCACGAGAGGATTTCACGATTGCGCTCGTCAAGACCGCCCTGATTCCAGAGCCGATAAACCACGAGCATTCTCCCCTCTGCGTGCTTCCCGAAGTCGACACAGGTCTGCAAATAGGACGAAAAGGGAATTTTCAGGTCGTTGGCCTCGAAGGAATGGAGGGAGATGTTGACCTTGTGCAAGGCGGGGGAGGAGAGCAAAAATTCTTCGCAGTGCCCCAAAAGAGTGCCGTTGGTCGTGAGAATGACGCGGAAGCCGTGTATTTGCGCAAGGCGCAGAAGCTCGGGAAGCTCCGGGTGGCACAACGGCTCGCCCATCAGATGGAAATAGAGAAAATCCGTGAAAGGTCGGAGCTTCGGCAGAAGAGCGGAGAATTCGGAGACAGTCATGCGCCGCGGAGCGCGCTTGGTTCCGGCGCAGAAGCTGCATCGCAGATTGCAGAGATTGGAAATTTCGACATAAATTTTACGAAACCGCATAAAATGTCCTCTCCTGAGTGTTTCGGTGGTGGTATGGTGCGGCGGATTGCGGCACGCCGGGGTCGGCGCGCCCTACGTGGTGCGGCGGTTTGCGGTGCTCGAAATGATGCCGATCGGGACGTTTTTAAGTTTGATTCCCGGCAAACTGGGTCATATACAGGTCGTAATATTTGCCCTTCCGTTCGAGCAGCTCCTCGTGGTTGCCGATTTCAACGACCCTGCCCTGATCCATGACGACGATTTTATCGGAATCCCGTATGGTGGACAGGCGGTGGGCGATGATGAGACTGGTGCGGTTTTTCATCAGGCGCACCATGGCGTCCTGGATTTTCTTCTCCGTTCTCGTGTCGACGGAGGAGGTCGCCTCGTCGAGGATGAGGATCTTCGGGTCGGCCAGCACCGCACGGGCGATGGCCATGAGCTGCCGCTGACCGTGCGAGAGGTTGGCACCTGCCTGCTTGAGGTAGGTCTGATACCCTTGCGGCTGGCGCTCGATGTAGCGTCGGATATTGCTCATGTCGGCCGCATTGCGCATCGCCTCGTCCGAAGCATCCAGATCGGCATACTTGATGTTATTTTCGATGGTATTGGAGAACAGGACGGTGTCTTGCAGGACGATGGCGATGCTTTTGCGCAGATAGTCCCGATCGATGTCCCAAATATTCACGCCGTCGACCAAAATTTCGCCTTTGTCGACAGGGTAGAAGCGCATGAGCAGATTGACGACCGTTGTCTTGCCGCTGCCGGTGGCACCGACGAGAGCGATCTTCTGTCCCGGCTCGACGTCGAGGGAGAAATCATAGAGCACCTGCTTGCCGGGGATATAGGAAAAATCAACGTTGCGGAAGGAAATTCTGCCCGTGAGGTTCTCCGGCTTCTGCGTGCCGGAATTGTCCTCGTCCGGCTCGTCGAGGAGGGTGAAGACACGCTCGGCTCCGGCGATGGCGGTCTGGATGGTGCCGTAGAGCTGAGCGATCTCGTTGATCGGTCGGGAGAATTGCTTGGCGTAGATGATGAAGGCTGAGACGGTGCCGATGGTGATCAGACCACGAAAGGCGAAGAAGCCGCCGAAGGCCGCCACGATGACGAAGCTGATGTTGGAAATGCAGTTCATGATCGGCCCCATGGAGCCGCCGAGGACCTCGGCCTTGATGCTGACACGGCGCAGCTCGTCGGAGGTGTCATTAAACTCTGCGATCACGTCGTCCTGACGATTGTAGGCGACGATCGTCTTGTAGCCCGTGATCATCTCCTCACTGTGGCCGTTCAGCTCGCCGAGCAGCTCGGAGCGTCTGCGGTAGACCCGACGCATGACCTTTGACATCTGCTTCGTGACGATGAGGGTCAAAATGACCGTCACCATGGTGATGAGGGTAAGCTGCCAGCAGTAGTAGAACATGATGGCGATGGTGCCGACGATGGTCAGAACGCCCGAGACTAAAGAGCCGAGACTCTGCGAGACGGTGCTCGAAACATTTTCCACGTCATTTGTCATGCGACTCATCACGTCACCGTTGGAGTGGGTGTCGAGATATTTGACGGGCAGGCGGTCGATCTTGCCGAAGAGGTCGTGGCGCATCTGCTTGGTGATGCTCTGGCTCAGACGGGCGGCCAGAAGCGACTGCGCCAGCGTGAAGAGAACATAGGCAAGATAGGAAAACAGGAGGAAAATCAGACACGAGCGCAGGGTGTCCCACGCATGATCCTTGATGGCGTCGATGGCGCTGCCCTGCAAGGACGGGGCGAACAGACCAGCCAGCGTCACGCCGACGACGGAAAGGAGCAGCCAAACGATGAGCCTTGTCGAATTTCGGAAGTATTTGAGCAGGCGGAGCAGGGTACCCTTCGTGTCGGAGGCGTATTCGACGGCCTGCGCCATGCCGGGGCGACGGCCGAATGTGCCCGGGGGAGCCTTTTTCGGATCCGCTTTGCGATAGGTGCGTCGTGGGGCGTCCGCCGCACGTTCGAAGCCTTTCGGGAGCTCTTGACTCATTGCCCCTCGCCTCCTTCCTTGAGCTGGGAGTGGTAGATGTCACGATAAATTTCAGAGGCTTTCAGAAGCTCCTTGTGCGTTCCCATTGCACTGATCTCGCCGTTGTCGAGCACCATGATCCGATCGGCGTCACGGATGGAGGCAATGCGCTGGGCGATGATGATCTTGGTCACACCGGGACAATTTTCGCGCATGGCCTGATAAAGCGCAGCCTCGGTCTTGAGGTCGAGCGCACTGGTCGCATCGTCGAAAATCAAAATCTCGGGGTGCTTCAAAACGGCACGGGCGATGGAAATGCGCTGCTTCTGTCCGCCGGACAGAGAGTGGCCGCCCTCACTCACGGCGGTGTAATAGCCGGACGACTTGGCGCAGATGAAGTCGTCGGCCTGTGCGATCTGCGCCGCCTGCTTGATCTCGAAGGGCGTGGCGTCCTTCTTCGACCAGCGAATGTTCTCCTCGATGCTGCGCGAGTACATCTCCGCCTTTTGCAGCACGATGGCGATCTTGCTGCGCAGGGCGGTCATGTCATATTCGCGCACGTTTTTGCCGTCAACAAGCACTTCACCCTCCGTTGTGTCGTAAAAACGGGGAATGAGATGCGCCAGAGAGGTCTTGCCGCTGCCGGTTGCGCCGATGATGGCAAGTGTCTGTCCGGCTTCCAGACGGAAGGAGATGTTTTCCAGCACCTTCTGCCCGTCGCTTTCGGGATAGGCAAAGCTGACGGATCGGAATTCGACGGTGCCCATTTCCTGGGTTGCACGGTCAAAGGTACCGTTTTTCGGCGTTGTCGGGCTTTTCAGAACCTCGTTAATGCGGTCAACGGAGGCGGATGCACGGCTGAAGGTTTGGAAGATATTTGCCATAAAGACGACGCCATGTAAAATTTGAGACAGGTATGTGATGGCTGCCATGACGTTGCCGGGGGTGATGCTGCCGCCGGCCTTCACGGTGATGCCGCCGACATAGATGACCGCCACGACGCACAGATTCAGGACGATGTTCATACACGGCCCCATGAAGGCGAGAATGGTTTGCACGCGCAGATTCTCTTGGCAGAGGGAGTCGTTGGCCTCGTCGAAGCGGCCGGCCTCGTAGTCCTCCTTGACATACGCCTTGACCACACGGGCACCGGCGACCGTCTCCTGCATGATGTGGTTGATGCCGTCGAGCTTTTTCTGCACCCTCGCAAAGAGCGGAGCACTGCGGCGCAGGAAGAAAAATGCCGCAAAGACCACGAACGGCAGACCGCAGGCGGCGATCAGGGCAAAGCGAGGCGACTGACAGTAAAGCATGAAGATGCCGCCGAGGAACATCACCGTGTTGCGCACAAGACCGCGCACGGAGAGCATGACCATCTGCTGCACCTGCGTGACGTCGTTGCTCAGACGGGTGACGAGGGAGCCGGTGGAGATATGGTCGGTCTGTTGAAACGACAGGTGCATGATCTTCGAAAACAGATCCTTGCGCAGGTCATTGCCGAAGCCCTGCGCCGCAAGGTTGGCGAATACGCCGCACAGAATACCGCAGCAGCCGCCGAACAGGACGGTCAAAATCATGCGCAGGCCGACGGAGAGGATCAAATCGACATCGCCGCCGAGAACGCCGTTGTCGACGATGTCGGCCATAAGATCGGGCTGCAAGAGATCCATCGAGACTTCCCCGATCATGAAAATCGGCGCCAGAAGGCAGAAGTACCAATATTTTTTCAGATATTTCAGCATTGCCCAAGCTCCTTGCGTATCAGTTCTGCGATGGCGTCAAGCTGCTCGATCAGCTTGCCCTCGGCCTCTTCCCCGAGGAAGGCGGTGATTTTTCCGTCCGCCTCCTCCAGCCGTTCGCGCAGACGAGAGCCGACCGCCTCGCCGCTTTCGGTCAAAAAGAGCTTCGAGCTGCGCTTGTCGGACGGGTCGACCTCCTTGCGCAGATAGCCCTCCTCAAGCATCCCCTTGACCACCTGATTGATTGCCGAGGTTGTCACGCCGACGAATTCCGCCACGCTCTTCTGACTTACGCCGGGGCTGCGATGCAGGAACATCAAAATCGGCCGATAGGAGTCGGGAATTCCCTCGGAAAGCGCTACCTGTCGGACATAGCCGTTCCAAGCGCAGCGGGCCCTCATCACCGACCGCATTACAGTCTGCCGTCGTTTCATGATTTTTTCACGATCCTTTCCCTACGACAGGCCGCACCTGCCGCTAAAGATTAAGAAATAATAAAGAACTTAATTAATAGTTTACTACAAAACCACCGTTTTGTCAAGAGAAAAAAAGAGCCTCACGGGACTGCTCCCGTGAGGCCCGGCGTGTCGAAAAACCTTTTTCGGCACGCTGACAGACTGCGAAAAAGTTCGGAAGACAAGCAACTCGTGCGCGTCGGCGTACAGAGGTACGGTAGGGCACGAGTTGCGAAGTAAGTCAAAATCTTTTTCATAATCTCATTTGTGAGTTAAAAATGTTAGAATATCAGGCATATTGTCTGAGTTCTATCGTTTATAAGGCAATCGCCAAAAATGATGCCCCGATTTTGACGGTTCCGGACTTTTTTGACAGTCTGAGCCTCACGGGATTGCTCCCGTGAGGCCGAGAATCGGTATGAAATAACGGCATTAATTCAGCTCGATATCTATGACAACGGGGTTATGATCGCTGTAGACGAAGCCTTCGTTCCGAGTTCGGACGCTTGTGACGGTCACATTCGGTGAAACGATGAAGCCGTCGAGGACGTAATACTGTGTCGCGTCGCTTTGGGGGTCATAGGCCTTGTTGAGCAGGCGACAGGTCGGCTGCGAGTCGTCGTAAACATACCGCCAGCCGTCGGGCAGGGTGTCCAGCTTGCCCGGTGTCCAGTAAGCCTCGTCGCGCAGGGGATAGGCGTCACAGTCGGGGAAAATCTGGTTGAAATCGCCGCCGGCAATAACGTAATTTCCCTTGGCATACTCCTCCTCCAGCAGGGATAAGAGCTGCTTCGTCTGCGCAATGCGCCCCTCGCCGTCGTCATCGTATGCCTCCAGATGGAGATTGATGATGACCAGCTCCTGCTCGCGCCCCTCGATGGGGATTCGGGTGACCAAAAGGCAACGCTTGAGATTGGCCACGCGAACCGGCCAATCAAACGGGCAGGGCAGGGCGTAACGGGTGGCGGAGGAGATGTCGTAACGGCTGAACGTGGCAAGGCCGGAATGTACCTTGCCGATAAAGTCGTTCAGGGGGTACGGGACAAAATCGCACGAATAGTTCAGCGCAAATCGGCTTTCGTAACCGTTCAGGTCGTATTCATATTGCAGCCATTGATTGAGCTCATAGCTGCGCTTGGAGTCCGTGTCGACCTCCTGAAGCAGGAGAATGTCCGCATCGCACTGCTTCAGAATGGTTTCGATGCCGACCATATTGGACTTGATCAGCTCTTCGGATTCCGGCGTGACGCCGTCGCCGCCGTCCATGAAGAAGTCGGCATCCTTTCCGAGAGCGCCGTAGCCGGTGTTAAAGGTGACAATGCGGAGGGAGGTGCCGCTTAAGGTGGTGGTGACGAGGCGATTGCCGACATCGGCTTTCTCGGCGTAGTCGGGGTCATACTCGGTTACGGTCAGGTAGCCGACCAGTCCGCCGACCAGAACGGCAAGTGCAAGAATCAGTGCGACCAGCCACTTGAACAGACTGATGAGGCAGCGGAGGACGATGCGGCGGCCGCGGCGCTTCTTTTTCTTTTCGGGTCGGGGGACAACGGTCGGCTGTACGGACTCGTCCTGTGCAGCGGATGCCTCCTCCTGCGGAAACAGATTCGGAAGCTCCCGCGCATCGGACAGAGGATCAAAGGCCGTTGTGGACTGCGGAGACTCGGGATCGTCGGAAAGCAGACCGTTGGGGCTGAGAATCGTGTCGGACAGATCGGCGGCGGCTTCGTCGATGATATCCCGAAATGCAGTGGGGATATCCGCAGCGGCATCCTGCGCGGACGGGGACGCAATGTCCGTCGGCGCAGCGAAAAACGAGGACGCCTCGGCCGATGGGGAATCGGGGAGAAGGTCTTCCGCCTTTTCGAGCGTCGGGGCAGACGGATCGGAGATCGTGTCGGGCTCCTGCGGCGTTGGGAGTATCTCGTCGGGAATCGCGGCAGAGCCGTCGGGCGCATCCGGGAGCAAGCGGAAATCCTCGGCCTCGCTCGGAGTCGGCTTGTCGTTGCGGCTGTGTTCGTCCATTTTCTCCGCCTCCTTTGAAATCGATTTTCGTTTATTATACCACGACCTGCAGGCAAACGCAAGTCTCATGCTGAGTTTCTTGAAAATACGGGGGCTGCAATGGTATATTACAAATCGGGGACAAATATGCACCGGTTAAGAACGGATATCTCGTCTCTCGGCATGACAGGAAAATCCCCTTTTTGAAATACGGGGGAATGGGGATTTATCGAAAAGGGCTGCCGTCGGCAGCCCTTTTGTCATTTTGTAAAATCGTATGGCGTTGTCTGGTAGACAAAATAGTTCAGCCAGTTGGAGAAGAGCAGGTTCGCATGGCCTCGCCAGGAGACATAGGGCGGAAGAGCTTCGTCGTCGTTCGGGAAATAATTCTTCGGAAGCGAGATCGGCTTGCCGAGAGCCTTGTCCCGTTCGTACTCTCGCTTGAGCGTGTCGGGGTCATACTCCGAGTGACCGGTGATGAAAACCTGCTTTCCTCCGGCGGTGAAGATGGCGTAGACCCCGGCCTCGTCGGAACCGGCGGCGATCTTCAGCTCCGGCACCTTCTCCACATCCTCTCGACGGATCGTCGTGTGACGGGAATGGGGCACCATGAAGACATCGTCGAAGCCGCGCAGAAGGATCGGATGCTTTCGCTCCACACGGTGCGGAAATACGCCGAAGAGCTTCTCGGGCAGGGGATATTTTTCGATGCCGTAATGGTAGTACAGCCCGGCCTGTGCGCCCCAGCAGATGTGCAGGGTGCTGTGAATATGTGTCTTGCTCCACTCCATGATTCGGCAAAGCTCCTGCCAGTATTCGACCTCCTCGAACGGCAGATGCTCCACGGGCGCACCCGTGATGATCATGCCGTCGTAATAATGCGCTTCGACCTCGTCGAAGGTCTTATAGAAGGTAAAAAGATGCTCTGTCGAGACATGGGTTGCCCGATGGGAACGGGTCTGCAAAAACTCGAGATGCACCTGAAGCGGCGTGTTGCCGAGCAGACGGGAGAACTGCGTCTCCGTCTCGATTTTTGTGGGCATGAGATTGAGAATCAGGATCTCCAGCGGACGGATATCCTGAGAAACGGCGCGATTTTCCGGCATAACGAAGATGTTTTCGCTTTGCAGAGTTGCCGCAGCCGGAAGGTCATTGGGAATTTTGATCGGCATGAGGGACTCCTTTGAAAGGGTAGTGGGCAGTGAATCGCTCCGATGCGTCATTTCGGGCGAGGTGTTTTCGGACTGTGCGTTTGCATCGCGGCGGCTTCATCGGAAGCTTGTCAGAGCTTTTCGAGGGCTTGCTCGATATCGGCAATGAGATCGTCGGCGTTTTCAAGGCCGCAGGAGAGGCGGATGAGGTCAGCCGAGACGCCTGCGGCAAGAAGCTCGGCGTCGTTCATCTGGCGGTGCGTGGTGCCGGCAGGGTGGAGGCAGCAGGTGCGTGCGTCCGCGACGTGCGTTTCGATGGCGGCCAGCTTCAGCGCACCCATGAAGGCCGCCGCTGCGGTGCGACCGCCCTTGACGCCGAAGGAAATGACGCCGCAGGAGCCGTTGGGCAGATATTTCCGCGCACGGGCATAATAGGGATCGTCCGGCAGGCCGCAGTAGCGTACCCATGCGATCTTTTCGTGGTCGTGCAGATATTCGGCAATCCTCTGCGCATTTTCGCAGTGCCGCTGCATCCGCACGGAGAGGCTCTCAAGGCCGAGGTTTGTCAAAAACGCGTTCTGCGGCGACTGCATGGAGCCGAAATCGCGCATGAGCTGCGCCGTGGCCTTGGTGATGAAGGCTCCGGCCTTGCCGAAGCGTTCGACATAGGTCACACCGTGATAGCTCTCGTCGGGGGTGCACAGACCGGGGAACTTGGCGGCATGGGCGGCCCAGTCGAAGCTGCCGCTGTCGACGATGCAGCCGCCGAGGGCGGCGGCGTGACCGTCCATATATTTCGTGGTCGAATGTGTCACAATATCGGCACCCCACTCGAACGGGCGGCAGTTGATCGGCGTTGCGAAGGTGTTGTCGACGATGAGCGGTACGCCGTGGGCATGGGCAGCGGCGGCGAATTTTTCGATATCGAGCACCGAAAGAGCCGGATTTGCGATCGTCTCACCGAAGACGGCCTTGGTATTCGGACGGAAGGCGGCGTTCAGCTCCTCGTCCGAGCAGTCGGGATCGACGAAGGTGAATTCGACGCCCATGCGCTTCATGGTGACGGAGAAGAGGTTAAAGGTGCCGCCGTAGATAGCGGTGGAGGCGACGACATGGTCGCCGTTTCCGGCGATATTGAAGACGGCGAAGAAATTGGCCGCCTGTCCGGAGGAGGTCAGCATGGCCGCCGTGCCGCCCTCGAGTGCGGCGATCTTGGCGGCGACGGTATCGCAGGTCGGGTTTTGCAGACGGGAGTAGAAATAGCCGTCGGCCTCGAGGTCGAAGAGCTTGGCCATCTCGTCGGCGTTTTCATAGCGGAAGGTGGTGGATTGGATGATGGGAATCTGTCTGGGCTCGCCGTTGCCGGGCTGATAGCCGCCCTGAATACACAGCGTATCCGCGTGGAGCGTTTCATTCATTATAATGTATACCTCCGATGTGTGGTGGAAAGTGAACGGTGAATCGTCGGGGTGTCGTTTCGCAACAGCGCTCCCTTTGGGAGAGCCGCTGCCGAATAAGCCTCGTTGTGTCACGGCGCGTCAGCCGCATCGCGGCTCGGGCACATTCTTTCGACTGTATTATAGTCACGAAAAATTCAAATGTCAATGCAAAAAATCTATTGCTTTTTGGGTGAATTTGCGGTATGATGGTTATAATAGGAAGAACTTGGATTTTGTGTTGCGTTGGGGGGCGGCGCGGTGCCGAAGAAGCTGTTTCGTTTCGTCTATGCCCTGAATTATGTTTTTCAGGCGGCCTTCTGTATGCTCACTCCGGCCGGGCTGTTTGTCGGCGGCGGCTGGCTTCTGGTGCATCGCTGCGGCGTCGGCAAATGGGCGATGGTTGTCTCCATCCTCCTCGGCGTTTTGCTCGGATTTTACAGTATGTTCAGCTATATTATCAAAACGGCGAAATATGTCGACCCGACGACGCCGAACGGAAAGGAGAATGACCGTGGACGAAAGCAACCGTAACCCCCTCACGGAAAGCCCCGTTTACCGGGAGCCGCCGAACCCCGTCGAGGTTTTGAGGGAATTTTTGCCTGTTTTCGTGACCGAGCTCGTGCTCACGGGGCTGATGCTGGCGGTTTATGCGGCATTGGGCCGATGGTCGATGAAGGTTCTGCTCGGCGGTCTGCTCGGCGCGGCGGCGGTGCTTGTCAATTTCGCGGCGATGACCTTCTCCCTTCTTCGGGCGGAGCAGGCCGAGACACCGCAGAAGGGTCAGCTCGCCTCTCGGGGCAATTATCTCCTGCGCTCGGTCATTTTGCTGGCGGTGCTTGTCGGTGCACTGGCCTCGGATCTGTTTGACCCCGTGGCGACGCTCCTGCCGCTGTGCTTCATGCGCTTGGCGCTCTTCGCAGGAAACTTCCGCAGGAAAAAGAAAAAGGAGGCGAAGGACTGATGGACGGTATCGGCAACGGCGCGAGAATTCTGATGGAATTTTCGCTCTTCGGTCTGTGCGAGGTCAAGATCACGCAGACGGTTCTGTCTTCGTTCCTCGTCATGGTCACCCTCCTGATCCTCAGCGCATGGCTCGGAAAAGGACTGCAAAAGCGCCCGACGCGCCGCCAGGTGCTTGTGGAGAAGGGCGTGTCCATGCTCGACAAGCTTGTGCGTGAGACGATGGGCGAGCATAACGCCAAATTCACCCCCTATATCGGCGCGCTTCTGCTCTCGTCCTTCTGCGGCACGATCATCAGTATGTTCGGCGGCGTTTTCCGCAGCGCGACGGCCGATTTGAGCACCACCGTCACATGGGCATTGATGACGACCGGCCTCGTCTGGTACCACAATATCAAGGCCAACGGCTTCTTGGGCTGGCTCAAGGGCTTCACCGAGCCGGTGGTCGTTATGACGCCGATGAACATCATCAGCGAGATCGCCCAGCCGATCTCCATGTCCTTCCGTCATTTCGGCAATATTGCCGGCGGCGGCGTCCTGACCTCGCTGATTTACGGCGCGCTGGCAACCGTCAGCTCGCTGGTGCTCGGATGGATCCCCAACGAGATCGTCCGCCAGATTCCCATCCTTCAGGTGGGCATCCCGGCGTTTTTGTCGATCTATTTTGACCTCTTCTCCGGCTTTATTCAGGCTCTCGTCTTTTGTATGCTGACGATGGTCTATGTCGGCGCGGCCTGTCCGCCGCCCGAGGAGACCTGAATCCGAGAGCGTTCTTTCCGGCCGCCTGCGACGGTGCGGTGATTTGCATTTCAAGGGAGCGCAAGTCCGCAGATGCGGAGCTCCGTGTCGCGTCGCTCGGAATGACGCCGGTTGAACCGCCGTGAGGCATCATAACAATTCGTAGCTCAATGGAACCCCCAACATTATTTTTATCTTATTAGGAGGAAACACACATGGAAGCATTGGCAAAAGGTTTGATCGCAATCGGTGCAGGACTCTGCACGGGTATCGGCGCAATCGGCCCGGCAATCGGTGAAGGCCACGCCGTCGGCTGCGCCCTCGAGGGCATGGCTCGCCAGCCCGAAATGGCAAACACCCTGCGTACGAACATGATCCTCGGCTGCGCCATCACGGAATCCACCGGCATCTACTCGCTGGTCGTCTCCCTGCTGCTGATCTTTGTTTTCAAATGATATTCGCTGAAAAAGCACACGGAAGGAGGGGATGAGCCTTGGTGAAATTTTTGACCGGCTTTGAAAGCTTTGTCGGCATCAATTTCTGGACGTGCCTGTTCACGCTGCTCAATCTTCTGATCCTCTACAAGTTCATGAAAAAGCTCCTCTTCAAGCCCGTCATGAAGATGATCGACGACCGCCAAAAGGAGATCGACGATCAGTATGCCGACGCCGCTAAGGATAAGGCCGATGCCGCCGAGCTGAAGGCGCGGTACGAAACCCGTCTGGCCGAGGCGAACGCCGAGAGCGATGAGATTCTCAAGGAGGCGCACCGTAAGGCGAGCATCCGCGAGGAAGAAATCCTCCATGAGGCGCAGGAGAAGGCCGCGCAGACCATCCGCCGCGCCGATGCGCAGATCGAGATGGAGAAAAAGCGTGCCCTGAACGAGATCAAGGACGAAGTGACCGATATGGCGGTGGGCATTGCCTCTGCCGTCCTCGCCCGTGATGTCGACGCCTCGGAACATTCCGAGCTGATCGATTCCTTCATCGGCTCTCTGGGAGAAAGCCATGATTGACGCACGAGAGTACGGGAAAGCTCTGTTTGAGCTGTCCCGTGAGAACAAAACCGATGACGATGTCCGTCGGGAGCTTCTGTGCGTCCGTGAGCTTCTGCACAAGCATCCCGAGTATGTCACGCTAATGGACACACCTGCCGTCTCTTCACGGGAGAAGCACGCGCTTTTGCAGGAGGCATTCTGCGAGATGGACGAAATGCTGCGCAATTTTCTGTCGATTTTGTGCGATAAGCGGTCGTTTTTCTGCTTTGATGCCTGTATCGACGCCTTTTGCGATGCGTTCGACGAAGCCAACGGCATCTTGCGTGCCACGGCCGTCAGTGCCGTCGAGCTGAAGCCGTCGCAGTGTGAAGCCCTTCGCGGGAAGCTCTCGAGCTTGACCGGCAAACACATCGAACTGACCAATCGTGTCGATCCGACCGTCCTCGGCGGCGTGGTATTGCGCTATGCCGGCGTCCAGATCGACGACAGCCTCCGCACCCGCCTCGAAACGCTGCGGCGTTCGCTGGCGGAGACGATCGTATAGAAAAGTTGGTGAAACCGTGAATCTGAAAATCGAAGATATCAGTGCAATCATCAAAGATCAAATCAAGACCTATTCCGCCAAGACCAAGCAGGATGAGATCGGCTATGTCATCCAGGTCGGTGACGGCATCGCAAAGGTGCACGGGCTGGAAAAATGCAAGGCCAACGAGCTGCTCTCCTTTGAAAACGGCTCGTACGGCATGGCGCTGAACCTCGAAGAGAATTTTGTCAGCGTCGTCATGCTCGGCACCGATGTCGGCATCGGTGAGGGAAGTCTGGTGCGGCGGACGGGTCGCGTCGTGTCCGTGCCTGTCGGTGAAGCGCTGATCGGCCGTGTCGTCGACGCGCTGGGTCAGCCCATCGACGGCAAGGGCCCCATCGCCGCCGCCGAGCTGCGCCCCATCGAGCGCAAGGCCGCCGGCGTCATCGAGCGCAAATCCGTCTCCGTCCCTCTCCAGACGGGCATCAAGGCCATCGACTCCATGATCCCCATCGGCAGAGGTCAGCGTGAGCTGATCATCGGTGACCGTCAGACCGGCAAGACCGTCATCGCCACCGATACCATCATCAACCAAAAGGGCAAGGGTGTCACCTGTATCTATGTCGCCATCGGTCAGAAGCGTTCGACCGTGGCGCAGCTCGTCGACACGCTCGAGCGCAACGGAGCTATGGATTATACCATCGTCGTTTCCGCAACGGCCTCCGAGCTTGCCCCCCTGCAATATATTGCGCCGTACTCCGGCTGCACCATGGGCGAATACTTCATGGATAAGGGGCAGGACGTCCTCATCATCTATGACGATCTGTCCAAGCACGCCGTTGCCTACCGCGCCCTGTCTCTGCTCATCCGCCGTCCGCCCGGAAGAGAAGCCTACCCCGGCGATGTGTTCTATCTGCATTCCCGTCTCCTCGAGCGTGCGGCAAGACTGGCTCCGGAATACGGCGGCGGCTCGCTGACCGCCCTGCCGATCATCGAAACGCAGGCAGGCGACGTTTCGGCCTATATCCCGACAAACGTCATCTCGATCACCGACGGCCAGATTTTCCTGGAGTCCGAATTGTTCCATTCCGGCGTCCGTCCGGCCATCAATCCCGGCATCTCCGTCTCCCGTGTCGGCGGCAGCGCACAGATCAAGGCAATGAAGAAGGTCGCAGGCTCGCTGAAGCTGATGTATTCCCAGTACCGCGAGCTGCAGTCCTTCGCTCAGTTCGGCTCCGACCTCGACGCCGACACCAAGGCGCGCTTGGCGCAGGGCGAACGCATCGTCGAGATCCTCAAGCAGGACAGAAATTCCCCCATCGATGTCGAGCTTCAGGTCTGCATCATCTATGCCGTCGTGCACGATATGCTTGCCGAGGTCCCCGTCGAGCGTGTTCGGGAATATGAAAAAGACCTGTTTGAATACCTGAAGGTTCAGCGACCGGCCATTTTGGAGAGCATCCGCGATGAAAAGGTGCTCACGCCGGAGAACGAAGAAGCACTCAAGCAGGCGATCCGAGCCTGTCTTCCCCGCTTCACCGCCTAAAGGAGAGAGCCTATGTCAGCGTCTATGAAGCAGATCAAGACGCGCATCAAGAGCGTCGAATCCACCCGTCAGATCACCAAGGCCATGGAGCTGGTCGCCACGAGCAAGCTCCGCCGTGCCAAGGAGCGTGCGGAGAACACCCGTCCGTTCCATCGGGTGCTGGCCGAGGCCATTTCCTGTCTGCAAGCGACGACGGTCGACAACCCCTCCGTTTTTACGCAGAAGCGTGAGGTTAAGCGCACCTGCTTCGTCGTTATCGCAGGCGACCGCGGTCTGGCCGGCGGCTATAATTCCAACCTCTTCCGCATGGTTCGGGAGCAGCTTGGAGCCCGGGATTGCGTTCTGCCCATCGGTAAGAAAGCACTGGAATATTACCGCCGCCAAAGCAATGAAATCATCAGCACCGCTTTTTCTCAGACCGCTGCCATCGGGGTCGGTGACTGCAGACAGGTCGCGAAAATTCTCTGCGAGGGCTTCGAAAAGGGCAGCTTCGACCGTGTTGTCGTCGCCTATACCTATTTTCAAAATATGCTCTCGCAGACGCCCCAAACGGCAGAGCTTCTCCCCATTGCGGTGGAGAACGGCGACGGCGGCAGATTCTCCGACTTCCTCTTGGAGGGCAGCGCAAAGGAGCTGATCACCGCCATCGTACCGCAGTATATTTCCGGCATTCTCTACGCCACCGTCTGTGAAGCCGCCGCCTCCGAGCACGGCGCACGACGCACGGCCATGAATGCCGCCAACAAAAACGCAAGCGAGATCATCGATACGCTCGTGCTGAAATACAACCGTGCAAGACAGTCGGTCATCACGCAGGAGCTTACCGAGATCGTCTCCGGTGCGGAAGCACTTTAGTCTTACAAAAAGGAGAACTTCGCCATGCAAGACAAACCCTTCGGCGTTGTCGTGCAGGTCATCGGGCCTGTCCTCGACATTCGCTTTGAAAACGGGCATCTGCCCGACCTCTTGAACGCCATCGAGATCGAGCTGGAAAACGACAAGCTTGTCTGCGAGGTCGCCCAGCAGCTCGGTGACGACGTCGTGCGCTGTATCGCCATGAGCTCCACCGACGGCATGACGCGCGGAATGCGTGCCTATGACACGGGTGCTGCCATCAAGGTTCCCGTCGGCAAGGAAACGCTCGGTCGTGTGTTCAATCTTCTGGGCAAGGCCATCGATAACAAGCCCCAGCCCGTCACCTGCGAAAAATGGAGCATCCACCGCGATCCCCCCTCCTACGATGAGCAGGAGAGCACTACGGAAATGCTCGAAACCGGTATCAAGGTCGTCGATTTGATCGCTCCGTATGCCAAGGGCGGCAAGATCGGACTCTTCGGCGGCGCCGGCGTCGGCAAGACCGTCCTCATCATGGAGCTGATCAATAACGTCGCCAAGCAGCACGGCGGTATTTCCGTCTTTGCCGGCGTCGGAGAGCGCACCCGTGAGGGCAACGACCTTTATAACGAAATGCGCGAATCCGGCGTCATCGGGAAAACCGCTCTGGTCTACGGCCAGAAGAACGAGCCGCCCGGAGCGAGAATGCGCGTGGCGCTGTCCGGCCTGACCATGGCCGAGTATTTCCGCGACCGTGAGGGGCAGGACGTTCTGCTTTTCATCGACAACATTTTCCGCTTTACGCAGGCAGGCTCCGAGGTTTCGGCACTTTTGGGCAGAATGCCCTCCGCTGTCGGCTATCAGCCCACGCTTGCCACCGAAATGGGCGCCCTTCAGGAGCGTATCACCTCCACGAAAAAAGGCTCCATCACCTCGGTGCAGGCGGTCTATGTTCCGGCTGACGACCTGACCGATCCGGCTCCTGCCACGACCTTTGCCCACCTCGATGCCACCACCGTCCTCGATCGCGGCATTGCCTCCATGGGCATCTATCCGGCGGTCGATCCGCTCGAATCCACCTCGCGCATCCTCTCGCCCGATATTGTCGGCAAGGAGCATTATGAGGTCGCCCGTGAGACGCAGCGTGTCTTGCAGCGGTATAAAGAATTGCAGGACATCATCGCCATCATGGGCATGGACGAGCTGAGCGAGGAGGACAAGCTCACCGTCGCCCGTGCGAGAAAAATTCAGCGCTTCCTGTCCCAGCCGTTCTCCGTTGCCGAGCAGTTCACGGGCTTCGAGGGCAAATATGTCCCCGTCAAGGAAACCGTCCGCGGCTTTAAGGAGATCCTCGAGGGCAAGCATGACGACCTGCCCGAATCGGCCTTCCTCTTCGTCGGCACGATCGACGAGGCCGTGGCCAAGGCGAAAAAGGGTGCCGCCCAATGAACACCTTTCGTTTACGGATTGTCACGCCGGAGGGCTGCCCCTTTGACGGCGATGCGGAGGCTCTGCTCCTTCGCACAACGGAGGGCTATGTCGGCATCCGTGCGCACCATGCCGATTACCTCGCCGCGCTGGACGTCGGAAAGCTCACCCTGACCGTTGACGGAAAAGAGCGGTCGGCTGCCTGCGGCGGCGGCTTCCTTTGCGTTGAGAAGGGAGAGGCACGCCTTGTCGCCACCACCTTCGAATACGCCGACGAGATCGACACCGAGCGAGCCGAGCGAGCCAAGGATCGTGCCGAGCAGCTTTTGGCAGAAGCGAAGGACGCCGCGGATATTGAGCTGGCCAAGGCGCGCCTCGCCCGTGCGCTCAACCGTCTCTCGGTCGCAGAATAACATCACTTGCAAAACAGCGCCATTGCGAGCAAAGCGTGGGAATCCGCACTTCGGGCTTGTGCTCGTCGTTTTCGCAGATTGCCGCCTCGCTTCGCTCACAATGACGCTGTTTTGTCTTGCCTGCAACGACGCAGGAGGTCATTCTCACCAATGACCCCTTTCTGCAAGAAGGCTCAGAATATTTGCCCGAACGGAGATTTCCATGAAAGACATCCCGATTTTTACCGGCTGCGAGGGGATTGCCTCCCTGATTTTGCGGCAGATTCCATATAACGGCACGGCTTTCGTCCTCATCCGTTCGGTATTCGGGACGACCGAGGCGCTGATACGGGAGTGTGCTGAGTTTTGCCACGCGGCCGGTGCCGAAACGGTCTGCTACGGCGGTGACGGCGATTTTTCCGGACGGGAGGTCTATGCCCACGTTATCGAGCGGACGATTCGGCGTTCCGCCCTGCCGAAGACCGCAGCCGTCGCTCGACCGGCTGCCGACCCGAACGAATGGCTGGGGATTTATCGGCAACGCTTTTCCAACGTCCCTGCCGCCACCTGCTTTCCCTCGACGCAAAATGCCCTGACCGTCTTCGATGGCGACACGCCCATCGGCATCGGCCGAGTCGAGGGCGGCTGCATCCGCCTGCTTGCCGCGACCGTCCCCGGGCGCGGAGCCGACTGCGTCGCAGCACTCGCCGCCCACTGCCTCGGAGAGATCGTCACGCTCTCCTGTGCGGAAGAGAACCTCCCTGCCATGCGTCTTTACGACCGCCTCGGCTTCTCCCGAGGGGCGACAAAGGAAATCTGGTATCGATAAGAAAAAAACTTGCAATTTGCATGGATTGTGGTATAATAGCGCCGAACATACATTAATAAAGGAGAAATCACTATGCCTCTGGTAACTACAACCGAAATGTTCAAGAAGGCTTACGAGGGCGGTTACGCCATCGGTGCTTTCAATGTCAACAACATGGAGATCGTGCAGGGTATCACCGAAGCCTGCGCCGAGACTCGTTCGCCCGTCATCCTGCAGGTGTCCAAGGGTGCCCGCGCTTACGCCAACCACACCTACCTGACCAAGCTGGTCGAGGCGGCGGTGATTGAGAACCCCGAGATCCCCATCGCCCTGCACCTTGACCACGGCCCCGATTTCGAGACTTGCAAGAGCTGCATCGACGGCGGCTTTACCTCCGTCATGATCGACGGCTCCAGCCTGCCGTTCGAGGAGAATGTCAAGCTGGCCAAGCGTGTCGTCGAATATGCCCATGACCACGGCGTTGTCGTAGAGGCCGAGCTGGGAACCCTCGCCGGCATCGAGGATGAGGTCAACGTCTCCGCCGAGGACTCTTCCTACACCCGTCCGGAAGAGGTCGAGGAATTCGTCTCCCGTACCGGCTGCGACTCTCTCGCCATTGCCATCGGCACCAGCCACGGCGCGTATAAGTTCAAGCCCGGCACCAAGCCCCAGCTCCGCTTCGACATCCTGAAGGAAGTCGAAAAGCGTCTGCCCGGCTTCCCCATCGTGCTGCACGGCTCCTCCTCCGTTCCGCAGGAATTCGTCGAGATGATCAACACCTACGGCGGTGCCATGCCCGGTGCCATCGGCGTGCCCGAGGATCAGCTCCGCGAGGCCGCTCGCATGGCAGTCTGCAAGATCAACATCGACTCCGACCTCCGTCTGGCCATGACCGGCGTTATCCGCAAGTATTTCGCTGAGCATCCCGACCACTTCGATCCCCGTCAGTACCTCAAGCCCGCTCGCGCCAGCATCAAGGAAATGGTCAAGCACAAGCTCATCAACGTCCTCGGCTGCGACGGCAAGATCTAAACCGAAAAGCACCCCCTTCACGGAGGTGCGTGAAATACCACTCTCGAAAAAGCCAATGGGAGCGGCGTGAGGGAGCGGCGTGATGTATGTCACGCCGCTCCTTTTTTGGTTGACGGCAGCCGCCT
>CAZKSR010000014.1:0-10452 GCA_964555465.1 uncultured Oscillospiraceae bacterium
CTTGATGGGTGTCGCCTGTTTTTGTGCGTTTAAGGGTTGAAAAGTGCCTGCTTTTGCTTTACAAGGCGAGGAATGTTGGATGAATGAAAAAGTTATCATACTTGCATAATCTCGCTATCGTGCAGTGAATTACACTGAATTGAGAATGATTTATGAAAGAGATTACAACAAATGATCGAAACAAAAGACTTAATCTTAAAGCAAGGCTCTGCCGATGATTGGCAAAGCGTGATTACCATATCAGGAAGTCTTTGACAAGGTGCGGAAGCACCCGACAAGTCCGGCGGCAAACGCAAGCAGAAAATCCGTATCTGCTATGACCTCGTTGGCTTTATTCCCGTGGATGAGCCGCAAAAAGCAGAACAGGCATGACCGAAATCATGCCTGTTCCAAAGAAATTCAATTTTGCTGTCTTGCGAGCACCGCGCCAAGCATGGCGCGGTGCTTTCGTATGTACCTTATGATTCGATCAGGCCGTGGCGAGCCTTGAGCAGGAGGATGCGGTAGACGCTTTCGTTGAGCTGTTCTTCGCTGATCCTGCCGTCCTCGACGGCATTCAGAATCGCCTCGACCGCCGCCTCGGGGTCGGGTGAGAGGAAAATAACGTCACAGCCGGCCAAAACGACCTCCACGGCGGCGCCTCCTGCGGAATAGGCCGAGGTAATGACGTTCTCGCTCAAATCGTCCGAGAGGATGACGCCCTCAAAGCCCAGCTCCGCGCGCAAAAGCTCGGTGACGAAGGTGGTGCTCATGCAGCACGGGGTGTAGTCGCCCATAATGCCGAGGGGAGAGAGGCTTGAGACGAGAACCATCTCGGCACCGGCATCGATTCCTGCGACAAAGGGAAGGAAATCGGCCTCGCGGTACTGATCCGTTGTGTAGTAGCTGATCTCACGGCCAAGGCCGTCATAGGCGGTGCTGCCGAGGCCGGGGAAGTGCGTCAGACAGGCAGCCGTTCCGGCGGACTGCAAGCCCTTTGTCACGGCGGCGACAATGTCAGAGGCTTCATTTACATCCCCACTGTAAGCGCGGTCGACAACGGAGGAATTGTAAAGATAGGTCGGTACGTCGGCAATGGGGGCGAGATTGAAGGTAAAGCCAAGCTCGTCGAGCGTTTGCCCGAGCTGATATGCCGCAGCTTCGGAGGAATAGGTGTCGGAATCCGTCAAGCCCAAGGCATAAAGGGGCGCGTATTCGCCGCCCTCCTCCGTCAGACCGACGAGAAGCTTGACGGCAGCGGCGTCCTGCGCCGTTGCGATCTGCGTGCGGAAGGCTTCGTCCGTTAAGTCCTCGGCGGAAAAGTACAGGCCGCCGACAGGGAGGGCGTTGTCGTCGTCCCCATAGAGCGTCTGCGGCGAGACGAACATCATCTGCCAGACCTTTTCCTCCGTTGTCATGCCCTCCAAAAGCTCCTTGGCCAGAAGCTCGGGGTCGGGCTCAGTCGGGGGCTCGGTCGTCTCCTCCTCCGAGGAAGGCTCCTGTGTAGTTGTCTGCGCCGGCTCGGTGGTCTGCTCCTGCGAGGGGCGGGGGGCGACTACGCCATAGCGATTGGTCGGGAAAACGCCGCCCGTCGAGACTGCTTTACAGACCATATAGAGCACAATGCAGGCTACGACCGAGAGCAGAATGATGAGAAATTTTTTGGTAAAGCTATCCTCGGAGCCGTTTTTTTTCTTTCTGTGTTCCTCGTTGTTCATGAAAACCTCCTGTAATGGCTTTCGGAAGATTGTTTCGATGGATTTGCGAAGGAAGGATACGCAGGGACGGCGACGGAAGCGAGGCCTGTCCTTGATGCACCTTCTCAACGGATGTCACGGCAACAATGGCAATGCGCCGTTTTTTCAGTCGGCGCAGAGATAGAAGCAGACCTGCAGGGTGGTGTCGTTGAGCTGCATCATGAGAATGTAGTTTCCGATGTCGTCGCGCCAAGAAACGGTCGGAATCCCACCGGAGTTCTCCGCTTCGTTGCCCTCACCGTAAAGCCCGTTCAGAATCGCCGTGTCCTTTTGCCGAAGCTCGGCCAATTCCGCCGCGCGCTCCTCCTCGCTGAGGTCGCTGCTGACGCTGTGGGTGCAGGAAACACGGGTCGAGGCGTCGGAGAAGGTATACTGAATCTGCGTGAAATCAAGGCCGTCGAACGAGATGTTATTATAAATATAGAGCGTTGTGCCGTTCGATTCCGAGGAGTAGTCGCAGGGCTTGCCCTCAATGCGCTCCATTTCCTCAAGATCAAAGCGATAAGATACGCCGCGGTAGGCAATGTGATGATGCCCCTCGTGCGCATCCTCGCTCGGGTCGACCTCTTGCAGCGGTGCCGTCGTGGTTTCTTCAAGCGACGAGGAGCTTTTCTCATCCTCTTTGCTCGGGGAAGCTTTTTCCTTCGTCGCACAGGCGGCCAAGGTCAGAAGCATGGTCAACAGAAGCAAAACGGCAATCATTTTTTTCATGGGAAAAGCCTCCTGTTTTTCAAAAATTGGGCGCACAGACCGGTCAGCGTGCCCGTGACAATGCCGCACAGCAGCAGCACCGGCAAATAGAGGAAGAGAGCGGGGGTTTGCGTCACGGCGACGGCGACGGCCATCTGCCCGACGTTGTGCGCCAAGGAACCGAGAACGCCTGCGACCCAGAGCTGGCCCTCCTTCAAAATGCGAAGGGAGAGCGCCATCGTCAAAAAGCTCAGAAAACCGCCGCCGAAGGCATAGGCGATGGCCGTGACCTGACCGGTGAGGAGGTTGCCGAGGACGATACGCAGAAGGCACACGGCAGCGGCCTGTCTCCAACCGAGGCTGACGAGGGCGAAGAGGGTGACGATATTGCTCAAGCCGAGCTTAAAGCCGGGAACGGGCAGAAAGCTCGGAATTTGCGCCTCAAGGACAAAAATAGTTAGGGAAACGGCCAAATAGAGAGCACAAAGCGTCAACTTTTTGACACGCATCCTTTACCTCCCGAAGAGTAGGCGCTGTATCCGCTTGCCGGACAGGATAAAATAAAGGGGCAAACCGATGAGGAACAGCACCGCCGCCTCTCCCAGCGCAACATAGGCTGCGTTGAAGAAGAAGGAGTTCCCGATATACACCGTCAGCTCCCAGCCGACCAGCAGGGCGTTGAAAAGCGCGGGCATGAGCAGCGGAAAGAGGGGAAGCTTGAACAAGCGGACATTGCGGAAGGAGTGCATGGCAAGCGTGGCCAAGACGGTGGCACAGGTGCCGATGAAGAAATCCAGCGGCAGTGCGCCCATATACGAGAGATTGTAGATCAGGCAGCCGATGCCCAGCCCCCAGATTGCCGACGGCGTGAAGAGGGCGAAGACGCACAAAGCCTCCGACAGGCGGAATTGAATCGCCGCTCCGGTCGTGCCGGGGAGGATGGCGTTTTGCAGGAAGGTCAGAACGACGTAGACGGCGGCCAGCACCGCCGCATGGGTCAGTTCACGGGTGTTGAGTTTCATAGTCGTATCTCCGTAGTTTTGTTTATTGACAGGATGGTCACGAACTGTCAGTATGGGAAGGGAAGAGCGGCGCAGAGAGGATAAGCGCGCTGCACTCCCGTAGGGCACGCCGAGTTCGGCGTGCCCTACGGAGAGGGAGCCGCGCTCCGCGAAGGCTCCACCCCTCGGGGGGGGAGCTGTCGGCGCAGCCGACTGAGGGAGGGCGAATGTGCTCATATTACAATACAAGGGCGAAAATTCGTAGCTCTACGCTCTCCGCTACAGCACGGCTCTTCCGCTCGGAAGAGATGCTCGAAATTTGTGGAAGCCTCCGCATAGCGGCACGCCGAGTTCGGCGCGCCCTACGGCTTGTCTCTCCCGATCGGGAGAGACATGAGACGGGAGAAAAATCCCGTGCCCGGAACGAGATTGCCCGGAATGAGGTTTCGCGGGACTGACGCTGCTTTGGCGAAAATCAGACAAACACTCTCTTAAGCTTCGCAAAACGGGGCAGGCCGTGCTCGGTGGGCATATTCAGATCGCCCTCGACCAGCGGACGGCAGTATTCGATGGCCTCGTCGGTGACGTCGTTATGCTCCGGCGTGATCCACTCGAGCGGAACCTTCTGCTCGAAATTGGCGACCTTATCGAGGTCGAAGAGGACATATTCGCAGTGGTAGCCGTTCTCACGGGTGCAGCGGAAGCCGACCATCTTGCCGGTTTCGCCGGCCAGAGCAGACTCGACGGCGATCTTGCCCGATTGGAAAGATTCCTCAATATCAGTGGCGGAGGCGCAGTGGGCGGCGCAACGCTGGAGCAGAGACAGCTCAATGCCGCGCACCTTGACGCCGAGCGTTTCCTTGACGACGGAGGCCAGACGTGCGGCCAGACCGCCGAGCTGTGCATGGCCGAAGCCGTCGGTGCCGGAGGTTTTTGCCTCGGAGACGAAGCTGCCGTCGGCATAGTGAACGCCCTCGGAGACGGCGATCAGGCAGTTGTGCTTTTGCTCGTAAACGCGCTTGACGTCGCGGATGAAGTCCTCCATGACGAAGTCGACCTCGGGCAGATAGATGAGGTCGGGGCCGTCGCCGGAGAGCTTGCCCAGAGCGGCCGCAGCGGTCAGCCAGCCAGCGTGACGTCCCATGCACTCGACGATGGTGACCATGCCGGTGTTATAGACCTTGCTGTCACGGGAGACTTCCATGACGCTCGTTGCGATGTATTTTGCGGCAGAGGCGAAGCCGGGGCAGTGGTCGGTGCCGTAGAGGTCATTGTCGATGGTCTTGGGGACGCCGAAGACGCGACATTCGTAGCCGACCTTTTTCATATAGCGGCTGATCTTATTACAGGTGTCCATGGAGTCGTTGCCGCCGTTATAGAAGAAATAGCGGATGTTGTATTTCTTGAAGATCTCAAGGATGCGGCGGAAATCGGTGTCGTCGACATCGGGGTCGGCGATCTTATAGCGGCAGGAGCCGAGGGCGGACGACGGCGTGTGCAGCAGAAGCTCAAGCTCCTTGGGGTCTTCCTTGCTCATGTCCATGAGGCGATCCTCCAAAACGCCCATGATGCCGTGGTAAGCGCCGTAGACGGCAGTGATGTGCTCACTTTCGAGGGCGGTTTTGATGACGCCGTATGCACTGGCGTTGATGACCGAGGACGGGCCGCCGGACTGACCGATGACGGCCGCGCCGACCAAAGCTTTCTGATTTTCCATTGTGTATACCTCCGGTGTGAAAATTTCATACTTTTACATCATCCAGTTTACCACAAAATCCACGGGATTGCAAGCATTTCTCTCGGAAACGAGCCGTAAAATTCGGGAAATGGGGCGCAATAAAATAAAGCTTGACATTTTGGGGGGGGATATGCTATCATATCATGGCATATGTCGGCTCTGCCGATGTGATTTTGAAAAAGGAGAAAACAGAAAATGAAGAAAATCATCGCATTGCTTCTGGTTCTGGTCATGGTTCTGACCTGCTTTGTCGCTTGCGCCAAGGACGAAAAGGACGACGAGGAGAAGGAAGAAAAGAAGACCACGACCGAAGAGCTGAAGGAAAACGACAAAGACAGCGAAGAGGAAAAGACGACCGATTCCGAGGACGAAGAAACGACCGCCTCTTCCGCCGATGGCGAGAGCCTCGACGGTACTTATTCCTGTATGCTCGATGCAGACAGCGACCTTATCGCCTCCCTCGGTGAGGATGCAGTGGCGGCTTTCCAACTCGGCCTTTCGCTGGAGATCACGTATGTTTTCCACGATGACATGACCTGCGAAGCCTCCATGGTCATAAACGGAGAGGATGAGCTGCTGGCCAATATCATCGTCTACAGCGTCAATGCTACCGCCGAGCAAGCCGGCATGAGCATGGAAGAGTACTGGAGCTTGCTCATCGAAAGCTACGGCTCCGAGGAAGCGCTTATGGCCGCCATGGAGGAAGAGCTTGCACCGACGATCGAAGAGCTGCTCGAGAGCTTTAAGGGAATGGAAGTTTCTGCTTCCGGCACCTATGAGATCGACGGCGACAAGCTTTTTGCCACCATGGGCGGAGAAACCGACGAGTTTACGATCACCGATTCCGGCCTGCTCATTGAATATGGCGGCGTCACGACCACCCTCGAGCGTCGCTGAAACACAAATAACACGCACCGACTTTTTACGGTCGGTGCGTGTTTTTTGATAGAACTGCGTTCTTGCGAGGAACGCAGCGACGCGGCGATCCGCCGTTCCTTTCCGCACACGCGCCGACAGCGCCGCCGAGAGCCGCGAGGAAGCAGCTTCGAAGCGTGCGCGGCTTTGCGTGTGTCTGCAACGGACGCGTCGGTTCGGAAGCGATTGCTCAAAGCCGCTCGCCCTCGAAGGACTTCGTGGCGTAGGCGTTGAGGGTCTGGTCGGCAAGGTTGCCGGCAAGGAATTCATAATAGCCCTGTGCGCCGATCATGGCGGCGTTGTCACCGCAGAGGGAAAGGGGCGGCAGACACAGACGGACGCTCCGCTTTTCGCACTCCTTTGCCAAATCGCCGCGAATACGGCGATTGGCGGCCACACCGCCGGCAACGGCCAGTGTCCGATAGCCCGTCATTTCCAGCGCACGCACCGTCCGCGGCACGAGCATTTCGCTCACGGCGGTGGAGAAGCTTGCGCAGAGGTCGGGCACGACGATCTGCTCGCCCTTTTGAGCGGCATTGTGGATCAGATTGACCGCCGCCGTCTTAAGGCCGGAGAAGGACATATCCAGCGGATTGCCCGAGAGCTTCGGATGCGGCAGGGGGTAATGACTATCGTCGCCGCCAATGGCCGCCTTGTCCAGAGCCGCACCGCCGGGATAGGGCATCCCCAGCACACGGGCGACCTTGTCGAAGCACTCGCCGGCGGCATCGTCACGGGTCGAGCCGAGCACCTGCATGGACGTATAGTCGCGCACATCGACCAGCATCGTGTGGCCGCCGGAGACGACGAGACAGAGAAACGGCGGCTTTAAGTCGGGATAGGCGATATAGTTTGCGGCAATATGGCCGCGGATATGGTGCACGGGGATGAGCGGCTTGCCGAGTGCCAGAGCTGCGGCCTTGGCAAAATTCACGCCGACGAGGAGGGCACCGATCAGACCCGGTGCATAGGTCACGGCGACGGCGTCAATGTCGCTTCTTGCCACGCTCGCCTGTGCAAGTGCTTGATCGGCAAGGCCGTAAATAGCCTCGATGTGCTTTCTCGAAGCAATCTCCGGCACGACGCCGCCGTAAATGCGGTGCAGGGCGACCTGCGAGGCGATGCAGTCGCACAAGACCTCCCGACCGTCACGCACCAGCGCGACGGCTGTCTCGTCACACGACGATTCCACGGATAAAATCAGCATCACGCAGCTCCTTTCTGAGAATGAGAGCATCCTCTCTTGGGTTTACATAATATCTCGGCCGTCTGCCGATTCGGACAAAGCCGAGCTTGGTGTACAGGGCGATGGCAGGGGCGTTGGAGACGCGCACCTCAAGAGTGAGGGTCTGCATCCCCCGTTCATGCAGGCGGCGCATCAGCTCCAGCATCAATTCTCGGGCGATTCCTTTTCCCCGTGCCTCCGGCGCAACGGCGAGATTCATCAGGTCGCTCTCCGGCGCAACGGACTGCGAGCCGACATAGCCGACGAGCTTTCCGCCCTCCTCCGCCACCAGCCAAAGGCTCAGCGGATTTTCCGTTTCCGAGGCAACGGAGCGTTCGCTCCATGGGTCGGAAAAGCAGATTTTTTCCAGTGCGGCGACCGCCGCCGCGTCGGAAAGTGTCATGCTTCGAATCATTTCGCGTCGTACCAGCTTTCTCCCATTTTCGCCTCAGCGATCAGAGGCACGGACAGCTTGACGACATTCTCCATCTCCCGAGTGACCAGCTCCATGACGGACGGGGCCTCGAACGACGGACACTCGACGATCAGCTCGTCGTGCACCTGAAGGACGAGGCGAGCCTGAAGCGACTGCTCGCGAAGCGCGTCAAAGACACGCACCATCGCCAGCTTGATGATGTCGGCGGCGGTTCCCTGCACGGGCGTATTCAGGGCAATGCGCTCGGCGCCGGAGCGGACGTTGAAATTCGTGCTGCGAATCTCGGGAATGGCACGGCGGCGGCGAAAGATCGTCTCGACATAGCCCTGCGTTTTGGCCGTCTCGACGATGTTGTGCATATAGTCGCGCACGCCGCTGTATTTTTCCAGATAGCTTTCGATATACCGCTTCGCCTCGCTTCGGCTGACGCCGAGATCCTGCGCAAGGGAAAATTCGGAGATGCCGTAGACGATGCCGAAATTGACGGCCTTGGCATTGCGTCGCATGAGCGGCGTGACCTCGGCAAGTGGCGTGTGAAAGACCTGCGAGGCGGTGACGGCGTGGAAGTCCTCGCCCGAGCGGAACGCCTCCTGCATGGCCTTGTCGTCGGCAATGTGCGCCAAAACCCGAAGCTCGATCTGGCTGTAGTCCGCATCGACGAGGACGAAGCCCTCCCGAGGGATGAACATCTTGCGGATCTCGCTGCCCAGCTCCGTGCGGACGGGGATATTTTGAAGATTCGGCTCGGTTGACGACAGGCGTCCCGTTGCCGTGACTGTGTTCTGGAAGGTCGTGTGGATGCGGCCGTCGGAGGCGATCTCCTTTTGCAAGCCCTCGGCATAGGTCGAATTCAGCTTGGTCAGGATACGGTAGTCCATGATGGCCGGAATGATCGGGTGCCTGTCCCGAAGGGCGGCCAGAACGTCGGCGTTGGTCGAATAGCCGCTTTTGGTCTTCTTGACGGGCGGCAGACCGAGACGCTCAAAGAGGACTTCTCCGAGCTGCTTGGGCGAATTGATGTTGAATTCTCCGCCTGCGGCCTCGAAAATCAGGCGTTCACAGTCGGCAATGCGGCTCGTGAGCATTTCCCCGAAGGAATGTAGGGCGGCACGGTCGACGAGAATACCGTCGTGCTCCATGCTCGCAAGCACCCGACACAGCGGCAGCTCAATCGTCTCGTAAAGGGGAAGCATTCCGGCCTCCGCCAGCTTACCCTTCAGGAGGTCGTAAAGCCCCTCAATGCAGGCGGCTTCAATCGCCAAAATGCTTTCCGTCGGCAAGCCCTTCGTTTCGGACGGGGTGAAGTGCAGAAGATCCTGCGCAAGCTGCCGCAGCTCATATTTTCCCCGAGTGGCGTCGAGCAGATAGGCGGCGAGGGCGGTGTCGAACACAAAGCCCTCGGCCTCAATGCCCGAAGCCAGCAGACGTCGCAAAATCGGCTTGATATCGTGGGCGATTTTCGGATATTTTTTCTCGCAGAGGAGGCGCAGGGCGGGTAAGAACGCTTCGCCCAGCGTTTGTCGGCGCAGGACATAAGCCGTCTGCTCCGTGCCCTGCATCTGCGGCGCGACGACGATGCAATCCGCAGCGTCATCCGACGCCCAGAAAAGGGGCTTGCCCGAGAGCAGGGGCGCAAGCTGCGGCAGGGAGGTAACCTCGGTCAGGACGCATTTGCCCGAAAAAGCCGTAGCCTCGGCACAGCTCTCGCACGGCTCATCGGCAGCCGAGCGCAGACCGTATTTGTCGATGAGCTTTTGGAACTCCAAACGGACGAAGAGGTCGTGCAATTCCCGTCGCTTCGGCGGTTGGATGCGGCAGCCCTCGGGCGAAAAACCGTCAATCGGCGCATTGGTGCGGATGGTGGCCAGATCGTAGGAGAGGTAGGCGTTATCCTTGTCGTTTTGCAGCTTTTCATAGAGCTTGCCCTTCATATTTTGCGGCGTGAGATTTTCGTAAACGCCGTCGAGGGTGCCGAAGCGGTGCAGAAGGTCGGTCGCCGTTTTCGGGCCGACTCCGGCAACGCCCGGGATATTGTCCGAGGCGTCGCCCATGAGAGCCTTGAGGTCGATCAGGCGGATCGGCTCCATGCCATACTCGGCAAAAAAGACCTCCGGCGTATAATTGACGGCCGTGGTTTGACCGCCCTGCGTGCGTACGAGCTTGACGGTGACATGGTCATTTACGAGCTGTAAGCTGTCGCGGTCGCCCGTTAAAATCACGCAGTGCCAATCCTTTTCGGCGCAAATACGGGAGACGGAGCCGATCACGTCATCGGCCTCCCAGCCCTGACATTCGAAAATCGGGATGTTCATCGCCCGAAGGACGTCCTTCATGACGGGCATCTGCATGGCAAGCTCCTCGGGCATGGCGTGTCGGGTGGCCTTGTAGCCGTCAAATTGCAGGTGGCGGAAGGTCGGCCCGTGCAGGTCGAATGCGACGCACAGTGCATCGGGGGCTTCCTCCTTGCGCACGCGCTCGAGAATATTCAGAAAACCGAAAACGGCGTTGGTGAAAAGTCCCTCTCGCGTGCTCAGCGGACGGATGCCGTAAAACGCGCGGTTCATCACGCTGTTGCCGTCGAGAATCATCAGCTTCATGGGGAAATACCTCCGTTTCGTCGGGGAAATGATGTGACGCGGTGGATGAAAAATATAAGAAAGGCGGTGCGTACGGCGGCGCTTTCCTTGCACCGTAATTGCGGTGCGTTCGCC
>CAZKSR010000014.1:10552-31487 GCA_964555465.1 uncultured Oscillospiraceae bacterium
AAAGGCGGTGCGTACGGCGGCGCTTTCCTTGCACCGTAATTGCGGTGCGTTCGCCTTCCCTCAGTCGGCTGCGCCGACAGCTCCTCCCCCTCGGGGGGGAGCCATTGGTTACGGCGCGCCGAGACGGCGCGCCCTACGGGAGTGCGCGTGTTTGCGGCGCGCCGGCCCCGGCGTGCCGCGATATAGCCGTGACGGAGAGGGGGTAGCCAAGCATTTCCACCCTTGTACCGTCATTCGAGTGCGTTCGCCCTCCCTCAGTCGGCTGCGCCGACAGCTCCCCCCCCCGAGGGGGGAGGAGCCATTGGTTACGGCGCGCCGAGTTCAGGGCACCGCGATGCAGTCAAGGCCGTAGGGCACGCCGACCTCGGCGTGCCGCGATGCAACCAACTCCGTAGGGCACGCCGACCCCGGCGTGCCGTCTTGCACCCTACGAGACGCGCTTCCGGCGCGTGCCTTCGGCGGTCAGATGCGCTTCCATGTCGTGCCCTGCGGCGTGTCGATGATCTCGATGCCTCTTTCCTTCAGGTCGTCACGGATGCGGTCGGCCTCCACCCAGTTTTTCTCCTTCTTGGCTGCGGTACGGGCGGCGACAAGGGCGTCGATCTCGGGATCAACCTCCTGCTTCGGCTGCGCGTCACGAACACGCTGCGCCGCCTGCAACAGATCCAAGCCGAGCACGGTGTCGAAATCCGCGATCGCCGCTCGCTTGGTGGCATCGTTTGTCTTCGCCTTCAGGACGTCATAGACCGCAGTGACGGCCAAGGAGGTGTTGAGGTCGCCGTTGAGTGCCGTTTCGAAACGGGCTTTGAGCGTTTCCAGAGCCGCCGTGTCGACCTCGCCCTCGCCGTCGAGGGTCGCGATTTTGGCCACGAGCTTCTCATAGGTCACCCTCGCATTGTCGAGATTCTCCCACGAAAAGACGAGATTGCGGCGATAGTGGCTCTGCAAGCAGAACAGACGGTAGACCAGCGGGTCATAGCCCTTTCCCTCCAGCAGCGAGACGGTCAAAAATTCGCCCTTGGATTTGGACATTTTACCGCCTTCGGTGTTCAGATGGTGGACGTGGAACCAGTAATTGCACCACTTGTGCCCCAAATACGCCTCGGACTGGGCGATCTCGTTGGTGTGATGCGGAAAGGCGTTGTCAATGCCGCCGCAATGGATATCCATGTCCTCACCGAGATGCTTGATGGAGATGCAGGAGCACTCGATGTGCCAGCCGGGATAGCCGACACCCCACGGGGAGTCCCATTTGAGCGCCTGATCTTCAAACTTGGACTTGGTGAACCAGAGAACGAAATCGTTCTTGTTGCGCTTGTTGCCGTCCTCCTCGACGCCCTCTCGGACGCCGACGGCAAGATCCTCCTCCTTGTGGTCGAAGAAGACATTGTAATTGTCGAGCTTGGAGGTGTCGAAATAAACATTGCCGCCGGCAAGATAGGCATATTCCTTTTCCAGAAGCGTCTGCACCATGTGAATATATTCGGGGATGCAGTTTGTGGCCGGCTCGACGACGTCGGGGGTCTTGATGTTGAGCTTGGCGCAGTCGGCAAAGAAAGCGTCGGTGTAGAATTTTGCGATGTCCATGACGGACTTGTTTTCGCGCTTTGCGCCCTTGAGCATCTTGTCCTCGCCCGTGTCGGCATCGGACGCCAGATGGCCGACATCCGTGATGTTCATGACACGCTTAACACGATAGCCGAGGTAGCGCAGGGCCTTTTCCAGAACGTCCTCCATGATATAGCTGCGGAGATTACCGATGTGGGCATAGTGATAGACCGTCGGGCCGCAGGTGTACATCTTGACGATGTCGGGATGATTGGGAACAAACAGCTCCTTTTTGTGGCTCAGGGAATTGTAAAGATACATTTATATTTCCTCCGTTTTCTTTTCGATCAATTGTCTTAAATAGTCAAGCTCCGCGCGGATGGGATCGGGAGTGTGGATGTGGTCGAGCTTTTCGCCGTTGATGCGAACCACACGGCCGGGGACGCCGACGACGGTGGAGTTCGGCGGCACCTCGTTGAGCACCACGGAATTGGCGGCGATTCGGGCGTTGTCACCGACCGTGAAAGGCCCCAGAATTTTTGCGCCGCAGCCGACCATGACATTGTTGCCGAGCGTCGGGTGACGTTTTTCCCGTTGCGCGCCCGTGCCGCCGAGGGTCACGCCCTGATAGAGCAGACAGTCGTCACCGATCTGCGCCGTTGCGCCGATGACGATGCCCGTGCCGTGGTCGATGACGAGGCGGCGGCCGATGGTGGCGGCAGGATGGATTTCGACGCCGGTTCTGCGACGGGCGAGCTGCGAAATCCACCGCGCCAAAAACCGCAGCTTCCGCAGATAAAGCCAGTGGGCTATGCGATAGTAAATTTCGGCGTGCAGCCCGTTGTAGAGGAAGAAAACCTCCCAATTACTGCGAGCTGCCGGGTCGTTTCGACGGTATGCCCTTATGGTTTCCATCAAATGCAAAAAACATCACTCCAAAAAGAAACACCGCCTCCGGAAAAGCTCCAGAGGCGGGCAAAATACTCGCGGTTCCACTCTGATTTCTCACTTGGGCTTTGACGCAGCCGACGGGGTCTCCCCTTCGCTCCCGAATGCACTTCACCTGCCGCCCACCGCATCCGCTTTCAGCCGGTGACGGATGCTCTCTGCTGCTTTTGGCAGGGTACTCTTTTCGATCACAGCGATATTGCGAGCCGCTCACGCCGCCCGTTTGTATTATTATCATATTACCATGTTCTCGGAGAAGTGTCAAGAAAAAACCCTCCTTTCGCCGTAAAAAATCCCCATCGCGGAAAACTCAATATCGACAAGCCGAAAGAGTGGCTCGAAATTGCAAACGACCGAGACGACGGATCCCGACACGGCAAAAGCTGCAAAAAGGACGTTTTCGTTGCCCTTTTTGCAGCTTTTTGATTTAACCTCTGTCCCAGTTGTGCCAGACGTTCTGAACGTCGTCGTCCTCGTCGAAGATGTCGAGCATTTTTTCCATCATCTTGGCGTCGTCCTCGTTGTCGAGCGTCTTGTACTCGGACGGAACCATCTCGATCTGGGCGGAGATGAAGGCGTAGCCCTTGTCACCGAGAGCCTTTGCGACGTCATTGAAGTCGTCGGGCTCGGTGTAGACGGTGAAGCAGCCTTCCTCGGCCTCGAAATCGTCGGCACCGCAGTCCATGGCGTCCATCATGACGGCGTCCTCTTCATAGTCGCCGTCCTCGTTGTCGATGACGAGCACGCCTTTTTTGGCAAAGTTCCACGACACGCAGCCGCTTGCACCGAGCTTGCCGCCGTATTTGTCAAAATGATGGCGGATATTGCCTGCGGTGCGGTTACGGCTGTCGGTCATTGTCTCGACGATGACCGCGATACCGTTCGGGCCGTAGCCTTCGTAGGTGATGGCCTCGTAAGCATCGCCGGAGCCTGCATTTGCCGCCTTGTCCAGAACACGCTTGATGTTGTCGTTGGGCATATTGGCGGCCTTGGCCTTGGTGATGACGGTGGCAAGACGGGAGTTATAGGCAGGGTCGGTCGAGCCGCCGCCCTCCTTGACCGCCACATACATTTCCTTTGCGATTTTGGTGAAAGCGGCAGCACGCTTGGCGTCTTGTGCGCCCTTGGTTTTTTGAATGTTATGCCATTTGGAATGACCTGACATGGTTCTTTCTTCCCTTCCGTGGTAATTTCGCCCTATATTTTAGCATAGAAATTCGGAAAAAACAACCGCTTTATGCGAATTTGATGCAGTCGCCGTGAATTTTCGACTCCAGAACCTCAATTTCGGGGAAGTTTTTTCGCAGCTTTTCGGCCAGAACGGAGCAAATGGGGTTTTCCGTCTCGAAATGTCCGGCGTCGATCAGGGTCACGCCGAGATCCTTTGCGTCGACGAATTGATTGTATTTGCAGTCGGCGGTGACAAAGGCGTCGTAGCCCAGAGCCGCCACACGGGGCAGACCGTCTGCGCAGGCACCGCCGCCGACGGCGACCCGACGGATCGTTTTTCCGCCGTCGACGTAGCGAAGCCCCTCACACCCGAGGGCGGACTTGACTGTCTGCAAGAATTCCCGCGTCGTCTGCGGCGCAACCTCTCCGCCGCGCAAAAGGCCGTATTCCAAGCCCTCGGCATCCGTCCCGACGGGGTCGATGACGGAAATGTCGGACAGTCCGAGCGTTGCGGCGAGGCAGTCGTTCACGCCGCCCGGCGCGCAGTCGAGGTTCGTGTGCGCATTGAGTGCGGAAATGCCGTGTTCGATGAGATAGAGGAGCGTTTTTCCCGCCTGCGTCCCGTCGTTGACCTTATCAAGATGCCAAATCGACGGATGATGGGTCACAAGAAGCTGGCAATCGCGCTCTGCGGCCTCCGTCGCCACGGGCAAAAACGGGTCGAGAGCCACCAGAATCCGCCGAACCTCCCGATCCGAGCGGCCGCACAGAAGCCCCACATGATCCCACTCCATGGCCATCGATTCCGGCGCGAGGGTCTGTAAAAATTCATGGATCTCTTTTACGGTCGGCATGATATTTCCTCCTGCATTTGTCGAATCTCGCGAAGCGCCGTTTCGTAATAGCGCAGACGCTCGAGCGGCGGATTTTCGCTTCTGCGGATGTTCTCGACCGTGGCGGTGAGCGAGACGTTCAGACGGTGCAGATAAGCACCGAGCAAAGGCTCCCCACTGTGCAGGAGAGCCTTCGAACAGTATTCCTCCCCGACGGTCGGCTGCTCGGAAGGCGCATAGACAGCGCGCATAATGTAATAAATGAAGCCGCCTTCTTCGACCAAAGCCTCTTTCTCAATGGCAAAGCCCATGGCTCGGAGGCGGCGGCGCAGCTCGTTTCCGGACGACTGCGGCTGAAGGACGAGGGTCAGACCGGGGCGGCGCACCCACGGCGCAGCCTCCAGAATCTGGGCGATCAGCTCGCCGCCCATCCCGGCGCAGACGACGGTGTCGACCTCGTCTTTGTCGACGGCGGACAGGCCGTCAGCGACGGAAAATCTGATTTTCTCCCCGATGCCGAAGCGAGCGGCGTTTTCCCGACCGTGCGCAAGGGGCTTTTCCCGAAGGTCGCAGGCGTGGACAAAGCTCGCCCGACCGCTTTTCAGCAGGTCGATGGAGAGATAGCCGTGATCACAGCCGATATCGGCCACGCGCGCGCCGAAGGGCACCAGCTCCGCCACACGGGAAAGACGCTTGGAAATCGGCATTTTCGGCTCGTGCATGGAAACACTCCCTTTGAAACGAAAACGAGGCAAGGTGCCTCGTTTTTCGATAATGATGAAGATCTGCCGACAACGTCCCCTGCGGCCTTTGCGGAGCGAGGTCTTTCGGCGTCATTCCGAGGGTTAGAGCCTTTCGCTCCGGCGGAATTCGGAGGCCGCAACGCATCACAATACGCCGTCGGGGAAAAGCGTGCGGATTTATGCGTTCTCGGTGGCCTCGATGAAGCGGTTGACCTGCTTCAGGAAAGCTTCGCAGTCGACGCCGTGCACCATGCACGCCTCTTCGACCGTCTCGCCGCGCGAGCTGGGGCAGCCGAGGCAGTGCATACCGATCGCCTGAAACAGGGGAGCGGTCTGCGGCGCAATGTCGAGGACATTGCCGATGATGGTATCCTTTTCGATCTTAACAGCCATGATTCATGACCTCCTTCTTTGGTTTCCCGTCTATTATATCCCGAATTCCGACAAAAATCAAGGGCAATCGAATCGCCGCGCCGCTTCACTCCGCATAATGACAATTCGAGAATTATTATGACGGTTTCAAATCAAACATACTGCTGCTTGATGACGTCGAGGACGCCTCGGGTGGTCAGACGCAACGTGGGGATGACCGGCAGGGACATGAACGAGAGAGTCATGAACGGGTCGATGCCGGGGTTGACGCCGAGGTCGTAGGCTTTCTTCTTCGCAGCCTCCAGACGGTCATTGATGTTGACGAGGCTGTCGTCCGTCATCAGTCCGGCGATCTCCAGCACGACCTCACCGAGAACCTTGCCGTCCCTCACGACGGTGATGCCGCCGCGATTTTCGACGATGCGGTTAGCGGCAAAGGCCATGTCCTCTTCGTTCGTGCCGACGACGATGATGTTGTGCGAGTCGTGCGAGATGGACGTCGCGACGGCACCGGCTTTCAGCCCGTAGCCCTGAATATAGCCGAGGCCGATGTGACCGGTGTTCTTGTGCCGCTCAATGACGGCGATCTTCAAAACATCCTGCTCCGAATCGATCTTCGACGCGTAGCCGTTATCGGTTGAAACGATCTCGCCGGGGATCATGCCGATGACGCCGCGGGGACGCTCGTCGGTGAAATCCGCCGCCGTCAGGTGGGCGACGTGGAAGGTGTCGTGCGCACGGTCGATGAGGTAATCCTCGATCTTCGGCGTCTCGAACGGCTCGACATGGCCGTCCTTGCAGGTGAGGACACCCTTCTTAAAGACCATTTCGACCTTGAAGCTGTCAAAATTGTCGATGACGGCGAAGTCTGCCAGATAGCCCGGGGCGATGGCGCCGCGGTTGTTCAGCGCAAAGTAACGGGCGGCGTTGTGACTGGCGACCTTGACGGCGACGATGGGATCGACACCGTAGCCGATGGCCTTTTTAATAATGTAGTCGATGTGGCCTTTTTCCAGAAGGTCGCTCGGGTGCTTGTCGTCGGTGCAGAACATACAGCGGTCGTAATAGGGCTGCTTGAGCAGGTCGACAAGGGCGTCGAGATTCCTTGCCGCCGTGCCGTCGCGCACCATGATGAATTGGCCGTTGCGGAGCTTGCGCATGGCGTCGTCCATATCGGAGCACTCGTGGTCGGAATAGACGCCGACGGCGATATAGGCCGCCAGATCCTTGTCCACGATCCCGGGGGCGTGGCCGTCGATTTTCTTATGGTGTGCTTGACAGGCGATGATTTTTTCGAGAACCTCCTTGTCGCCGCCCATCACGCCGACATAGTTCATCATCTCGGCCAGACCCTGCACACGGCTGTGGTCATAGAACGAGTCGATGGCACGGTAATCGAGGCTTGCACCGGCCTCGTCGAGCGGCGTGGACGGGACACAGCTCGGCAGCATGAAGCGCACGTCGATCGGCAAGCCCTCGGTTGCCTGCAGCATATAATCGATGCCGTCGGTACCCATAACGTTGGTGATCTCGTGGGGATCGGTGATGACGGTGGTGGTGCCGTGCGGAACGACGGCACGGGCGAACTCCTTGGCCGAGGCGAGGGAGGACTCGAGATGGATGTGTGCATCGATGAAGCCGGGGCAGACGATCTTGCCGCTCACATCGATCTCCGTCTGACCCTCATAGGTGCCCATGCCGACAATCTGCCCCTTGGCGATTGCGATATCTCCTCGGCACAGTTCATTGGAGAAGACATTGACATAGGTGGCGTTTTTCAGAACGAGATCGGCCTTGCGGCGACCCATGGCAACATCGACGAGGTATTGCTTCTTCATTACCTTGCGCTGGACTCTCGCAGCATAGCTTTCCTTGGTTACCGGCATAGAAATCATCCTTTCTGAACTTCTTCATAATATAATACCACACAAAAATCCCCATTTCCACATGGAAAAGTTCACAAAAAATGCCCTCCCTTTTTGACACAATCGCCAAAAGGAGGGGCTTGCCGTGCGAAAACCGATGTGTTATAATAGGACAAAAGGGGGCTTGGGCGATGAAAACATTGCTGCATATCTGCTGCGCACCGTGCGCAAATCAGTGCATTGAGGTGCTTCGGGCGGAGCACTCGGACGTGACGGGCTTTTGGTACAATCCGAATATCCACCCGTTTACGGAGTACCGCGCCCGTCGAAATTGTCTTCGGGAGTATGCAAGGACGATCGACCTGCGGCTGCTGGAACGGGACGAATATGCCCTGCGGCCGTTCGTACGGGAGGTCGCCGGAGATTTGGAAGGCCGCTGCGTGAAGTGCTACGAGCTGCGGATGCTTGCGGCGGCGCAGGCGGCTCGGGAGGGCGGCTTCGACAGCTTCACCTCGTCGCTCTTCATCAGTCCCTATCAAAACCACGAGCTTCTGCGAGAAACGGCGGAGCGTGCGGCCGCGCAGCTCGGTGTGACGTTCCTGTATCGAGACTTCCGCCCGTATTTCCGCGCAGGGCAGGAACGGGCACGGGAGCTGGGGATGTATCTGCAAAAATATTGCGGCTGCGTTTTCTCCGAGGAGGAACGCTATCTCAAGCCGAGCAAACGGATCCCCTGAGGCTCGAGGATACGGTCGGGTCGGCGCATGACAATAAAAAAACGGCTCTCCCACGTTTCGCGGGAGAGCCGAACGTTTTTCTTCGGGGGGCGACGGCTTTAGCTCGGATAGGTCGGCAGCTCGACGAGGCGGAAACGATAGTGCAGAACGTTTTTCCGACATTCCTCCGTGACCTCAAGCTCCGTCAGGAGCACATTGGCTTGTGTCCACTGCGGATGCACGAAGACCGCGCTCTCGCCGCTGTAGAGATACTGCGCGAGGCTTCGGAAGCTGTCATACGCCGTTTCACCGAAAAACACGCCCTCACCGTCGAAGGTGCGACCCATTCGTGCAACCTTCGTCACACTCCACAGGCCGCCCTCCGTCGGTGCGATATCGACCGTTCGGAGGTAGCTGACCTTCAGCGTTTCGGGGTCATTCGGCCAGAGAAAATCACCGAGTTGAAGCATTTATTCCACCTCCCTGAGTGTCGGGTAGGTGCAGGTTCGGGTCAGTGCATGGATTTCCGCCTGACACAGGAGGCTTCCGCCGATGCTGCAGCTTGTTTCGAGCGAGGCGTATTCGCAGCCGCCGAAGTGCAGCGTGTGGTCGCTGAAGCAGATCCCCAGCGTAAAATTCGACAGCTTGTGCAAAAGCTTCTGCGCATCCGTCAACGTCAGGCCGGCGGACAGCAGAAAGCCGATTGTGACGGTAAAGCCCGTGTTTTCCGTGTAAAAGCCCAGAAGCTCGTCCGAACCGAGCTGGCGGATGGGGCGAAGCGTCCGCCCGATCAGCTCGCGAAAGCTCTGCAACGCGCCGATGGCATTGCCGTTTAGCTCAACGCGTACCTCGGGCGTCATGGGAATGGTTTCCTTTGCCGTATTTCCTCACCTCAGCCTTCCGTTGCGGTCAGATATGCCTTCGTCACGACGCGCAGGCGGCAACGGAAGCAGTCGGTGTCCGCATCATAATAGGTCGCCTCACGGTTCACGGAGGAGAGCGACAGAGCCGTAAATGCCTGCGCCAGCGCACGCAGGATTGTATCGGCCGTCTGATCACAGTGGCTTCCGCCGAAGAGGTAGGGGGAATACAGCTCGAGCTGCACCGTCTCCTCGTAGGCCAGTGCGCCGGGGAAGGTCTGCGCAGCGGTGTCGAATTCGCCGTGCAGGGCAAGCGGCTGTAAGCTCTGCTCTGTCACGCCGACCATGACGACTGCCTGATCCATCCTCGGCATCCGTCGGTTCGGATAGGCGGCCATAGCACTGATATTCAGTGCGCAGAGCAGAGATATGAGATGCTCCGCGTTTCCCATCCTACTGCGCACCTCCCTCGACACACAGGCCCCAAATGAAGATGCGCTCCGATTGGTGCAGGATGGCATCGGCACGGCGGACGAGGAAGCTGCGCCCGTCCATGACGATGCTGTCGTAGGCCTTTAGGGGGATGTCGGGTGAGCCGAGGTAGAGATACTGACCTCTCGGCACCTCACCGACGGACGGGATCATGCGCTCCATGTTCTGCCAGCTTTTCGAGGTCACGAGCTGCAAAAAAGCCCTCGTCTGCGTCTCGACTCCGTCGGCGGTGACGGTCAGGTCATTGCCGTAGGCGTCAATCAGCCGTGCAATCACTTCCTTCATCCCTTCACCCCACAGAAAGCAAAGGCGTCGTCGCACCACGGCAAAAGGAGCTGCTGCGCCATCTTGCTCAGTGCATCGCCGTTGTCGCTGAAGCTCAGCTTCAGAGCACCCGCGTCGAAGGAGGACAGACCGAGGCTGTCAAACTGCTTCAGCATGGACAGCGAGAGCAGCGCACCGGACAGGACGAACGCATCACGACATTCGGTTTCGGAAACGCCGCTGCGCAGGCGTGTGAGCAGATGCTCATACACCGCCGCGCAGATCGGCTGCAGGCGTGCGTCCTCCTTCTCCAGCAGCCGCTCGGCAAGGCTGACGATTGTTTGAAGGATTGTCATATCAGACCTGCAGGCGGCGGACGGCGTCGTCCATGATCACGCCGAAGCCGCAGATGCTGGTGATGGCGGCGCGCTCGAGCTGACGGTCGATCAGCTTGTCGTATTCGACGCTGACGTCGCCGGCCTTGACCATTTCCAGCGCATAACGGCGGTCAAGCGCAAGCAGATCGTGCTCGTTCAGGGCGTCGGTTCGCAGGAGCGTCGCGCCGAGGGGCGAGGTGAATTTGCCGGTGCCCTGGAAATTCAGGCCGGTCAGCGGATTGCTCAGCTCCGGAAGCTTCATCATGGCGGTCATCAGGGCGGTGGGAGCCAGAATGGTGTTCATCTCATAGGGATGGAACTGCGCCCAGAAGCCGACCAGAGCGTCGTAGGTGAGCTTGCCTGCGGTGCCGCCGACGGGCTCGTTGCCGACGGAATAGGTGGCCACATTTTCCTTCAGCACCGCGACGGCATCGGTCAGATGCATGGTCTGGATGTACGCGCCGATCTGTCGGAGCATCACGGAAAAGAGGTCGAGCTTCTGGAAGCGCAGAGCCTCATAGGACGCCACGAGCATTCTGCCGCGCTTGTGCAGACGGATGAGCTTTTCACTCGTGCGGACGTTGGTCGAGGGAATGCAGGTGCCCTCCAGAACGTCGGCCAGTGCTTTTTCGTCGTCGGTCGGGACGGAATAGATGCTGCGGTAGTCCATCGAGTCGATGCTCGTTACGGTTGCGACGAGCTGCGGCAGGATGCTGTTTTCCTCCATGCCCTGACGGACGACACGGGCGATAAATTCGGGGAAGAGGACGGCGGATTCATAGGTGCGGAAGAATTTTTCCACGCTGTCGCTGCCGGCGCCCTTGACGTGGATGTCGAAGCGCTTGAGCTGCCGCTGGAAGGCATCGGTGCCCTCAAGCGACGTGCCCTTGTATTTTTCGGAGGGATCGAGAGCCTCCAGAACCTGCGAAAAGCTTTTTCCGCTTTCGTGATACATACCCTTTTCCAGGTGGATGTTTTCAAATGCCATGCTTTGCGCTCCTTTCGTTTACAGTAGAATGTTGATGGTCTGCTTTGCGCGGTCGGCGGAGAGGACGGTGTACTTTTCACCGTCTGCGCACATCTTGACGCCGCCCAGTCCGTCACCGGCCAGTGACACCAGACCGTGGCCGGGGAAGGTGCCGCTGTAGGAGACGGTGGCGACACCTCGGATGATGACGCTTGCCAGACTGCCCTCGACCTGATCGACGATGCCGACGAATTCCGAGCCGTCGGCGCAAATGTCGACGAAATTGTCGCCGTCAACATAGCAGGGGACGCCTGCCGTCATCTCGGGGTTGCATTTTACGGTGATGCGCACCTGTCCGATGCCCTCCGTGGAAACTGCCATAAAAAATTCCTCCTAAAATCAAATCATAAATGCCGCATCCGCTGCGGCGGTGAATTGGGGGTCGGCGCCGAGCTGTGCCGCCTCGGGGAAGAGGGCGGCGGACTTTTTGCTCATCGCCCGTTTCAGGGCGTTGAGGTCGTCGAAGGCCAGCGAGCCGAAGGCCTTGCGCAGAAGCCCCTCGTCCGCGCCGAAGTCGAGCAGAAGGCCGAGCGCAACGACCTCGTCAACGAGGGCGTCTCGGCAGCTTTTGCCGAACTGTGCCTGCTGCTCGAGGGCGTTCAGGCGGTCGTTCAGCTCGGGCGTGCCGTTTTTGCTGACCAGCTCCCGCAATGTCATGAAAACACCTCCCTCCATGGCCTTTGTCACGCCTGCCTCACGCTGAGCCGGGACTGCGACGAAGGAAAATTCGTAGGCATCGGTCGGGTCGCACAGAACGGCGCAGCAGACCTGCCCGTCATAGACCAGACCCTTCCGATGCTCGCAGGTGCCGTATGTCTTGCCGCAGATGCCGCATTTCGTTTCGGCAACGGCGCAGGCTACGGACACCTCCTTTTTGATGCCGCCCTCAATGTCGGCAATGAGGTCGGCATTTTTCTCCGTGCGCAGCATATAGCAGTCGGCACGCAGATAACTCACACCGTCCTCGCAGATCACTTCCGTGTCATAGATACGGGCAATTTGCCGTTTGGATGACCAATCGTGGTCTTCGATTCCCGTCTTTCCACGCAGAAGCTCTGCGAGGATCGGCAGAGCGGCGGTGTCAAAGCGCTCATTGTCCCGATCGGGAAGGTCGTCGCAGAGGCGAACGCCGAAGCGATAGACCTCCGATGCGGTGAGCGGCGTCTTGGTGTAGCGGTTGATTTTTTCCAGCGCGGCCTCATCCACGACGGAGGAAGCGCAAACGCCGGTGCATTTTTGGATGTTCATTCCTCACACTCCCTGAATTTGTCGGGCCTGTGCCCGATAGAGGGCGGCCTGCGCCTCTTCGACCAGATCTTGCAGGCTGATGTCGTCCCAGACGATTCGAACGGCGGAAGGATCCCCGTTCAGGCGGAGCCACAGCTCACAGATGCGCTCGAGCACAGGCTCGACGGTGCGGCGGATCGCCCATAGCTCACTGGTGAGCAGGTCGGCCTGCTGTTGACTCATGCGCTCGGTGTTCGACCAGCTCAGACCGAGCAGGAAGGGCGGCAGACCGGTCTTGGCGACGAGCTGCTCGAGAATTTGCCGCACGGGAACCTCCGAGTCCAGAATTTGCCCGTCCGAGCCGATGACCCGGACGGAGACATCGCCCACGGCGACAAAGTCGCGGACGATGCCGCTCTTGCTGTCCTGCATGGCGTTTGACCACTCGCTTGCGATGCTTTCGGCACGGTCGGAGGCCGCTGTCCGCTCGAGTGCATCGCCCGACGGCTTGCAGACCACGGCGTAGCGCACATTTCCGGCTCGCTCCCAGTTGACGCCGATGGTCTGATAGATTTTCAGCAGAATATCGGTCAGAAACGGCATACTGCGCAGCATGGAGACACCGTAGGGGTTGGCAGGCTCGGGGTTGAGCGTCGTCAGGAGGAGCAAATGCTGATACGGCAGAGGACGCATTTGCCCGTTTTCATCGGCGGCGCAGATCGTCACATCCAGCGGCGATGACCCCTCTCGGATCTCCACGCTGTTCACGTCGCCCCAGCACACGGCGGCAAGTGCTCCGTCGCAGACGACCATTTCCCCGATGGCACGGCCGTAGGTCAGAAGGCTGTCGAGATAGGCCGGCAGAAAGCTGTCGATGCCGCGCTGCCCTCTTCCGCAGGGAACGGTGCGCAGAAATTCCGTCAGACGCTCCTCCGACCGTCCGCACCGCACCGAGAAGCCGCCGCACAGACGGACGAGCTTGACGATGGCCGCATCGAGGATGGGAAGTGCTTCACGCATGGACTGATAGAGCCTCGCTTCGCCGCCGCCCAGGGGGACATAGCTGCGGATGGAGCCGAAGGGATGCCCCTGACCGGAGCGGAGCTGAGTTGCGACAGCGGAGCTCCCCACCGCGCTGCCTTTCGGCATAGAACGCTTGATTTTCATTGTTTTCACCCCCTTTCACGGAGCTTGAGATCGGGAATCGGGATTGCGGTGCAGCGGGAGCGTGACTCCGCCGCTCGATATCATGCGGCGCTACCGTGCTCTTCTCCCGACGGTGCAGGCGGCCAGCGGCGGACGCCGTTCGGACAGAACCGTCGCCGCGAAATAGCGCATATCGTCCATTGCGTGGTCGTGCTCCTTTTTGACCGCGTCCCGTCCGCCCTTCGTATCCCAGACATACTGCTCCATCTCCCTGAGACAGTCAACGCAGGTGTCGCAGATCACGAGCCGACCGCTCTTGAGCAGGTCGGAGGTGCGGCGAATACCGGACAGGACATCGTTATCGGCCTTGTGCACCTTCCAGCCGCGGCGATGCAGCAGCTCGATGAAGCTCGCAGCCGACGGATCGACGATGACCGCACGGATCGGCCGTCCGCCTGCCAGCTTTTCCAGCTCGTCGGCGTATTCCGCATCGGTCATCTGCCGCATCTCCCTTTTGGAGTCGAAATAGAACTCCCGAACGCGGTACCAGACCCCCTCATGCAGCCCCCAGAGGCCGAACGAGGCCGGGTTGACCGTCCCGTAGTCGCACGAGAGATACCACTGCGAAAACTCGCCCGAGGGCACAGGCGGCGCAGCGGCGGCGTCGAAAAAGTCATAGACACGACCCTCGGCGGCAACCCATTGCCCCAGAACAAAGCGGCGATAGAACACGCCCGTGTAGAGCCGCGCGTACCGTGCCCGAATCTGCGGCGAGAGGGAGGGATTGTCCTCCATGGTGAAATGCAGATACAGGCAGTTCCGCTTCTCGGCGCCCAAGATCCATTCGTTATAGAACCAGTGCCTCGGCCCTTCGGGATTGCAGTTGAACCACAGACGGCTGCCCGTGACGGAGCAGCGTGCGCAGGCCTGCTCGACGAAGCTCCTCGGCATCAGCGCGACCTCGTCGAGCAGAACGCCGGCAAAGGTGATACCCTGAATGAGCGACGAAGAGCTTTCGTCCCGTCCGCCGAAGATGTAAAAATCGTTGGTTTTGCCCCGAAACGAGACACGCACCAGATTTTCCGTCCGCTTCTCCGTCACGGAAAAGCCGATGGCCTTGAGCTTCGGCAGAAGCTCGGTCAGGACGTTGCGGCGCAGGGAGGAGATCGTCTTGCCGCAGATGCCGAAGCGTGCGCCCGAAAAGCTCGAGCACGCCCAGAGAAAGAAGCTCAGGCCCATGCAAAGCGTTTTGCCGGAGCGTACCGCCCCGTCGCAGATTACGGCCTCACGGCGAAAATGCGGAGAGTCCCTGCGCCACCAGTTCAGGACGATGCGCTGCTTTTTGGAGAATTTCAACCCTCCTCCACATCCTCCGCAGCGGCGAAAAATGCGTCGGCGGCGTCGCCGGCATCCGTCCCTGCCAAAAGGAGCTGCTCAAGCGCACGCACCCGATCGACCAGCTTCACTTCCACCGTGCCCTTGTCGTTGCGCTTGACCTCGCTGAGCAGGCTCAGGTCGAGCGCATCGATCTGCGCATTTTCGCTCAGGACGAGCTTTACGCAGTCGTTTGCCCGTCCGAAAGCAAGCTGCGCCAGCCGACGCAGGACATCCTGACGGCAGATGTCGCACTGCGCGCGTTGGAGCTGCAGCTCACGCTGAACGCCCGGCGTGGCCAGCAGGCGGATGCCGTCTGTCCGACCGATGGCCTGTGCCGCCCGTTCTGCGTCGAAGCAGCGCAGATAGGCAGCAGCGAATTTTCGTTTTTCACTCGGAATATTCGGATTCATCAAATCACCTCTCAAATTTTCGGGCGAAAAAATCGCCTTTCACCCACAGGGGCGAAAGACACGCGGATTGCATCGCTTTGTGCAATTCCGAAAGAATTTCCGAATATTTTGCCCCCGACGCAGGGACTCTGCCTTGACAAGAAGGGCGAAAGGCAATATAATACAGTTATCATTCATCGGAGGCGGTTTTTATGGATTGGAAGCGATTTCGGAAGGTCGTCCGCATCGGCTTCGGCTCAGTGATTCTTCTGGCCGGCGCCGTCATGCTGATCTTCAGCCTCTTTGTCGGCTCGCTCGACATCGCTTATGCCATGTTCGCTTTGCTGACCGTCCTGTTGGGACTTATCATGGTGGTGTTCGGCGCATCCGCTCTGCCGAAGAAGCGGTGAGATTCGAGATTCGTCGTGTTTCGGCAGCGGACGATGCCTTTCTTCGTGCGGCGTATGACCTTGCCGACACCGACCGTCGGGCGAGGATCCGCTCACTGCGTCGGGAGGAGGCGCAGCGGCAGTGCCTTTGCGCCGAGGGTTTCCTGCGTGAGCTTCTCTCGCAGGTAACGCAGCTTGCGCCGTCGGAGCTGCACTTTGCGACCGATGCGCACGGGAAGCCGATTTTGACCAATGCGCCCGTGCATTTCAATCTCTCGCACAGCGGCGATTTCGTCCTCTGCGCCGTGGACGATCAGCCCGTCGGCGTCGATATCGAGGCGATCCGCCCCATCTCACCGAAGCTGATCGACCGCGTCTGCAGCGACGAGGAACGGGCATTCGTTCGGGGCGACAGCGGACGATTTTTGCGGCTCTGGACGGCAAAGGAGGCCATTGTCAAGCACTCCGGCGTCGGACTGCACGGCGACTTACGCAAAATCTCCGTCCAACTGCCGCCCGAGCTGAGCCTGTTTTCCGAAGCGACGGACGAATATGTCCTGAGCATCGTCTGCTGCAGAAAATAAAAATTCCGATTTTTGAAAAAAACAGTTGACAAATCAAAAATCGGCTGATATAATAAGCGAGCACTGTTTGAGATGCCGGTATAGCTCAGTTGGTAGAGCAGCTGATTTGTAATCAGCAGGCCGGGGGTTCGAGTCCGTCTACCGGCTCCACATTGCTCAAGCAGAACCGAATATGGGGGAATTCCCGAGTGGCCAAAGGGGGCAGACTGTAAATCTGTTAGCAATGCTTTCGGTGGTTCAAATCCACCTTCCCCCACCAGCTTATGCGGTCTTAATTACCGCATATCGAAAAACCGCCAGTGAAAACTGGCGGTTTTTTTGACGGTCTGAAACGACGATCTTCGAAAAAGGGTCGTCGTTTTTCTGTTCTCCCTGCGACGGCATCGTTTGCCGCCTTCGTGAGTGACCGACGGCACCTGCCGAGGCGGAACGGCGCAGAAGCCTCCGAACGCGCCGCTGCGTGCAAAGCACGGCAGGCCGCACGCGGACGGCACTTGCGGAAAAATTCGGCGCGAATGGGAGAAATATTCTTCGCTTTGAGAGTGAAATCGGTAAAAAACTGTCGATAAGTGCTTGCAATCCGAGAACTTCTGTGGTAAGATAAAGTCGTATCAAAATGGGCGGATTCCATTCGGCCGTCCGAACAAAGATAAACGGAGGTACTATTATTATGAGCGTTATGGATATTCTCGATCGCCGCAATGCATTTTCCTTTGAGGTATTCCCCCCTAAGACCGATGTCGGCATGGAAAAGCTTTGCGGTGAGGGCGGCGTGCTGGAAAAGCTCTACACCCTCAACCCCGACTACATCTCCTGCACCTACGGCGCAGGCGGCACCAACGTCGGCAAGAACCTCGAAGTCCTGAAGAAGATCAAGGACGACGGCAAGTGCACCCCCGTCACGCACTTCACCTGCATCGGCAACACCAAGGAAGGCATCAAGGAGCAGCTCCAAACCTACCTTGACAACGGCATCGACCATATGCTCGCTCTGCGTGGCGACCTGCCCTTCGGCTGGCAGGGCACCGGCGGCGACCTGCACTATGCCACCGAGCTGGTCAAGTTCGTCCGTCAGGAGTTCGGTGACAAGTTCACCATCGCCGTGGCCGGCTCTCCCGAGGGCCACATTCAGTGCCGCTCCCTCGAGGCGGACATCGCCTTCCTGAAGCAGAAGCAGGACAACGGCGCCGACTACATCATGACGCAGCTCTGCTGGGATATGGATCAGTTCCGCTACTGGCTCGACGCCATCCGTGCGGCCGGTATCTGGATGCCCGTCGATGTGGGTATCATGCCCATTCTCGATCAGGCGGCCACCATCAACATGGCGCTGTCCCGGAACGGCTGTGTCATGCCCCGTGAGCTTTGCGAGATCATCTCCAAGAACTGGATCTTCCCGAACCCGTTCTCCGTCGGCCTCAAGACCGCCAAGGGCGACGAGGCTTGCTTCGATGCAGACATCGAGGGCAAGAAGGAGAGCTTCAAGAAGGCCGGTATCGAATACACCATCAACCAGATCGACGAGTACCGTGCCTGCGGCATCAACGGCATCCATCTGTACGCGCTGAACAAGTACGACGATGTGGCCTATATCGCCAAGGAAGCCGGTCTGCTCGATCTCATCTGATGGATCCTTCCTCCGAGGCGGTGCATTTCGCCGCTCGGAAGAATCCCACAAGCGCTTTCCCAAAGGAGTGATCACTATGACCCACACCATCGCAGTTGCCGGAAAGGGCGGCGTCGGCAAGACGACCGTCTGCGGCATGATGATCGACTGCCTCATCAAGCAGAAAAAGTCGCCGCTTCTCGTTGTGGATGCGGACGCAAATTCCAACCTCAACGAGGTGCTCGGCGTCGAGGTCGAGACGACCCTCGGTGCCGTACGTGAGGAAATGGCGCAGGCCGAGCTGAAGGGCAACGTCATCCCCAAGGGCATGACCAAGGCCGATTATGCCGAGTTCCGCTTCAATTCCGCCCTCATCGAGGAGGACGACTTCGATATGCTCGTCATGGGCAGAACGCAGGGCAAGGGCTGCTATTGCTATGTCAACGGCATCCTCAAGACGCAGGTCGACAAATACATCGGCGCCTACCGCTATACCGTCATCGATAACGAGGCCGGTATGGAGCACATTGCCCGCGGCACACTGCCGCACGTGGACACGCTGCTGCTTGTCTCCGACTGCTCTCGCCGCGGTATTCAGGCCGTCGGCCGCATTGCCGAGATGGTCAGAGAGCTGAACCTGAATCCGGCGAAGATGGGGCTGATCGTCAACCGCGCCCCCGGCGGCATCCTCAACGACGGCGTTAAGGCGGAGATCGAGACACAGGGGCTGGAGCTTCTCGGCGTGCTTCCGCAGGACGATGCGGTGTATGAAGCCGACTGCGACGGCCGTCCGAGCAGCAAGATCCCCGACGACAGCCCCATGAAACGGGCCGTTGCCGAGCTGATGCGCTCGCTGAGCCTGTAAAAGGCGGCACCCCGTAGGGCGCGACGACTCGGCGTGATGCATGGCACCGCACCCAAACGGCGTCATTGTCGGCTCCGCTCCTCGAAAGGCTGCTGTCTGCAGGGGTCGATGAGGGCATCGCCCCCCTACAGGCGCGAAGCATCATTCCGATCATCGTGAGATAAAATTCCTATTTCCCCTCGTTTTCCCAATTATTCACATATTTTGGAGGTTTATTATGGCTTTTGAACCCAAAACGCAGGCATTTACCTCGTCCATTTCGTCCGTGACCATCGGCACGGGCGACAAAGCGTGTACGCTCGGCGGCGTGAATGTTCTGCCCTTCTATTCCTTCGATGCCCCCATCGAGAACGCCCCCAAGATCGGTGTCGAGATCACCGATGCGGGCTTGGCTGCCTATCCGCAGGCCGGTCTGAAGAAGTTCTACGAGGGCTGCAACACCCCTGCCGAAATGGCAAAGCGTGCCGAGAGCATGGAGGGCGTCAGCTTCCTATGCCTGCATCTTGAGGGCGCCGATCCCAACGGCGAGAATAAGTCCGTCGAGGAGTGCGTCGAAATCGCAAAGTCCGTCTCCGAGGCGACCGCGCTGCCGCTCGTCATCATGGGCTGCAAGCACATCGAGAAGGACGCCGAGCTTTTCGGCAAAATCTCCGAGGCATTGCAGGGCAAGAACATTCTCGTCCTCTCCGCCCGTGAAGAGAACTATAAGACCGTCGGCGCCTCCGCTGCTCTGGCTTACGGCCAGAAGGTCGGTGCGGAATCCGCCGTCGATATCAACCTCGCCAAGCAGCTCAACGTCCTGATCTCCCAGCTCGGCGTGGCTCCGTCGAATATCGTCATGAATGCCGGCTCCGCCGCCGCAGGCTATGGCTACGAATACCTGGCCTCCACCCTCGACCGCATCCGTGCCGCTGCTCTGGCGCAGTCCGACGACCAGCTCCAGATGCCCATCGTCACCCCCGTCTCCACCGAGGCTTGGAACGTCAAGGAGGCGATGATGTCCGAGGCCGATATGCCCGAGTGGGGCGACGCCGAGGAACGCGGCATCGAGATGGAGATCACCACCGCCGCCGCCTGTCTGACCGGTGGCTCCGATGCCGTCATCATGCGCCATCCCACGGCTGTCAAGGCAATCAGTGACATGATCCGCGCACTGGTCTGAGAAGGAGGTAATACAACATGGCACTCAAAGGCTTAGATATTTTCAAACTCTCCCCGAAGAAAAACTGCAAGGAATGTGGCAGCCCCACCTGTATGGCGTTCTGTATGAAGGTCGCACAGGGCGCTGTCGAGCTGAGCAAATGCCCGTACTTCTCCGAAGACGCCATTGCCAAGCTCTCCGAGGCCACTGCGCCTCCCATGAAGACCCTGAAGCTCAATGACGAGATCCAGCTCGGCGGCGAGACGGTTCTCTTCCGCCACGAGAAGACCTTTGTTTCGCGCAACCGTTTTGCCGTGCCGGTGTGCACCTGCATGGATGACGACGCGGTCGATGCAAAGCTGGCGGCCATGCAGAAGGTCGACTACGAGCGCATCGGTGAACGCGAATATGTCGAATTTGTCCTCGTGCACTGCTCGAAGGATTCCGCAGGGAAGTGGGAGAGCCTCGTTCAGAAGGCACTGGCCACCAACCGCGCGCTCATCCTCGACTGCGAATGTGCCGAGTGTGCGAAGAAGGCTCTCGAGCTGACGAAGGGTGCAAGCGTCATCCTCAACGGCGCAAATGCCGAGAATTTTGCCGAAATGAACGCTCTGGCGACCGAATACGGCGTCATTCTGGGCGTCCGCGGGGCAAGCCTTGCCGAGCTTCATGACACCGTCGCCAAGCTCGAGGCAGCAGGGAACAAGAACCTCATCCTCGACGTCACGGGCAGCACGATCAAGGAGACGATGGCCAACACCGTCCTTGTCCGCCGTACCGCCCTGAAGGACGGCGACCGTACCTTCGGCTATCCCTCCATCGTCAATCTGGCGAAGATCGCCAAGGGCGACATCCATCTGCAAACCGCTCTGGCCTCCGTTTTCACCCTGAAATACGGCTCTGTCATCGTCATGGAGAACATGACCTACGCCGAGGCTCTGCCGCTGTACGGCCTGCGTCAGAACATCTTCACCGACCCGCAGAAGCCCATGAAGG
>CAZKSR010000015.1:0-31330 GCA_964555465.1 uncultured Oscillospiraceae bacterium
CTGGGTGTTGAGCGTTCGGTTCTGGCCGTTCTCTGCGATGCCTATGACGAAGAGTTCGTCGGTCAGGACAAGAATGGCAACGACGACGTCCGCGTCGTTTTGCGTCTGCACCCGGCTCTGGCTCCCTTCAAGGCTGCCGTTCTGCCGCTGAGCAAGAAGCTCTCCCCTGCCGCCGAGGAAATCTACCGTGATCTTCAGAAGGACTTCATGGTTGACTTCGACGACGCCGGCTCCATCGGCAAGCGCTACCGCCGCGAGGATGAGATCGGCACGCCGTTCTGCATCACCGTCGACTTCCAAACCGTCGGTGACGAGAACACCCCTGCCGACCATGCCGTCACCGTCCGTGAGCGTGACTCTATGGAGCAGGTGCGCATTCCCATCAGCGAGCTTAAGGCTTACCTGACCGAGAAGCTGGCCTATTGATTCGGTTCCGACTGTCGCCGGAGGCGACGGTTGAACATAGCACAGCCACACAAAAAATCACGAAAAGGACTGATTTTTATGGAAAAATTAAACGCAAAGCAGCTTGAGATCATGGCCTACCGTGCTCGTCTGCTGGCACTGGACGCGGTTCACACCGCCGCCTCCGGCCACATCGGCGGCAGTCTCTCCGTGATCGATACTCTCACGACGCTTTATTTCAATGTCATGAACATTGACCCGACCGACTCCAAAAACCCCGAGCGTGACCGCTTCGTTCTTTCGAAGGGTCACTGCACCCCCGCTCTTTACCCCGTTCTCGCGCTTCGCGGCTATTTCCCCACCGAAGACCTCAAGCTCTTCCGCTCCATCAAGGGGCACTATTCCGGCCATGCCGAGATGCGTCACGTCAACGGCGTGGATATGTCCACCGGCTCTCTCGGCCAAGGCATCTCCGCCGCTGTCGGCATGGCTCTGGCCGGCAAGACCGCCAAAAAGGACTATCGGGTCTACACCGTCCTCGGTGACGGCGAGATCGCAGAGGGACAGGTCTGGGAGGCCGCCATGTCCGCCGCAAAATACAGTCTGGACAATCTGTGCGCCATGATCGATGTGAACGGTCTGCAGATCGACGGCGCAACGAAGGACGTCATGCCCTCCGAGCCGCTCGACAAGAAATTCGAGGCCTTCAACTGGAACGTCATCAAGGTCTGCGGTCATGATTTTGACGCGCTTTTGTCCGCTTTTGAAGCCGCAAAAGCCTGCAAGGGCAAGCCCACCATGATCCTGCTGCAAACCACTAAGGGCAAGGGCGTCTCCTTCATGGAGGGCAACTACGGCTGGCACGGCAAGGCTCCCAACGACGAGCAGTACGAGCAGGCAAAGTCAGAAGTAGAAGCCAAACTGGCAGAATTGGAGGGCAAGTAATATGGCAGGAAAGATCGCAACCCGTGCCGCTTACGGCGAGGCTCTGGTAGAGCTGGCGGAAAAGTACCCCGAGCTTGTGGTGTTTGACGCAGACCTTGCGAACGCCACCATGACAAAGGGCTTTGCCGCAAAATATCCCGAGCGCTTTTTTGACATGGGCATTGCCGAATGCAACATGACCGGTGTCGCCGCCGGCATGGCCGCCTGCGGCTTCAAGCCCTTTACGAATACCTTTGCCATCTTTGCCTCCGGCAGAGCGTGGGAACAGGTTCGCAACTCCATTGCCTATCCCCACCTGAACGTCAAGGTCGTCGGCTCTCACGGCGGTCTTTCCGTCGGGGAGGACGGTGCAACGCACCAGTCCATCGAGGATCTTGCGCTCATGCGCACCATCCCCGGCATGAAGGTTCTGTGTCCCTGCGACGGCAACGAGATGAAGCTGGCGGTCGAGGCTCTTCTGAACTACGACGGCCCGGCCTATCTCCGTCTCGGACGCAGTGCCGTGGAGAATGTCACTGACGAGGTCGAAGGCTATCGGTTCGAGTTGGACAAGGGTGCCCTCCTTGCAGACGGCACCGATGTTACCGTCATTGCCACCGGCATGATGGTGCAAATGGCTCTCAAGGCTCGCGAAATGATGGCAGCCGAGGGTATCAGCGTCCGTGTTATCGATATGCACACCATCAAGCCGCTCGACACCGAGCTGGTCTGCAAGGCTGCCCGTGAGACGGGCTGCATTGTCACCTCCGAGGAGCACAATATCATCGGCGGCTTGGGCAGCGCAGTGGCTGAATATCTGAGCGAAAACTGTCCCACTCCGCTGGTTCGCCACGGCGTGAACGACGAATTCGGCAGAAGCGGCACCGCAGCCGCCGTGCTGGAGCACTACGGCCTCACCGCCGAAGTCCTGTGCGAAAAGATTCGGGAAGCGCTGAAAAAGAAGTAACTCATCACAAACAGACCCACGCAGCTTTTTGCGTGGGTCTAATTTGATATAAAGAGGGTGTCAAAAACGGAAAAAACGATACCGGAAAAAGAGAAGAAAACCTTGTGGAAGCGTTTGGCCCCGAGAGAGCAGCGCCCTGTCGTTAAGTGGATTTTGACCGTCGGTCTGCTTTTGGCGGCGGTAATATGTCTGCTTTTGCTGTGCCTGTTCATCGGGACACAGAATTATTCCATGGAACGGATGCGGATCTACTTTGAGCTGCCGCTGATCCTCCTCATGAATTTCCTGCCGATGCTGTTGCTGCTCGGCCTGTGCTACGCCATGACCAACCGGGCGTGGATCTCTTGGCTCATTACGTCGGTCTTCTTTCTCCTGTTTTTCTTCATCAATTATTTCAAGGTCGCGCTTCGAGGGGAACCGTTTGTCGCCGACGACTTCTTTGTTGCAGGCGACGGCCTGAGTATTTTGGACGAATACACCCTGCACATTCCCAAAATATTATGGCTCTCCCTCCTTGCGGTCGCGTTGGGTGCCGTGCTTCTCGCTCGCTACGCGCGCGGACGGGTACCGAAACACCGCTGGTGGATTCGTCCGATCATTGCGGCGGTTTGTATCGCCATCGGCCTGACGACATGGTTCACGCTCTATCGTGACGAAACGCTCTACCGCTCAACTCGCCTCAAAACGCAGAGCGTATTCAGCGCATTCCGTGACGAGGAGATTTCCGCCTCGGCCGGACTTGTCTGGTCCTTCCTCCGAACGGTCGACGAGCTCTCCCCGTCCGCACCCGACGGCTACAGCAAGGCAGATTCCGAAGCGATGCTGGCGGAAACTCCCGATGTCTTGATTCCGGAATCTCAGCGAGTGAACGTCGTCGTCACCATGCTGGAAAGCTACAGCGACCTTTCCGTCTTTGACGGCGTCCGATTCACCGCCGACCCCTATGCCGAAATTCACGCGCTTCGGGACGAAAGCTACAGCGGCACCTTGATCGTTGACTCCATCGGCGGCGGCACCATCAACGCCGAGCGTTCGTTCCTGACCGGTTTCAGCTATCCGCAGCCGAAATATCGCCGCAATACGCAGAGCTTTGTGCGCTATTTTTCCGAAAACGGCTATACCACGGTCGGTGCGCACCCCGGCGTCGGCAGTTTTTACAGTCGCATCAGCATCAATAAGGCCATCGGCTTTGATGATTTCCTCTTCTACCGCGACGGCTTCTCCGAGCTGGCCACCGAGGACAACACCTATGGCAAGACAAGCTACCTGAACGATGCCGCTTTCTTTGCCGAGCTGCGCCGCATCTACGAGCGCAGAGATACATCCACTCCTTATTTCTCCTTCAGCGTCACCTATCAGGGGCACAGCCCCTATTCCTCCTCCGCTCTCGACGGCGGCGAATATGTCTCCCACGACGGTCTTTCCGACGAGGCGTACTGCATCGTGAACAACTACCTCAACTCCGTGGCACAAACCGGCAAGGCCGTCGCGGAATATGTCGACACCTTCCGTGACGACGAAGAGCCTGTCGTGCTGGTCTTCTTTGGCGACCACAAACCGACCCTCGGCAGCGGCTACAGCTATTACGAGGATATGGGGATCATTTCCGACAAGCTCAGCGGCCCCGAGATCCGTTCGGCGATCTATTCGACCCCCTATCTGATCTGGGCGAACGACGCCGCAAAGGAAGTCCTCGGCAAGGACTTCTCTGGCACGGGCGAGACGATTTCGCCGTGCTACCTGATGTCCATCCTCTTTGACTGCTGCGGCTGGGAAGGCTCTTCGTGGATTCAAAATCAGCGTTCCCTGCGACAGGCACTTCCCGTCCTGCATTACGGCAGATACTTCCTCGTAGACGGGGCACTGACCGATCGGCTTCCGGACGCCCTTGCGCCGGTTTATCGAAAATATTCCTGCTTGGAATACTATCTCCGGCAGCAGATCCCGAGCTGACAATTGCGCATCTTCTCAAAACGCCGGATGCGTCGCATCCGGCGTGATTTTTCAAGGAGCAAGCTATGATTTATTTGGACAACGCCGCAACGACGCGGCCGTGTGAGGCGGCAGTTGCGGCGATACAGAACACCTGCACGAAGCTCTGGGCAAATCCGAGTGCATTATACCATTTCGGCATTGAGGCCGCTCGTCTGCTTCGGCAGTCGCGGCAGACCGTCGCAGAGGCGATGGGTGCCGAAACCGACCGTATTTTCTTCACCTCCTGCGGAACGGAGGCGGACAACTGGGCGATTTTCTCCGCTGCCGAGCGTCTGGGCAAGCGAGGAAAACACATCATCACCACCGCCGTTGAGCACCATGCCGTCCTCAATCCCATGAAAAAGCTGGAGGAAAACGGCTTTGAGGTCACCTATTTGCGTCCCGATGCGCTGGGGCGCATCGGCGTTGAGGCGCTGCAGGCGGCTCTGCGGAGGGACACCATCCTCGTCAGCATCATGATGGTCAACAACGAATCCGGTGCCGTCATGCCGATCGAAAAAATGGCGAAGCTGACGCATCGTCTCTGCCCGAACGCCCTCTTCCACACCGACGCAGTGCAGGGCTTTTTCAAGTTGCCCTTCCGCGCGAGAACCCTCGGGGCGGACATGATCAGCATCTCGGGGCACAAGGTTCATGCGACCAAGGGCGTCGGTGCGCTCTATCTTCGCCCGGGCCTGAAGCTGCCGCCGTTTTTGCTCGGCGGCGGTCAGGAAAACGGCTTGCGCAGCGGAACGGAGGGTCTTCCCCAAATTGCAGGTCTTGCTGCCGCCTGCGAGGTCAATTTGCCAAATCGGATGAGACAGATCAACGAGCAAAACCGTCTGAAGCTCCGTTTGCAGGACGGTCTGCGCCAAATTCACGGCGTCGAGCTGATCGGCTCTCAGGATGCGCCGCATATCGTCAATCTGGCCGTCCCCGTTCTGCGGTCGCAAGGGCTGCTCAACGGCTTACAGGACTTCGGCATCTGCGTCTCCGCCGGTTCTGCGTGCAGTAAGGGGCATCGAAGCCATGTTTTGGAAGCGATGGGCGTTGCGCCGGAGCTGATCGACGGCTCCGTCCGTGTCTCCCTCTCCGCCGAGACGACCGAGGCCGAAATTGACGCCTTCCTCGCCGCTTTGCCCCGAGTCATCCAAGCTCTCCGCTGAAAAAACGCACCCTCCGAGCTTTTTCGGAAGGGTGCGTCTTTCTGTTGTCCGCGCAGCATCCGGTAGAGCCGAGCGTTTCGGGATCATCTCCGCAGCTCGATGTTAAGGAAATGCAGACCTTCTTACCCTCGTCCCTGCCCGAAGAGTTTTTTCAAAAGCCTACTCCCATTTCCGTTTTTCGGCTTATTATATCACGCGATGCGTAACAAATGTGTAACAGCTTTGCGGTTTTTTCGGGTTTTTTACGAAGTTTTCATTTTCTTCTTGTAATGTGCGGAATTTACTGGTATAATATTGTGAAAATCGAAACCCAAGCGATAAGAGAGGTTATTTTTATGGAACTCATCACCCTTCGGGAACTGTTCGGAAATACATCCGCCTATATCGGCAAGAGCATCGAGGTCGGCGGCTGGGTGCGCTCCGTCCGTGCGTCGAAGTCCTTCGGCTTCATCGTCCTGTCCGACGGCACCTTCTTCACGCCGCTTCAGGTCGTCTACCATGACACGATGTCGAATTTTGCCGAAATTTCCAAGGTCAATGTCGGTGCCGCCCTGATCGTCAAGGGCACGCTGATCGAAACCCCCGAGGCCAAGCAGCCCTTCGAATTGCAGGCCGACGAGGTCACGATCGAAGGTGCCTCCACCTCGGACTATCCCCTGCAAAAGAAGCGTCACACGCTGGAATTCCTGCGCACGATGACCCATCTGCGTCCGAGGACGAACACCTTCCAGGCCGTCTTCCGCATCCGCAGCCTCGCCGCCTATGCCATCCACCGTTTCTTCCAGGAGCGCGGCTTCGTCTACGTCCATACGCCGCTCATCACCGGCTCCGACTGCGAGGGCGCAGGCGAGATGTTCCAGGTGACGACGCTGGATATCAACCATCCGCCCCGTAACGAGGACGGCTCGGTCGACTATTCCAAGGACTTCTTCAACAAGCCCACGAATCTGACCGTCTCCGGACAGCTCAACGGCGAGACGTATGCCATGGCTTTCCGCAATATCTACACCTTCGGCCCGACCTTCCGTGCCGAAAACTCCAATACCCCCCGTCACGCCGCCGAGTTCTGGATGATTGAACCCGAAATTGCCTTTGCCGATCTCTCCGACGATATGCGTCTTGCCGAGGATATGATCAAATACATCATCGCCTATGTGCTGGAAAATGCGCCCGAGGAGATGGATTTCTTCAACCAATTCGTCGACAAGGGTCTTCTCGACCGTCTGCACCACGTCATGACCTCCGATTTCGGTCATGTGACCTATACCGAGGCGATCGAGCTGCTCGAGCCGCACAACGCTGAGTTCGAATATCCCGTCCACTGGGGCAGCGATCTGCAAACCGAGCACGAGCGGTATCTCACCGAGACGGTTTTCAAGCGTCCCGTCTTTGTCACGGACTACCCCAAGGAGATCAAGGCGTTCTACATGAAGCTGAACCCCGACGGAAAGACCGTCGCGGCGATGGATTGCCTTGTCCCCGGCATCGGTGAGATCATCGGCGGCAGCCAGCGTGAGGACGATTACGACACGCTTCTCGCCCGTATGAAGGAGCTGAACCTCAAGCCCGAGGATTACGACTTCTATCTTGATCTGCGCAAGTACGGCTCCGCCCGTCACGCCGGCTTTGGCCTCGGCTTTGAGCGCTGCGTGATGTATCTGACCGGCATGGCCAACATCCGCGACGTTCTCCCCTTCCCCAGAACCGTCAATAACTGCGAGCTGTAATACAAAAACCAAACACCTTCCGCGCGGAATAGGAAGCACCCCGAAAGTCAGACACTTTCGGGGTGCTTTGCACAAGGCGAGGAGGGTGTTTTCCTCTGTCAATATTCCATCAAGGGCGCACTGCCGTCATCGATGGCGGCTTCGATGGCTCGGATTTGAATTTCGTAGGAATCGCTCTCGCTGATATGAACCGTGACGGTTTGGCCGACCCTTTTGCCGAGCAGCGCCTTGCCGAGCGGTGCTTCCATGCTGATAAATCCGGCATCCGGCGCAACGCGTACCGTTGAGACAACCTGAATCACCATTTCCTCGTCGTCCTCCGGGAAGTAAACCGTTACCTTGTCATAGAGCTTCACGCCGCCGTTTTTACCCTGCGGCGCGTCGTCGATGATCTGCGCTGTCTTTATCATGTTCTGCAAATAGCGCATCCGGCTGTCGTTCTGACGCTGTGCCTGTTTTGCGGCCTTGTATTCGTAATTCTCGCTGAGGTCGCCGTACTCTCTCGTACGCTTGACCTCCTCGATGATCCTCGGGCGAATATTCAGGCGGCGATCCTCCAGCTCGGCCTGCATCAGCTCGATATCCTTTTTTGTCAGTTTATCGTACATAGTTCCTCCGTTTGGGTGGTGAGATTCAAAGCGCCGCTTGGCGGCACGCCGATTCGGCGTGCCCTACGGGTGCGGTGTGTTGTGGTGCGGCACGCCGAGTCGGCGTGCCCTACGAGTTCGGTGCGGTGCGGCGCGTGGTCAGGCGATCGGCTTCGACAGGCGCTGCTTATCCTGCTGGAGACGATAGAGACGATAATAACGGCCTCTTTGCTCCAGAAGCTGCGTGTGCGTGCCCTGCTCGACGATCTTGCCGTGGGACATGACGATGATATTGTCGGCGTGTTGGATGGTCGACAGGCGATGCGCCACGATGAGCATCGTGCCGATATTCATCATCTTGTTCAGCGAATCTTGGATCAAAAGCTCCGTTTCCGTGTCGATGTTGGCTGTGGCCTCGTCAAGGATCATGACCGACGGCTGATGCAAAATCGTCCGAGCAAAGGACAGGAGCTGCCGCTGGCCGGCGGAGAAATTATTGCCGCGCTCCCGAACCTCTTCGTCCAGTCCGCCGGGCAGCCGGGAGATGAAACGATCGGCGTTGACGTAGCGGCAAGCCTCCCAAACCGTCTCGTCCGAAACACCCTCCTCGCGAAGCAGGAGATTGCTGCGGATCGTGCCGGAGAAGAGGAATACATCCTGAAGCATCTGACCGAAGTGGCGGCGCAGAGAGGCGATCTTGATTTTCCGAATATCGATGCCGTCAATCAGGATTTGACCCCTCTGGATGTCATAATTGCGGCAGATGAGCGAAAGGATGGTCGTCTTGCCCGAGCCGGTCGAGCCGACGAAGGCAACGGTCTGCCGCGCATCGACCTTGAATGACACGTCCTTCAAGACCCATTCGCCCGGGACATAGGCAAACCAGACGTTGCGGAACTCGATGCTCCCTTCGACCTTTTTCAGCTCGATTGCATCGGGAGCGTCTTTCAGGTTCGGCTCCGTATCCATGACGGCAAAGATCTTCTCCGCCGAGGCGAAGGCCGATTGCAGACGATTGAACTGCTCGGCCAAATTCTGGATCGGGTCAAAGAACTTCGATATGTACATATAAAATGTGACGACGGTACCGCCCGTGATAACCTGCCCGAGGAAGCTCACGTTGCGGATATAGCCGCGGCCGCCCAAATAGAGCAGACACAGGATCGATGCGATATAGAGCATATAGACCATCGGGCGGAAGATGCTGAAAACATAGATCTGCTCGTGCTTGGCCTTGCCGAGGCGGTCGTTTTTCTCGTTGAATTCCGCGCGCTTGCGTTCTTCCCGATTAAAAATCTGGATAACCTTCATCCCCGACAGATTTTCGGACAGGAAGGTGTTGACGTCCGTCGTACCGTCCTTGACCTTGCGGTGGGCTTTTCTGGAGAACTTGCGGAAGACCATCGTGAACAGGACGATGAACGGTGCGAAGCACAGGATCATCAGAGTCAGCAGGTAATTCACGCAGAGCATGGCCGTAAGGACACCGACGATAACGAAGCAGTATTTGAGCATATTGACGATGATATTCGTGAACATGACAGAAATTGCGTTCGTATCATTGGTCAGACGGGTGACAAGCTTTCCGACCGGCACGGCATTGAGCTGTGCGTGCGAGAGGCTTTCGATGTGGACAAAAAGGTCTTCCCTCAGACGGGAGACGATTTTTTGGCCTGTTTTCTGCAAAATGATTGCCTGAAAATAGGTGCACAGGAGCGAGACGATCAAAATGCCGCCGTAAAGCACCAGCATCGGCCAAAGTTCGGACATTTCAAACTTTCCCTTGATAAGCTCCTCGACATCTCCGACGATGGTCGGTGAGAGAATGTCATAGGCGATGGAGAAAATCATCAGCAGGAGAACGAGAGCGAAATTCTTCCAGTAGCCCTTTGCGTAGGCCAAGAGTCGCTTTGCGATCTCGCTGTCCTTCATATTGCGGTCAAAGCCGATCTCCTTCTTGCTCTTTCGGATGGACAGATAGGCGATCAGGCAGGCCAGAGCCGCGCCGCCGACGAGGGCGGCTACGACGATCAGAGGATAAAATTCATACATTTGTGCTTCCCTCCCCCTCGTCGTCCAGCCGCTGCAGCTCGACCATCTGCGCATAGGCCGGGCATGATGCAAGCAACTCGCTATGGGTGCCGACTGCCGCAATTTGCCCGTCGTCAACAAAGATGATCTTGTCCATAGACTCGATTGTGCTGATGCGGTGGGCGATCAAAATGGTGGTCTTTCCCTTTCGGATTTGTCTCAAATTTTCCAAAATGGTCTTTTCCGTCCGTACATCGACCGCAGAAACGCTGTCGTCCAGAATCAAAATGGCGGCATCCTTCCACAGAGCACGGGCGATGGAGATGCGCTGCTTCTGGCCGCCGGAGACGGTCACGCCGCGCTCGCCGAGCACCGTGCCGTAGCCCTCGGCAAATTCCGTGATATTGTCATGGACATCGGCCATTTTCGCCGCACGCTGTACCCCTTCGGCGTCGTATTCATCGGCGGAGAAGGCGATGTTGTGCTCGATGGTATCGCTGAAGAGGAAGTTATCCTGCGGAACATAGGCGGCATATTCGCGAACGGTGTGGATGGGGATCTCGTTGATATCCCGGCCGTCGAGGAATACCGTCCCGTCGGGGACGTTGTAGGTTCTCAGGATCAGGTCGACGAGCGTCGTCTTTCCGCAGCCGGTTCTGCCGATCAGCCCGACATTCTCGCCGGCTTTAATGGACAGCGAGACATTTCTGAGGACATCGATCTCGCCGTCGGGGTAACGGAAGGTCAGGTCGCGGAACTCGATATTGCCCTGCAGGGCATCAAGCTCACGCACATTTTCCCCGTCGACCACCTGCGGCTGCGCGTCGAGCAGCTCGGAAATACGGTTGAGCGAGGCTTTTCCTCTCGACTGCATATCGATCAGCTCGGAGATGGCCATGATCGGCCAGATGATCGCCGTGAAATAGCCGATGAATTCGACCAGCTCGCCCGCGTCGAAGGTGCCGCAGTAGACCAGATAGCCGCCGTAGCCGAGGATGATACAGACAACGGATTCGACAAAAAGTGTCACAAACACACGCAGAAGCACCGAAGCCCGTGCATGGGCGACATTGGCCTTTTCGTTCTGCTTATTCAGCGTCTTGAAGAATAAAAGCTCCTTACCCTCCTTGACAAAGGCCTTGACGACGGCCATGCCGGAGATCGTCTCCTGCGAAAAATCAGACAGGTCGGAATACGCCTGTTGCCGCTCGTCCCACTTTCGCATCATGTATTTTCCGATCAGCGTACTGACGACAAGCAAAAATACCATTGGAATCAGTGCCAGAGACGCCAGCTTCCAATCCATGCGCATCATCTTGACGATGGACATCACGCCGAGCAGGAGCGCATCGAAAAACATCATCACGCCCCAGCCGAAGCATTCCTGCACCGTGTCGAGGTCGTTGGTAAACAGTGCCATCAAATTGCCGACCTTGTTTTCCTGATAGTATTCCTGCGAAAGCTCCGTGCAGTGCTCGAACATCCGACGGCGGAGGTGCGTTTCGGTGCGAATTCCCGTGCCGAAGAAGCAGATTCTCCACAAAAACCGTCCGAAAATCATTGCCACCAGCACGAAAATCAGCGGCAGACAGATATGATCCAGCAGGAAATCCATGTCAAAAGCATAGACCTTCCCGTCGAGCGTCACTTTTCCGTAGTTGATGCCGTTGATGACCATACGGTATAACTCGGGAATTTCAAGCTGGAAGAAATCCACCAGCACCAGCGACCCAAGTCCGAGCAGCAGAATCGGCAGATATTTCAAATAATAACGGTTGATATGCTTTCCCAGTAGCATTGCCGTCCCTCTCTTTCTGTTTTTTTATTTTAGCTGAGTTCATTTTCGCCCGGAACGAAATCAACGCTGCCCTCGACGGAGAAATAGGCGTTGAGGATCGATTTGGCGATGTTGCCGAGGTTGCCGCCCTGTGCGCCCTTCTCGACATAGACGGTGATGGCGATCTCGGGGTCGTCCGCCGGTGCGAAAATCACAAAGGAAGCGTGATCCGAGCCGCCGGAGCCGTGCTGCACCGTGCCGGTTTTGGCACAGACGGCGATCGGATAGTCACCGAAGACGCCGGAAACCGTGCCGCTGTAGGAGCTTGCCGCCATTTTCATACCCTCGACGCAGGCCTGATATGCCTCCTCCGAGAATTCGAACCGCCCGAGCACGGTCGGGCTGTTTTCGTAGAAAAGCTCCTGATAGTCGGAAGAAACCACTCGCTTCAGGAACGTCGCCTGATAGCGCGTGCCGCGGTTGGCGAGGGTGCTGATATAGCTGCACATTTGGATGGGCGTGAAGCGGTTTTCGGACTGGCCGATGGCCGCCGTGACGGTATCTGCGCCGTACCAGTCGGCGTTGTCGTCGGTGTAGAGCTTTTCCTTCGTCTCCGGGTTGGCACGCTGGCCGCTGCTTTCGTACAGCTCGACCCCCGTTTTTTCACCGAGTCCCAAGCCCTTGGCTACCCGATCAATCTCATTGATGCCGGTAAGCCAGCCGGCCTCATAGAAGTAGTAGTTGCAGGAGACGGAGAGGGCTTGCATGACATTGATGCCGCCGTGGGTCATGCCTCGATTCGTCCAGAGCATACAGTTATAGGACGAGTCGGAGAAGCGGGTATAGACGCCCTGGTCGACGATGACTGTCTCCGGCTCGATGACGCCGGCGTCGATGGCCGCAACGGTCGTGACCATCTTAAAAATCGAGCCGGGGGCGTAGCTTGCCTGCAACGCTCGGTCGTAAAGCGGCGAATACTCCGTGTTGAGCAGGTCGTTATAATCCTTGAAATAGGTTGAAAGGTCATAGGTCGGGTAACTGCAGCAGGCAAGCACCTCGCCCGTTTTGACCGACATGACGACAACCGCACCGCCCTCGGCGTCCTTGGCGCTGTCCGTTCCGTTCAGGCCATTCTCCCGAAGGTCGAGGATCACTCGCTCCAATTCATCCTCCGCAATTTTTTGCAGATTCAGGTCAATGGAAAGCTCGATATTGTTCCCCGCGACCGGCTCGACGAGATAATAATCCTCCAAAACCGTCCCGTCGGCGGCGATGACGGTCTTTCGCAGGCCGTCGCGCCCATGAAGCTCCAGCTCAAAGGCTTTCTCCAAGCCGGCTTTGCCGACATAGGCGTCCATGGAATAATCATATTCTTTATACTTTTCCCACTCTTCGCCATTCATTAGGCCGACGTAGCCGAGAATGTGCGCGGCATATTCGGTGCTGTACTCGCGGACGGTGCCGGTTTCGACATTCACGCCGGAGATATTCAGCTCGGTGAGTGCCGCCAGCGCATCGGCATCGACGTCCTTCAGCAACGTATAGGTTGGCAGATTGGTGTCGTAGCGGAGCTGCAGCTCATAGCGCAGCGAAATCACACGCCGAGCCTCCTCCTCCGTCCAGCTCTCGGGAATGTTGTAGCGTTCCTTCATATAACGGATGAGCTGCGGCGCAGAGATGTCGGTATCCCATCCGCGCGCCGTCAGGAAGTCCAGAAAATAGCCGTTATACTCGCCGGAATAGTCTTCGGTGGTGTAGGTGTAGGGCTTTTCCATCGTCACGGGGAAATGGTCAATAAATTCCAGTCCCAGCTCGTTGCAGAGGTTGGCCAGTCGGCGCAGGGACTCGTTCGGCTCGGACGAATTGAAAAGGACATCATTGACAATGGTCAAGCGGAAGGTGGCGCGGTTGCCGACAATGAGATTGCCGTTGCAGTCGAGAATCTCCCCTCTTGCCGCCGAAACCGTCGTATAATAAGTGATCGAGCCGGCAGGAGTATCATCCTCGGCGGCCGATGAAATTTGAATTCGGTACAATGTGCCGACGAACACGAAGATGATCGCCGTGACCAGCGCAACAAGCATCCCGACGCGGAGTGAAAATTTATGTTGATTCATCTTGCTCTCCGATCCTGTGGATCTTCTTGACCAGCCAATAGGTCGGTGGCTGCGCGATCAATGAGACCCACACACAGGGGATCAGCTTCTGCACAAACAGAGCCGTATCCATCTCAAAAAAGATCACCTTCAGAAAAAAGGTAACGCAATGGAACACAAAAAGTGTCAACGCCGTCACCAGAAGCGAGGGCAGGAAGCGGTTGCTCAGCAAGCTGCTGCACAAAATGCTCCCCAGCACCGGCAGGATCGTTAGGATCGCAATGCTGATGCTGCCGTCCGCCGCCCCCGACAGGCACCAGAACAGGCTCGTCAGCAGGGCAAAGAGGCCGCCGCGCTCCGCACCCTCACGCAGGCAGACGCAGACGATGACCACGGTAATGAGATCCGGCTGCGTCCCGAAAACGGGGCGGTTGCCCAAAACCACCGTCTGGAGCATCATCGCCAGCAGGAAGAGCAGCGAATAAAGCGTCCAGCGCAGGATGTGAAGCCACTGACGGGGCGTAATATAGAGTTTATCGAGCACAGCCCGGTTCTCCTTTCTTTTGAGATTTTACGAAATGGTTCATGCGCCGTTCGGCTACGCGCCTCACGCTCCGGCTTTTCCCGTTTTTCCCGTCACGGTGCGGCTTTTTCTCCTACTCCGCCGTGAAGTGTGTAATGACGAAGACCTGCTCCAGCGAGTCGAAGGAGGCTGCCGGCTGCAGCAGGGCATACTTCGACACACCCGTCTCGTCAAAGCCGGCATCGATGATATAGCCCAAAATCAGCCCCTTGGGATAAATGGTGGAGCCTGCCGTGACGACCTGATCATTGTTTCGCAGGACGGCATTGTTGGGCAGGTAATTCATGCGAAGCTTGCCCTCGTCCTCGGTCAGATACGAGCCCTGCACCACGCCGGTATAGCCCGACGAGGCGACCGTCGCGCTGATCCTCTGCGACGAGTCCAGAATTGTCGTCACCGTCGCCCAGTTTGAGCCCAGAGCCGTGATCTGTCCGAGCACCTGCGCATTTTCCGTGACGACGACCATGCCGACCTCAAGTCCGGCACTGCTGCCCTTGCCGATGGTAAAGGAGCTTTTCCAGTTCGACGAATCCCAAGCAATGACATACGCCGCGCAGAATCGATAGTCCGAACGCTCCTCGCTCAGCTCCAGCAGCTCACGCAGTCGCTCATTCTCACGCTGCAGAGAATCGGCATTGCGGACGTCCTCCTCCATTTGGGCGATGCGCTCTTCCAGATAGGCATTCTCCGCCTCCAGAGACTCATATTCGAAAATATAATTATAGTACCGTTCTACCTGACGGGTGATCGCCTTCACACCGCCGCGGATGGGGCTGAGCACCGTCTGTACGGCTCGCTCCGCCCACGTCACGCCAAACTGCGCCGAGATGATCGCCGTTGCCGCAGCCAGTACCACAGCCAGCAGCAAAGTCAGCTTCACCCGTCCCGTCCATAGCTTTTTCAAAGAACCACCTCAGGTGCCGAGCAGCTTCACGCCGAACTTCCGCAGCATCAGCGAAAGTGTACACACGGGAAGCCCCATGACATTGTAATAATCTCCCTCTATGGCAATGACGAACATTGCGCCGAGTCCCTGAATTCCGTAAGCTCCGGCCTTGTCCATCGGCTCACCGGTGGCGATGTACGCGCGAATCTCCTCATCCGAAAGGGAGCGGAAGCGTATGGTCGTGACTACCGTGGTCGTCTCGGATCGTTTTCCCTTCATTACCGTCAGTCCGGTCATGACCTGATGCTTGCGTCCGGACAGGCGGCGTAGCATGGAGAAGGCATCCGGCTCGGAACGGGGCTTGCCCATCATCAGACCGTCGAGGACAACCATGGTATCGGCGGCGATGATGATATCGGTATCTCGAACCTTCGGTCGAACCGCCTCTGCCTTCAGAATACTGATACGGGCGACCTCGTCGGCAGGATCGGCCGAGTGATTGAGCGTTTCGTCGTGCGTGGCTCGTTTCGGTGTGAATTCCAGTCCCATCCGAGTAAGCAATTCCTTTCGTCTCGGGGACGAAGATGCCAAATATAGTGCCATAAGAATCCTCCTATTCTACACCCCGTAGGTACAGTCCACGGGTACAAGCACCGGGATCGAAGGTGCCGCCATGCTGCCATGCGGACAGAACCGTATCGATCTGCGTGCAGTTTTCCGTTGTGAAGGACAGCCGCAGTGCCCACAGGCCAAGACCCTGCAGGTCATTGAGCTTGTCCAGAAGATATAATTTTTTCCCGTTGAGAATAACGCTGCGGCAGGTGTCGCCGTCCTTGACGACGCGGAATTCCTCGCAGATGCGGTCTACGAGCTTCGCCGTGTCGCAGGTGCAGACCCCTGCCCGATTTTTCAGCAGACAGTTCTCCGTCAGCATCAGCGGCAGACGTCCATAGACCAGAAGCTCGGTCGGAAGCGGCTTGGCCATGTCACGGATCTGCGGCAAGGACAGCTCAAACGAAGCCGTCACGGAGGCAAGCCCCAGCTTTTGCGCCATAAACATCGCACGGGAGTTGAAGAGATTCAGCCCGAACTCGCCGCTGATTTCCAGTCCGCGAGATCGCGCTGCCGAAAGCTGTCCCAGATTTCCCACGGCGACCCGTCGAATGCCGAGCTGCGCAAGCGCATCGAGCTTCGACAACATTCGCCGCATCTCGTCGTCCTTCACGACACGGGGCAGGACGGCGGCAATCGGCTGCTGCGCCGAGAGAGACGAATAATACGACGGCTGCGCCAGTATTTCTCCGATGGGGACATAGAGCATCACCGGACGCATTTTCAGCATTTTTTGCGTGATCTGCTCCGTTTTGAGGACGGCGACCGTCAGGAGCGGCGCCTTCGTATTTCCCGCAGGCTTCGGCAGCTCCCGATAATTTCCGAGCTCCGTCGGAACCAAGCGTCCCCGTACCGCCGTAAGATGAGAAAGCACCTCGCGTCGCAGACGGTTCAGCTCCGCCGCGCTGACGCTCAAGCCGCTGTCCAAGACGCAGCGGACACCCTCGCAGAAATACGGCGTTCCCCCGGTCTTTGAGAGCCTCGCCTCCAGCTCCTGCGCCGTCAGCTCGTGTGTTCGTGCAGGCTCCGGCGGATGTCCCTGTGTCTTGCAGATATTTCCCCGATCATCCTGCACGGCAAGCATGACAGGCTGAAGCCGCTTGACAATGGCATAAAATCTGACGCCGACACGCTGCGGCTCGACGCCCTCGTAGGAGGCTCGCGCCGTCTGAAGAAGCTTGCCGTCCTCCTTCTCCGTCACACGGGTGCCGAACATCTCTCGGCCGGTTTTCCCGAGATAGTAGCCCTGCGTGAAGCCCTGACGGGAGAATGCGGCCTTCAAAATACGCAGCTCCTCGTCACCGACCCTCGCCGTGTCGATCGCATGGCGGTAAACGCCCGTGACGGTTGCGACATATTCCGCCCGTTTCATCCGTCCTTCGATCTTGACGCTGGCAACACCGAGCTGCTTCAGCTCCGAAAGATACTGCACCAGGCAGTTATCCTTCAGGCTCAGGGGGTATTGCTCTGCAAAGCGGTCATAGCCGTAGGGCAGGCGGCAGGGCTGGGCGCATTGACCTCGGTTTCCGCTTCTTCGACCGATCACGGAGGACATATAGCACTGCCCCGAGTAGCACATACACAGCGCGCCGTGGACGAAAACCTCGATTTCAATCGGGCTGTTGCGGCAAATGAAGGCGATCTGTTCCCGTGACAGCTCCCGCGCCAAAACCACGCGGTGCAGGCCCATCGCCGCCGCTTCACGCACACCCTCAAGCGAATGGATGCTCATCTGAGTGGAGGCGTGAAGCTCGATTTTCGGCGCAATTTGGCGGCATAGAGCAACCACGCCGAGATCCTGCACGATGAAGGCGTCCACGCCGGCCTCCGCCGCCGCACCGATCGTCTCGGCCAAGGAGCGCATCTGCTTGTCCGCAACTAGGGTGTTGAGCGTCAGATGCACCTTGACCCCACGGACATGGCAGTATCGTACCGCCTCGTGCAGCTCTTCCATTGTAAAATTTCTCGCACCTTGCCGTGCGTTGAAGCTCTCCGCACCGAGGTAGACGGCGTCGGCACCGTTGCAGACAGCCGCACGCAGCGCGTCAAACGACCCGGCAGGAGCTAACAATTCGAGCATATGACAAACTCCTAAACGAAGCAAATATTTCATCAACATAGATTATAGCACAAGTAACAAAGAAAAAGCTACTATATATTTGAAAAAATTCGAAAATTCCGCCTTGATTTTTCAGCATTTTCACCAAAGGTCGTTCCGTCGAAAAGGGCTCCGTAATTTCGCTGAATTTGTCCCCACTACTGTGCAAAACACAAGAGTTATCAACAAATGCACAAGCTTATGCACAGGAAAAAATACGGAACCCACAGGATTTCGACGAAAAATTCTCCGTTTTTCACACAAAGGCAATTTTTCGTCGATTCACTCTGTGCAAGCGCGAAAAAATATGCTATAATAAGAAGAAGTATAGTAAAAAAGGAGGGTTGACCCATGTACGAACGGGTCACGGAAATCGTCCGCCGCGTGGGAAGCATCCTGCTCACAGCGCACCACATCGACGAGAGCGTTCGGGAAAAGACCGCCGCCTGCGATCTGGTCACGGCCTACGACACGGCGGTGCAGGCGCAGCTTCAGAAGGAGCTGCTCGAAGCCTATCCGCAGTTCGGCTTCTATGCCGAGGAGGGCGACTGCTGCTCCATTGAGGGCAAGCCCGGCTGGTTCATCGTCGACCCCATCGACGGGACGACCAATTTTGTCCGCCGTCTGCACCATAGCTGCATCAGCGTCGGTCTGCTCATCGACGGTCAGATGGCCTTTGGTGCGGTCTACAATCCTTATCTTGACGAGATGTTCACTGCCGAACGGGGCAAGGGCGCTTTCCTGAACGGCAAGCCCATCCACGCGACCGATGCGGCCATGAACGAGTCACTCGTTCTGCTGGGCAGTGCGATTTATTATCGGGAAACGATCCCGGCCACTCTGCGCTTCCTCGAGGAGCTGTTTCCCGTCACGCTCGACCTGCGCCGCGGCGGTTCGGCGGCGCTTGACCTGTGCTATGTTGCGTCGGGAAAGGCCGACCTCTTTTTCGAGTGCTGTCTCCGGCCGTGGGACTATGCCGCAGGCAGTCTGATCGCCCAAGAAGCCGGCTGCATTGTCACCGCGCTCGACGGGACGGATCTGCGCTTCTTCGACCGCTGCTCGGTCGCCGCAGGCACGAAAAAGAATTATCCCGACCTGATCGAGCTGTCAAAACGAATCGCAAACGAGCCGGATATGAAAGGACGGATCTTATGAAACGGAAAAAGCTTTTCCCGACGCTTATTATTCTGATGCTGGCGCTGTCGATGCTGCTGTCCGCTTGCCGCGTAGCCTCCGACGACACGGAGGAAGCCATCGGCACCTTCTTCGCCGCCACGACAGAGGCTCCGACCGAGACACGTGAACCGACTGAAACGCAGGAGCCGACCGAGACGGAGCCGGCCACGGAGTATCCCTCCTACACGCCCTATGAGGAATATGAGCGTCCAGAAGAGGGAATTCTGGAGGAATGTTCCTTCGACGAGATCGTCTACGAGCGGCCGGACGCGCAAGGCATCATCGACGAATTTGCCGACCTGCAAACGCTCGTGGAGGGCGGCGCCTCCTGCGACGAAATATTGGCGGCTTATCTGCCGTTGGATGACAAAACGACGATTTTCTCCACCATGGACGGCTATGCCTACATCCGTTACTGCCTCAACCTGAACGACAGCTACTACGAGGACGAATACAACTGGTGTGAGGAGCAGCTCCCCCTCGTTGCGCAGGCAGAGGAAAAATGCTTCATCGCCATGGGCAAGAGCACGGAGCGCTCGGCGCTGGAGGCGGAATTCTTCGGTGAGGGCTTCTTTGAATTCTATGACGAGAATCAAATCTATTCCAACGACCGCGTGGTCGAGCTGATGCAGGAGGAGTCCGCACTGGAGTCCGAATATATGGCCCTGCAGAGCGACAGAACCATCACCTGGAAGGGTGAGGAAGCGCTCCTTGACGATCTGCTGAACGACAGCTCGCTGGACAGCTACAGCTATCTCGAGGTTCTCGGCCTGTATTATGAAAAATATAACCCCCTGTGCTGCGACATTTACATTCGCCTTATCAACATCCGCAACGAGATCGCGCAGGAGCTGGGCTACGATACCTATGCCGACTTTGCCTATGCCTACCATTTCGAACGAGACTACACGCCCGAGCAGGTCAGAGCCTATCTCGATGATATTGCGGCCAATCTCAGCAGCCTGTACTACACCGCCGCCGCCTGCAATTATTCCGAGGAAATGTCCTCCGAAAAAACGATGGAGCTTCTGTGCGACGTGGCATATTCCTTCGGCGGCTCGTTCGCAACGGCATACGATTATATGTGCGCCTACGATCTCTACGACATCAGCGAATCGTCCAGCAAGATGCCCGGCTCTTTCATGACCTATCTTCCCGCGTACGAAATGCCGTACCTCTATGTCTCCCCGACGAACGACATCGGGGATCTGATGACGGCGGTGCATGAATTCGGCCACTTTGTCGACGGCTACGTCAACTGTAACGGGACAAGCTCCATCGACTGCAACGAGATTTTCTCCCAATCCTTGGAATTCCTTGCTCTGGACGTGGCCGACCTGACCGAGACGCAGCGCAGCAGCCTGAGAAAATCGCAGGCCGCCGACGCCGTTAGCGTATTTTTGTCGCAGGCCTGCTACGCCGACTTTGAGATGCGGCTCTATCTTCTCGACAAGGACGAGCTGACCGCCGAGCGCATCAACGAAACCTTCTGCGAATGCTTCTCGACCTATCTCTATGATGTTACGGGCTTCGAGGATCTGATCGGCCCAGGCTGGATCGACGTGATGCACTTCTTCATCGCGCCGCATTATGTCATCAGCTATTGTGTCTCCCTCGATGCGGCTTTGCAGGTCTATCAGCAGCAGCTTGCGGACGGAAGCGGCCTTGCAGCCTACGAAACGCTTCTCTCCCTTTCCTCCGGCAACAGTATTCTCGCCCTCCTGGACGAGGCCGGCATGACCTCCCCCTTTGCCGAGGGCCGCATGGAAGAGCTTTCCGCCTTCCTGAAAGAACAAATGCGCGGATAACCGCACCTTATGTTTGCGGCTTATCGCAGCATCCTTGAAAGGAACCTTTTTATGAACGATGTCATTGCTGCCGTTGCTACCGGCAAAACCCCCTGCGCCATCGGCATTTTGCGTTTGTCGGGCGAGGGCTGTGCGGCGGTTGCGGCAAGCGTATTTTCTCCCCTGAGCGGAAGGCCGCTGACCGAAGCTCCGAACCGCAAGCTGATCCTCGGCGATCTCTTTGATCGTCAGGGGCGGCTGATCGATCAGGCCATGGCCGTCTACTGCCGCGCGCCGCACAGCTACACCGGCGAGGATACCGTGGAGCTGCAATGCCACGGCTCGCCTGTCATGCTCTCGTCCGCTTTGGAGGCTCTTTTCGCCGCAGGCGCAAGGCAGGCTGCCCCGGGAGAATTCACCAAGCGCGCCTTCCTCAACGGGAAGCTCGACCTGACGCAGGCGGAGGCGGTGATCGACCTGATCGACGCCGAAAGTGCCGATGCCGCCGCCAACGCCGCAGGTCAGCTCGGCGGCGCGCTTCTGCGGAGGATCGAGCCGATTTATGACGCCATGGTCGATCTTTGCAGCCATTTCCACGCCGTGCTGGATTACCCCGACGAGGACATTGAGGACTTCGGTGTGCAAAATCTCTCCGCCACCCTCTCTCGGGCCGACAGCTCGCTCTCCGCTCTGCTCAACACCTACAACCGCGGCAGGCAGCTCAAGCACGGCATCCGTGCCGTCCTGCTCGGCCGTCCGAATGTCGGAAAATCCTCCCTGCTCAATGCCTTGGCAGGATATGACCGCGTGATCGTTACCGACATTGCCGGCACGACCCGTGACACCGTGGAAGAGCCTCTGCGCATCGGCAAGGTGCTCCTGCGTCTGACGGACACCGCCGGTATTCGCTCTTCCGATGACCCCATCGAGCAGCTCGGCGTCCGTCGCTCGGAGCAGGCCGCACGGGAAGCCGATCTTGCCATCTTTGTCTGCGACGGGTCACAGGATTTGACAGAGGCGGACGAACGGGCGATTGCGGCATCGAAAGCCGCGCCCTGTGCGGTAGCTCTCATCAATAAATCCGATCTGCCGCGGAGGGTCGAAGCTCTGCCCTTTGAGACGATTTTCTCCGTTTCCGCCCGAACGGGGGAGAATCTGGACGCGTTTCGGGATTTTCTGGAGGCACGCTTTGCCGATACCTCACCCATCGACGGCTCCGTTCTGACCAATGCGCGCCATTTCGGTGCCCTCACGCGTGCGCAAAAGGCGGTCTGCCGTGCAATGGGCGCTCTGCAAGACGGCCTGACGCCGGATGCCGTTCTGACGGATGTGGAGGAAGCCATGTCCGCTCTCGGTGAGGTCATCGGCCGCACCGTCCGTGAGGACATCACCAATCGAATCTTTGAACGCTTCTGCGTCGGAAAGTGAACGATATGAAACAAACATTATCGGTCGAATGTGACCGTCTCGGCCTTGCCCTGACGCAGGAGCAGGTCGACCGCCTTTGCGCCTTCGGCGCGGCACTGATCGAAAAAAACAAGGTAATGAATCTAACCGCAATCACCGACCCCGAGGCGGTGGCAAAGCTCCATTTTGCCGACTGTCTTGCCCTGCTGCGCATTGCCGATTTCCGAGACAAGACCGTGATCGACGTCGGCTGCGGCGCCGGGTTCCCCGGCATCCCCCTCAAACTGGGCGAGCCGACCCTCCGCCTGACTCTGCTTGACAGTCTGCAAAAACGGGTCAATTGGCTGCGTGAGACGACCGAGCTTTTGGGCATCGAGGCCGACTGCGTCGCCGCCCGTGCCGAGGAATACGGCCATCGGGAGCTGTTCGATGTGGCCACCTCCCGTGCCGTGGCGAGGCTGAACGTCCTGTGCGAGCTGTGCCTCCCCTTTGTCAAGACGGGAGGCTGCTTCGTTGCAATGAAGGCCGCCGCTGCCGAGGAAGAATTGCAGGAGGCGGCGCAAGCGATCCGACTTCTCGGCGGCAGGGTCGATAAAATTGCCCCCTATGAGATCGACGGAGCGCAGCGATTCGCCATCGTCATTCGCAAGGTCAAGCCGACACCGCCGCAATATCCCCGTCGCTTCGCAAAGATCAAACAGGCACCCCTATAACAAGCAAAGGACGAATACCATGCAATATTTTGCCGGACAATATGATATTGCCGTCATCGGCGCGGGACACGCCGGGATCGAGGCGGCATTGGCTGCCGCACGGCTGGGTCTGAAGACCGTCGTTTTCACCATCAACCTCGACGCCGTGGGAAATATGCCCTGCAATCCTGCCATCGGCGGCACGGGAAAGGGGCATCTGGTGCGTGAGCTTGATGCCCTCGGCGGCGAGATGGCACGGGCAGCCGACGCCTGCTGCATCCAGTATCGGATGCTCAATCGCGGCAAAGGGCCGGCAGTGCACTCGCTGCGTGCGCAGGCCGACCGACGCCGCTATCAGGAGCACATGAAGCACGTGCTGGAGCAGGAGCCGAATCTGTCCCTGAAGCAGGCGACCGTCGTTGCGCTTTCGGTCGAAAACGGTCGGGTAACGGGACTTCTCACCCAACTCGGCGCATATTACGCCGTCCGCGCCTGCATCATTGCCGCCGGAACCTATCTCAACGGCTCCTGCATCACGGGCGAAAGCCGAATCTCCTCCGGCCCGGACGGGATGCGTGCATCGACGGATCTGTCGGAAAACCTGAAAAAGCTCGGTCTGCCGCTGCGTCGCTTCAAAACCGGCACACCGCCGAGAATCAACGCCCGAAGCGTCGATTTTTCCGGGATGGAGATTCAGGCCGGCGACGAGCAGGTCGAGCCCTTCTCCTTCCGCACCGATAAGCTCCCCGAAAATCGTGCCGTATGCTATCTGTGCTACACCAACGAACGCACGCACGAGATTATTCTCAGGAATCTGAGCCGCAGTCCGATCTACGACGGGTCGATCGTCGGCGTCGGCCCCCGTTACTGCCCCAGCATTGAGACGAAGATCGTCCGCTTTTCCGACAAGCCCCGTCATCAGCTCTTTCTGGAGCCATGCGGCCTGAACACCGAGGAAATGTATTTGCAGGGGCTATCATCCAGTCTGCCCGAGGACGTGCAGCTTGAAATGCTGCACAGCATCGAGGGGCTGGAGCAGGCAGAAATGCTTCGGCCGGCCTATGCGATCGAATACGACTGCATCGACCCCACCGCCCTATACGCCACCTTGGAATATAAGGCCATCAGCGGTCTGTACGGCGCAGGGCAATTCAACGGCTCGTCGGGCTATGAGGAGGCCGCCGTGCAAGGCTTTGTGGCCGGCGTCAACGCCGCATTGAAGCTTCTCGGTCGGGAGCCGCTGATTCTGAAGCGGTCGGACGGCTACATCGGCACCCTGATTGACGACCTCGTGACCAAGGGTACCGAGGAGCCGTATCGCATCATGACCTCGCGCAGCGAGTATCGTCTGCTGCATCGCCAGGACAATGCCGACGAGCGGCTGAGTGCCATCGGTCATCGCATCGGCCTCGTCAGTGACGAGCTTCTGGCGTCGGTGGAGAAAAAATACGACCTTGTGCACCGTGAAATGCAGCGGCTGGAATCCTGCGGCGTCGCCGCAAGCGAGGCTCTCAATGAATTTTTGTCGGCGCACGGCTCGTCGGCCGTCGTCAGCTCCGCAAGACTCTCCGACCTCCTGCGCCGTCCCGAAATGACCTATGACCTCCTGGCTCCGTTCGATGCGCACCGTCCGTCTCTGCCGCACGAGGTCACGCAGCAGGTCGAAATCCGCATCAAATACGAGGGCTATCTGCTTCGGCAGGAGCGGCAGCTTGCCGATTTTTCGCGTGCCGAGGAGCGCAAGCTACCGCCCGAGACGGATTATTACGCCATTCGGGGGCTTCGTCTGGAGGCGCAGGAGAAGCTCAGCCGGATCCGTCCCCTCTCCGTCGGGCAGGCGAGCCGAATTTCGGGCGTTTCGCCCTCGGACATTGCGGTATTGCTGATTTATTTGGATAAAATCGAGGCGAAGCATCATGCTTGATCTTTTGATCGTCGGCGGCAGCGTCGTCGACGGAAGCGGCAAGCCCGGCTACCGTGCCGATGTTGCCGTTCAGAACGGAAAAATTGCCGCCATCGGCCATGACCTCGGTGAAGCTCGGCAGGTTGTCGATGCAGCAGACGCCTTTGTCACACCGGGATTTTTGGATATTCACCGTCACGGCGACGCCGAGGTCTTCCGTCAGGGCTTCGGTGCATTGGAGCTGTCGCAGGGCTTGACGAGCATCGTCAACGGTGCCTGCGGCCTGTCTCTGGCTCCCTTCGGCGCCGCACACCGTCGGGAGCTGCTGAAATATTTGCAGCCCGTCACGGGAAGTCTCGACCCCAAAATCCCGACAGAGTCCATGGCATCCTACCTCGCCGCGCTCAAAAATCTCCCCCTGAACGTCGGCATGATGGTCGGCGGTGGCACGGTGCGAACCGATGTCTGCGGCTACCGTGCCGAGGAGCCGGAGGATTTTTCGCCGATCCACCGCCGCCTCGAGCAAGCTCTGCAGGACGGTGCGTTGGCCGTTTCCCTCGGTCTGGGCTATGCACCGGAGTGCTTCTATTCGACCGACGGCCTGATCTCCGCCCTTGCGCCGCTGCGACATTCCGACATTCCGATCTGCGTTCATATGCGGGAAGAGGGCGACATGGTCTGTCAGGCACTTGACGAGATGCTCCGTGTCGCACGGGCACTGCGCTGTCCCCTGCACATCAGCCACCTCAAGGCGATGGGGATGCGCAACTGGCGCAATAAGATCCCCCATGCTCTGGAGATGATGCGCGAGGCTCGCGCGGAGGGTCTGGATGTCTCCTGCGATGTCTATCTCTACGAGGCAGGGTCTACTCAGCTTTTGCACCTTCTGCCGCCGGACTATTTAGAAGGCGGCGTAGACGCCATCTGCGCCCGTCTGCGTGACAGGACGCAACGCGAACGGCTGAAGGAGCGCATCGCCGTGGGGCGTGATTTCGACAACATCGCCCAAATGGTCGGCTGGAGCAACATCACTCTCTCGTCCATGCGTCTGCCCGAGCATCGGGAGCTGATCGGCAAAACACTCGACGAGGCGGCGGAAATATTGAAGCTCGATCCCGTCGATGCGCTGTGTAAGCTCCTTGCCGATGAAAACTGCGCCGTGACGATGATCGACCGCATCAACTGCGAGGACGACATCCGACAAATTTTGCGCGACCCTTATTCCTCTGTCATTTCCGATGCAACCTATCCCTCCGTCGGCCTCCCCCATCCTCGTGTCTATGCGACCTATGTCCGCCTGATTGAAAAATATGTCTTACAGGAGCACGTTTTGACGCTCCCCGAGGCAATATACAAGATAACCTCCCTTCCTGCGCGGAGTATGCGTCTGCGCGGCAAAGGGCTTTTGGCGGTCGGGATGGATGCGGATATCAATGTGTTTCGGCCGGAAGAGCTTCACGAGCGGTCGACCTTCTCCGATCCGCGTCAGAACAGTGTCGGTCTGCGCCACGTCATCGTCGGCGGCAAGCTCGCTCTGGAAAACGGAAGCCTGACCGAGGCTCGAAACGGAAGCGTTTTGACCCGATGATTGAAAAAACGATAATATGAAAAAACAGTCTCTCTTCTCTGTGCGTTCTCAATCCTGCTTCTGCTCTGTTCCTGCGCAGGCAGCGAATCCGAAGCAACGGGCTCTGCGAAATTCGGCAGCATGAAAACGGCCGTCAGCAAGGCTCACGTCACCGAATTTATGGAATTACTCAGCATACAAATTGCGCCAGACGGACTTTACGCCGGCTGCATTTTGGATGAATCGCACTGCTTTCAGGTCACGCCGCCGCAGGTCGCTGCGGAAACAGATATGGAAATATTCAAGTTCTCCGATTCGTGTGCTTCGTTCGTCATGGTGGAGGATGAGATTTTTGAGCTTTGTCCATCCTTCGGGGGATACGGGTTTGTCAATGCTGTTCCGTGCGATTTCGATCGGGACGGGAACGCGGATTTGCTGGTCGCTTCCTCCCACGGCTCGGGAATCCATCGCTCCGTCATCTCCGTTTTCAATTCCGTCACCAAAGAATCGACCGTTCTTTACAACACCTCAACTACCGCTGCGCCGCAAACGGACTTGATCGTCTCCGCCTCCACTCCCGATTTCTCCTCCGTTCCGAATGAGGAGCTCCCCGTCTATTATCAGGTGTATTCCATAAGCTTCACCGATACGAAAGGCTCTGATTTTGCGGCTCTGTCTTATGTTGTCAACGATGTGGTAGGGTCGGTCGAAGCGCAGAACGGCACTGCGGTATTTGTCCCTTCCGAAAAATGACGAAAAATTGCCGTATCCTTCCGCGCGGCATGGAAACCGAATAGCGTCATTGCGAGAAGCGCAGCGACATGACACCCCGCTCCCTCGTCATGCACACCCGTAGGGCACGCCGACCTCGGCGTGCCGCAATCATGCACAAGCAAAACAGCGGCGGCGCGCTCTTCGCAACGGCACTGTTTGGATGCGTGTGTTTCGGTATGATTTCGTCAAATCAGGCAAAAGCAGCTCGACAGCACCCAGTAGATGACGCCGTAGGCTACGGACGCGCTGACGCCGTAGACGATAACGGGGCCGGCGATGGTAAACATTTTGGCCGCCGTGCCGAGAATGAAGCCCTCGGTCTTGAATTCGACGGCAGGTGCGACGACGGCGTTGGCAAAGCCCGTGATGGGCACGAGCGTCCCCGCGCCTGCGTGCTTGGCAATGTCGTCATAAACCGAAAGGCCGGTCAAAAGTGCCGATAAAAAGACCAGTGAAATACTTGTCAGCGTTGCACCGGCCGTTTTCGGCAGGTCGAGCCACCGATACAGCTCCGAAAACACCTGTCCGATCACGCAGATCAGTCCACCGATCCAGAACGCATTCGCGCAGTTTTTCACCCACTTGGATCTCGGTACGACGGAATCGACATGGCGTCGATATTCCTCGGAATTCAGTTGCATTTTCATCCCTCCTGCCGATAATTTCCCCAAAAAATCGAAAAATATGAGCGGACAGCGTTTTGGCTGTCCGCTCATATTTTCGTGATATAGGATTATTCTGCGAAAAACGCGCGGGTTTGGTCTGCGTTTTTCAGGATTTCCTCGCGCAGGGCTTGAACGGAAGCAAATTTTACCTCCGGTCGAAGAAATTCGCAGAGTTCCAGTCGCAGGAGCTTCCCGTAAAGGTCGCCTTCAAAGTCCAAGATCCACGGCTCAACGGTTGCACGGTGGCCGTCGACGGTCGGCCTTGTGCCGATATTGACCACCGCAAGGTGTTCCTCTTCATCGAAATATGCCTTTGCCGCGTAAACTCCGAAGCGCGGCAGGAGGACACCCTCCGGAATAAAATTCGCCGTTGGGATGCCGAGCGTCCGCCCGAGCTTGCGGCCGGAGACAACCGTTCCGCTCATGAGGTGCGGATGCCCCAGACAGGCGACCGCCTCTTCCATCCGTCCGCCCTCCAAAAGCGCGCGGATTCGGGTAGAGGACACCGTCTGTCCGCCTACCCGTACCTCTTCCATGCAGGAAAAGCCGATGCCTCGCTCCTCGCAGAAGGCTTTCAGCGTGCTCGCTGTTCCCCTGCCCCCTGCGCCGAAGCGGAAATCGTAGCCGCAGACGAGGTAGGTGGCGCGGTAGCGTTCGAGCAGGATCTCTTCGGCAAAATTCTCCCACGGCTGCTGCATCGTTCGGCGGTCAAAGGGGTGCATCAAAAGCTCCTCAATGCTGTAATAGCGCCGCATCAGGTAGAAGCGTTCCTCCGGTGTATTCAGCAGGAGCGGCGCAGCTCCCTGCACGAGCGCATCCGGATGCGGTCGAAAGGTCAGCGCGCTTGCCGTCAGGCCGTTTGCCTGCGCGACGGCGGCAGTTTGCTTCAAAAGAGCGGCGTGCCCCAGATGGACACCGTCAAAAAAGCCGAGTGCGATGACTCTTTGCGTTGTTTCCATGACTCAGACCTCAAAAAAGCTCTTGACGGTGTGCAAAACATCGTCTTTTTTCTCGCAGAGAGCCAAAAACTCACCGCTTGCGGAATAGGCTCGACAGCTCCCGTCTTTGCCGCTGTAAATCGTGAAATCCGCTCCGTTTCGCACACATTTTTCCTGCGCCGCCGTCAACGTCAGCCTCGGAAGGTGTGAAAACAGGCTGTCCACGGGCAGAAGAAGGCTCTGCGGCTCATCACAAGCAAGGATCTCTTCCATCGTATGGCTCTCATCGAGAGTATAGGCTCCTGCCGCCGTTCGCCGCAGACTCGCCATACAGCCGCCGCATCCGAGGGCTTGTCCGATGTCGTGGCAGAGGGTGCGGACATAGGTTCCCTTTGAGCAGTGAACGGAAATCGTCCGATCCTCATCGGAGAATTGCTCGGCGGTCAGCGAGAAAATCTCGATCTCACGGGGCTTCCGTTCAACCTCTTTCCCGGCTCGTGCCAATTCATAGAGCTTCCTTCCTCCGATTTTGATGGCGGAATACATCGGCGGTATTTGTTGGATTTTCCCGATAAAATTCGGCAAAATCCGTGAAAAATCTTCATTTGAAATTTGGACTTCTTTTGTGTCCAAAACATTGCCCGTGATATCCTGCGTGTCGGTGGTCACGCCGAGGCGGAGCGTTGCGGTATATTTTTTTTCGGCGTGCTCGAAGAACTCGACCGCTCTGGTCGCCCGTCCGAAAAAGACCGGCAGGACTCCCGTTGCCATCGGATCGAGCGTACCCCCATGGCCGACGCGCCGTTCCCGGAAGACGCCTCGCAGCTTGCTCACAACATCCTGCGACGTCCAGCCCTCGGGTTTATCGACGATCAGAATTCCCGAGGCCATCAGAGCTTCACTCCCGTTTCTTCGATGGCTCGCAAAACGGCAGCCCTTGCATTTTCGATGCCACCTGCGACCGTTGCGCCGGCAGCCGCGCGATGTCCGCCGCCGCCCAAAACGGCGCAGATGCCGCAAGCGTCGTAATTCGGAGAAGTGCGGACGGAAATTTTGCCGTTCTCCCCCTCCTGACGCACCATGACACCGATCTGAACGCCCTCGATCTCCCGTCCGAAGCCGGAAATATCGTCGATGTCGTCCTCGGTGATGCCGAGCCTTTCACGAACCTCTGTCGGCAGACAGCTCACGGCGACCAATCCGTCGGCAAAAAACTCCGTCGTCTCGATGAGATAGGCATCGAGCTTCAGCCGCGCCGGCCGCTTGGTCAGGAACATCACCTGATTGACGGCAAAGGTGTCTGCGCCGCAGTCACGGCAAAATGCCGCCGCGCGGAGGGTGTCGGCCGTAACGTTGCTGTATCGGAAGCAGCCGGTGTCGGTCGAGACGGCAAGATAGATCGCCTCCGCGATTTTTTTGTCTATTTCGATGGGCAGCAGCTTCAAAAGCTCCAGCACGATCTCACCGCAGGCCGCCGAATTCGAATCGATATATCCCGATTCGGCATATTCCGAGTTGCGGCCGTGGTGGTCGACGAGAAGCGAAACACGGTCTGCGTAATTTTCCGCATTGAGCGGCAGCAGGCGCTCCGTCGCAATATCGACCGCAACGATGCAGTCGTTTCCCCCGGCCGTGTCGATCAGGAAGCCTTCCAAATAAGGGGCGAATTTCGGCGTAAATTGGGGGTTATTCAGAATGTGCGCCGTCTTGCCCATTTTGCGCAGGGCGCCGCACAGAGCCGCCGCACAGCCGATGGTGTCGCCGTCCGGTCGGCGGTGGGTCAGGATCAGATAATCATCCCTCTGCCGCAAAAAAGCAGCGACCTCACGGAGCGTCAATTCCTTCATCTTCGTCCTCCGAAATATCTAATTTCGACAAAATATCAAGAATATGCGCGCCGTGCGTAATGGAATCGTCACTCTGCCATTGCAGCTCGGGCGTATAGCGCAGACGGAGCGACTGCCCCAGCTCCCGACGCAGGTAGCCGGACGAGGACTTCAGCCCTGCCATCGTCTCCTTGGTATACTCCTTGTCGAGCAGAGAGACATAGACCTTAGCATAGCGCAGGTCCGGCGTCGTCTCCACACGGGTGACGGAGAGCATTGTCTTGTGAACACGGGGATCCTTGATCTCACGAAGAAGGTCGGACAGCTCACGCTGGATCTCCTCGTTGATGCGCCCGATTCGGTTCGATGCCATGATAGTTCCTCCTTTTTGAAAATGTGGCTGCAAAAGCAGCCACATGGAATGTTTTTTGAAAATACGGATGCCACGTTGCTTCGCTCCCTGCCGGGATGCTGTCGGGGAATTCGCTTGCAGGGACGCTTCCCTTGCGTCAGCGGGGGATCTCCTCCATGACGAAGCACTCGAAGATGTCGCCTTCCTTGATGTCGTTGAACTTCTCGATGGACATACCGCACTCGTAATTGGCGGCGACCTCCTTGACGGAGTCCTTAAACCGCTGCAAAGAGCCGAGGTTACCCTCGTAGATGACGATATTGTCACGCAGGACACGCACCTGTGCATCCCTTGTGATCTTGCCGTCCTTGACATAGCAGCCGGCGATGGTGCCGACGGCAGAGACTTTG
>CAZKSR010000016.1:0-29727 GCA_964555465.1 uncultured Oscillospiraceae bacterium
ACCGCTGACCTCTTGAATGCCATTCAAGCGCTCTCCCAGCTGAGCTATACCCCCATGTGCTTGTTTCTCTCAAGCGCACGGATATTATATCAGATGTTTTTCAAAAATGCAACTACTTTTTTTCAAAAATCAAAAAAATTTTTGCAGCGCAAATAATTCCGACCGGCTACTTGCACAGGCAGGGGAGATGGTGTATAATATCTCCGCGGATGCTCGAAAAAGTGATGCGGCTTCCGCAGCAAAATGTAAAATAATGGGAGCGATGAGAATTGTATTATCTGGCGATCGACATCGGCGCATCCTCCGGTCGCCACATTGTGGGTCGGAGGGAAGGCGGCGAGATAAAAACCAAGGAGGTCTACCGTTTCCCCAACGGCGTTACGGAGGTCGACGGACGCTTAACGTGGGATATCCATACTCTTTTTCACCATGTAGTGACGGGAATTTCCATGGCATTTGCGGAATATCCGCAGATCGAGAGTATTTCCGTCGACACGTGGGGCGTGGACTATGTGCTGCTTCGGGGCGAGGAAGAGGTCTTGCCCGTTTATGCATACAGGGACACAAGGCTGGAATCGGCCATTGCGCAGGTGCACGAGCTCATGCCCTTTTCGGAGCTTTACCGACGAACCGGCTGCCAGTTTCAGCCTTTTACCTCGATCTATCGTCTTTATGACGACAAGCTGCACGGAAGATTTCGGGATGTTACCGATCTGCTGATGATGCCGGAATATCTTCTTTGGAAGCTGTGCGGCGTGAAGGCACGGGAATATACCGAGGCAACGACCACCGGTCTTGTGAATGTGCAGACACGGGAGTTTGACCTTGAGATTGTCGATGCGCTTGGCTTGCCGAGGCATCTCTTCCCGAAAGTGAGCCAACCGAAAACCGTCCTCGGGATGCTGCGGCCGGAAATTGCGCAGGCCGTCGGCGGAAATTGCAAGGTCGTCCTCTGCGCCACGCACGACACCGCTTCCGCCGTGGAGGGGATCCCGATGGAGGGGAATCACCCCTATATTTCCTCGGGAACATGGTCACTTCTGGGCGTTAAAACGGAAAAGCCCATTACGGACGTTGCCGCCGAAAAAGCCAACTATTCCAACGAAGGCGGCGTCGGCTACAATCGCTATCAGAAAAATATTATGGGAATGTGGCTCGTGAATGAGCTGAAACGAGACATTTGTCCCGATATGCCCTTTGCGGAGATCGTGAAGCTGGCGCAGGAGAGCACCTGTGAGATTCGGGTAGATGCCAACGCCTCGGAGTTCTTGGCGCCGAAGAGCATGAAGGCGGCGTTTGACGAGGCGACAAATTTTGCGCTTCGCTCGGTCGGGGATTATTTCCGCTGTGCCTATCGCAGCCTTGCCGAGTGCTATCGGCAGGCCATCGAGGAGCTGGAGACGGGCACGGGGCGCAGCTATGAGAAGCTTTATATTGTCGGCGGCGGTGCCAAAAACGAATTTTTGAACCGCCTGACCGCCGAAGCCACCGGGAAAAAGGTCATCGCCCTACCCATTGAGGCGACGGCACTGGGAAATTTGAAACTTCAAACGGAGATAGAATAAGATGTCATACACGGAAGCAAAGAAAAAATATGCCGCGCTCGGGATCGATACCGATGCGGCGATCGAAAGACTGAGTCGCGTTCCCGTCTCGCTGCACTGCTGGCAGGGCGACGACGTTCGCGGCTTTGACACGGATCCGACGAAGCCGCTCAGCGGCGGTATCCAAACCACGGGCAATTACATCGGCCGTGCGTCAACGCCGGAGGAGCTGATGGCGGATATCGACACGGTTCTGAAGCTCTGCCCCGGCACAAAGAAGCTCAATCTCCATGCGAGCTATGCCGTTTTTGAGCCGGGCGAATGGGCGGATCGGGACAGCCTGGAGCCGAAGCATTTCAAAAAATGGGTAGAGTTCTGCAAGAAGCGTGGGCTGGGCTGCGATTTTAATCCGACATTTTTCTCCCACCCGAAGGCGAACGGTCTGACCCTGTCGCACCCCGACCCCGAAATTCGTCGGTTCTGGATCGAGCACGGCAAGGCGTGCATCCGCATTTCCTCCTATCTTGCCGAGGAGCTGGGGAAGCCTGTCGTGATGAATATCTGGAGCGGCGACGGCTTTAAGGACATCCCCGCCGACCGCATGGGGCCGAGGCTTCGCTATAAGGAAGCCATCGACGAAATCCTCTCGGAGCCGTTTGATTTCAACAAGGTCAAGCCCTGCGTCGAGTCGAAGGTTTTCGGCATCGGCGTAGAGGCGTACACGGTCGGCTCGGCGGAATTTACGCTGAGCTATGCCGCCATGAATCGAGATCGGTGCATCCCTTTGATGGACAACGGGCATTATCATCCCACGGAGGTTGTCTCCGACAAAATACCGGCACTGCTGGCATTTTTTCCGGAAATCGCCCTGCACATTACCCGTCCGATCCGCTGGGACAGCGACCATGTGGTTCTTCTCGATGACGAAACCAGAGAGATTTGCAAGGAGATCGTGCGCTGCGGCGGACTGGACGGCCGTGTCAAGATCGCGCTGGACTATTTTGATGCGTCGATCAACCGCATTTCCGCATGGGTCGTGGGCTTCCGCAACGTGCAAAAGGCTCTGCTGGCGGCACTTTGCTCGCCCGACCTTTCGGCAATGCAGGACGAGGGGAATTTCACGGAGCTGATGGTGATCTCCGAGGAGCTGAAGACCATGCCGTTCGGTGAAATCTGGGATATGTACTGCCGACGCTGCGGCGTGCCTGCGGACGGAGAATGGTTTGCGACAGTGAAACAATACGAGGCCGATGTGCTGAGCAAGAGAGGTTAGAGCATGAAGGACATTTTTACCGCTCCCTTTGTAAAGGAGCTGCGCAAGACAGCCGCAAATATGTACCGTCTGGGCTGGGACGAGAGAAACGGCGGCAATATCAGTTGTCTGCTGGAAACGCAGGAGGTAGGGGAGTACCTTGATCTTCGTCGGGTACTGCGCACCATTCCGCTCGGCTTCGATGCCGCCGCCGTTGCCGGAAAAATCTTCATCGTTACCGGTACGGGAAAGTATTTCAAGAATGTGGATGACGATCCCGAGACGAATCTGGGCATCGTACGCATTGCCGCCGACGGGCAAAATGCCGAGCTTTTGTGGGGCTATCAGGACGGTGGCAGATTTACCTCGGAATTTCCGGCACATATCATGAGCCATATGGCAAGATTGACCGTCGACCCCGAAAATCGTGTCGTCATGCACTGCCATCCCACCTACACGCTGGCAATGAACTATGTTCATCCGTTGGAGGAGAAAAGCTTTACCCACACGCTTTGGCAGATGTGCACGGAGTGTATCGTCGTTTTCCCCGACGGAGTCGGTGTGCTGCCGTGGATGCTCTGCGGAACCAACGAAATCGGTGAGGCGACGGCGGAAAAGATGAAGCAATTCCGCCTTGTGATTTGGGGGATGCACGGTATTTACGGCGCAGGCAAGACCATGGACGAGACGTTCGGGCTGATCGAAACCGTCGAAAAAGCGGCGCAGATCTATATGCTCACCGCGCATCTGCCGAGGTTGAATACCATTACCGACGAACAACTGGTGCAACTGGCGGAATATTTCGGCGTTCGGTATCGCAAAGATTTTCTGAAATGAGGATATCCTCATCACGACCTTGCCGCTGACCTACGATCTTTTCGCGGCGGTAAGGATCACGCGGCAGCCTCCGACCCGTTCATCATGACGCTGACGATGTTTCCGTAAAACAGCATACAGAAATGTAAAGCACAGAGCCGCAAAAAGCTCTGTGCTTTTTGCGGAAAATTCGCGCTTCATCTTGAACACGGTTGTCCTTGCTTTTCGACGAAAAAGCCCCGAAAAAAAGATTTCCGCGAATTCCCGAAACAACTTGAAAACTATGGCGAATTATGTTACAATAACGATGGATAAAAGTAAAAGATGCAGTTTATTTAGCTTTCATGCGGCAAAATATGCTTAAGGAGAGGGTTTTATGCAGTTGAGCACAAGCACCGTGATTTCTTATAAAAGGTCGTATCTGTTTGTCAAGCGCACTGCCGACATCCTCTTTTCCCTGATCGGACTGATCGTCTGCCTGATCCCCATGCTGCTGATCGCCATGGTGATCCGGCTGGAATCAAAGGGCGCGCCGATCTACATACACCACCGCATCGGTCAGCACGGCAAGCCGCTCCCTCTGCTCAAATTCCGTACGATGTATCAAAATGCAGACCGCATGATCGAAAATTTCACGCCCGAGCAGAAGGCCGAGTGGGAGCAGAATTTCAAGCTGGTGAACGACCCGAGAATTACCAAGGTCGGCAATTTCCTCCGCAAGACCAGTCTTGACGAGTTGCCGCAGCTTCTGAATGTCCTCGTCGGACAGCTCTCCATTGTCGGGCCGCGCCCGATCGTGACGAAGGAGCTGGAAAAATACGGCGACGATAAGGATAAATTCCTCAGCCCCAAGCCCGGCCTGACGGGATACTGGCAGGCCTACGCTCGCAGCGATTGCAGCTATGAGCAGCGCATCCGAATGGAGCTGAAATATGCCGAAAACGCCAATTTCCTCTGGGATGTGAAGATCGTCTTTGCAACCGTCGGCGCCGTCCTTCGCAAGCAGGGCGCCAGATAATCCGACAAAAGGAGTGTTTATGCTATGCAGGCTCGTTCCGATACGCCACTCGTCTCTGTGATTATGCCGCTTTACAATGCCGAGAGCTTTGTCTCGGAGGCGATCGAGTCCGTGCGATGCCAGACGGTCGAAAACTGGGAGCTTTTCGTGATTGATGACTGTTCGACCGACGGCTCTGTGGATGTGGCGCGGAAATACTGCGAAATCGATCCTCGCATCAAGCTGCTGCGAAATGAGAAAAATTCCGGCGTCGCCAAGACTCGGAATTTCGGCATTTCAAGAGCGAGGGGACAATATATTGCTTTGCTTGACAGCGATGATTACTGGAAACCGCTTTTCCTCGAGAAAATGCTTTCCCGAGCGGAGGAAACGCAGGCCGACATCATTTATTGCTCCTATGAGATCACCGACGAAGACGGGAAAAAACAATGTAATGATTTTATCGTTCCGACGGAAACCGACTTCCGCTCCTCCGTCGTGCGCAGCGTGATCACCTGCTCCACTGCTTTGCTGACGGCAAAAACGGCAAAAGAAAACCCGTTTCCCACCGATGTTTACCACGAGGATATCGCTCTTTGGTTCTCGCTCCTGAAAAACGGCAGTACCGCTCGTGGGGTGGCGGAGGTTTTGGCGACCTATCGGAAAAGAAAAGCATCTCGTTCTGCGGGGAAGCTCAACAGCGCCTTGAGGAGATGGCCGATCTATCGAAAATACTTGAAAATGTCATTTTTCCAAAGTGCGTCCGCTATGATTCGTTATGCTTATTACGGCCTGATAAAATATAAGCGCATCAAATAAAGTACACTTTACGGAAGCAAATTGTATATGAAACTGGAAGTTTTAGTCGTCACGATGGGGCAAAGTGACCTCTCGTTGGCGGAAAAAATGAATATTCGTCAGGATGCTTTGATCGCCAATCAGTGCGGAAAATGGGATTTTGACGAGGCGCAGACGCAATACGGCACGGTGCGGATGCTCTCTTCCGACACCGTCGGTGTCGGCACCAATCGCAATTTGGCGCTTGCTCTGTCGCAGGGGGATATTTTGCTCTTTGCGGATGACGATCTGGTCTATTACGACGACCTTCGCGAAGTGATACGGGCGTTTGAGGAGCTGCCGCAGGCGGATGTCATTGCGTTCAGCTTGGATCAGACCAAAAACGGCGAGATTTTCCGCAGTTATCGGCATCCCGTCCGCCGCTGCCACACATGGAACTGCCTGAAATTCGGCGGCTGCGTGCTGGCCGTTCGCAGGGAAGCATACCTCCGTGCGAATCTTTCTTTTTCACGGCTATTCGGCGGCGGCTGTCCGTACAGCAGCGGAGAGGACTCACTCTTTATCCTCGACTGCATCCGCAAGGGACTCAAATTCTATTCGCACAGCTACGTTCTCGGGCGAACCGGAAAGGACGAATCGTCGTGGTTCACCGGCTACAATAAAAAGTATTTTTACGACAAGGGTGCGCTCATCGCCGCCGCATTTCCGCACACGGGTTTTTTGATGCGCTGGTATTTTGCCCTCCATTACCGCAAGAAGACCGACCTTTCCGTCTTGGAGTGTGTCCGACTGATGCGCCGTGGGCAGAAGGGCTTCCGCACCCTCGAAATATGGCAGGAAGAGCCTGCCGCCGTTTGTTGATCCTGTTCTTAAGGGGAGAAATGATGAAAAAAACCACCCGTTACTATGTCAGCCGCAAAAATCCGTTGACATGGCTGGCTGCGGCAATGTCGGTTGCCGCTGCCGTATTCTTTATTCTTTCAGCCTGCCGTGACGAAGGCCGCTCTGCCGTCGATCTCTGGCTGCAAACTGTTCTGCCGATCTGGTCGGCACTGGGCTTTGCCTTCATTCTGACGGTGCGCGGACAGAAGGAATTCTATCGCTCGACGAAGCCCGTGTTCTGGGGCTGCGTCTATTTTGCCGTGGTTGCGCTCAATTGGTATCTGCGCTTGCAGGCCGATCCCTCCGCCGCCTCGCATCTCGGTGCAGGCTATCAGCTCTTTGCCTATCTGCGCTATGTCCTTTCCTGCTGGGCATTATACCTTGCGCTCTATGTGATTTATCGGATGTACATGACGGGAAAGCTGAAGCAGCCGATTTTTCTTTCCACCGTCCTGCTGATCCCGACGGCGGTGCTGACCTATGACCTGATCGGCACGCACGCCGACGTGGATCAGAGCAATCTGTTTGCCAAAATCGCCGACGTGCTTTATGTCGGCTCGCTCTTCGTCGCAACGCTTGCCCTGCGCCGCTTTACCGACGGGCAATATCACAAGACGTGGGGCGACCGCAAGGATGGCCGCCGTCTTCGCACGCTCGACCCGATGAATGTGGTCGCCGGCTACATCATGCCCGAACGAAACGACGCCTGCAACAGCATCCACGACACCGTCGAGATCTCTGCCGCAGAGCGTTATATTCACAAAAAGCGTGTCGAGGGCTTGGAGGATTTCGGCCTGACGCACGTCTTCCTTGCGACCTATGTCCGCTGCGTCTGCAAATATCCGGGGCTGAACCGTTTCTTCTCCGGCCAGAGGGTGCATCAGCGCGACGATGACATCTCCTTCGTTATGGCGATCAAAAAGGAAATGGCGACCGATGCACCGGAGACGATGATCAAGCTGCATCTGTCGAGAAGCGACACCGCCGAGGACGTCTATCGCAAGCTCAACGAGAAGATCGAAGAGGTCAAAAATACGCCGCTGGACAGCAGCTTCGATAAAGTGGCGGGACTTCTGTCGAGTATCCCGGGCTTGATCCTGAAATTTGTCGTCTGGGTGCTCAAGGGAATGGATTACTTCGGCCTCCTGCCCTCATTCCTGACGGAGGTCAGCCCGTTCCACGGCTCCGTGATTTTCACCTCCATGGGCTCGCTGGGGATTCCGCCGATCACGCATCACCTATATAATTTCGGCAATCTCCCGATTTTCCTCGCCTTCGGGCGGAAGTACCGGAGGACGGAGACGGATGCCGAGGGGCAACCGATCACGCGCCGCTATGTCGACATCGCCCTGAACACCGACGAGCGCACGGTCGACGGCTTCTATTATGCCGCTGTCCTGAAATATTTTCACAAGCTTATGCGCCATCCCGAGCAGCTCGATCATGCTCCCGAGCAGATTATTGAAGACATTGAATAATTCTTTCGCCCTTTAGGAAAGGAGTGCTGTCTGCGATTGTACTCATCGTGCGCCGGAAGAGATATCGCGCATGGCAGCGCAGCGCCGAAGCAACGAAGTATATTTCCTGATCAAATAAGAAATCTGCCGGGACGCTTGTCTCGGCAGATTTTTTCGGAACGGTCGAAGGAATTGCACAGGAGGACTCAGCCACGCCCGAAGAGGCCGAGGATGCAATCCTTCACGGCGTGCCAAGCATCTGGCGCAAGGAAGATCAAAAACATAACAACGGCAAACAGGAGACAGGCGAGTGAGGCAAGGTAAAAGACGAGCTTGCTCTGCTTCTCGGGCTGTGCCGTGCTTTGGGTGCGTGGGAAAAGCTTCGCCCTGCGCAGGCTCTGCACCAGCGGACGATAGAGCAGGGCGGTCAGTGCGGAATTCAGGCTGCCCTTGATGAGATTGAAGGGGAGGAATATCGGCACAAGCATTGCCGCAACGTCCGCACGGGGCGTTTTCATATACAGCGGTGTCAGGAGATAATTCCACAGGAGCATTGCCGCCGTCATCAGCACCGTGCCGATGCACAGACCGACTACCGCACCCGAAAGGGTGTGCTTCTTTTTATACAGAAGCGATGCGGTGCAGGCAAAGGCCGCAGTGGAGAGAATATTCATCAAAAGCCCGATCCAAGAGGTGTCGCTGATGGTCACCATCTCAAGGAAGGAGACAATGACGGAAACGGCCAGTGCCGCGCTCGGCCCATAGAGAAATCCACCGAAGGTGATGATGACGTCCTTCGGCTCGTATTTTAAGAATTCGACCGCCGGGATGCGAATGAGGGAGACTGCGACATATGCCAGCGCGCAGAGCATGGCCAAAATCGTCAGCTTCTTAGTGTCCGTTTGTTTCATGGGCTACCTCCGAAAAAATGCCCGAAGGGATCCTTCGGGCATGGAGACAGAGCGATTGCATCTTCTTCCATCCGGACTGTACCGTCGGTTTCGGAATTGCACCGAATCATGCGCCATGCGCTTGCGGACTTTACCGCCGGTCGGGAATTGCACCCTGCCCCGAAGATCTTCGATATTATAATGATCATACCATATGTCGAATCAAATTGCAATCCCGTTTTTCACAGAAATTTTACATCAATTTGTAACTATTTTGAAACTTTTTCTTGCAATGCCGTAACTATCGTGTTATACTGTATTTACGAAGCCTCTCCCGAAGGCTCGGTCGGCTCCGTTGTCTCGATCGGCTCGGTGCTTACCGTTGGCTCGGAGCTTTCCGTCGGGACGTCTGCTGCGGCAGTCGGCTTACGGAAGCCGTGAATTACACCGTCCGGTGCGGAGTTAGTAATGTCGCCGCCGATAATGTAGCCGTCGGAGACTAATATCGTTGCATAGACGGGCGCAGACGCATCGGGATAGTTCAAAATTTCGTAGACATAGCGCATGACCTCCTTGCCGGAATAATCCGTCAGGTCGAAGCCCTGACTGAGCTGCAGCTCATTATACCGCGCAAAGACCCGATTGTCGCTCGTGGACGGAATTTTTACCTTCTGCGTCTCGGCCGGCGTTGCGTTGACGCTCCAGCCGTAGGTCGCAAGATAGGCCACTCTTTCGTCGTTGCTGCCGCCGATGGGCGCGTCGGATGTTTTGCCGCCGCTCGTTGCGAGCAGGACGATCAGCACTATGATCGCCAAAATCAAAACTCCGGCCGCAATGATCTTCGGCTTCGATATTTTTGCAGTCAATACAAACATAGAATCCCCCCGAAAGTGTTTGATGTGATACACTGTATGTCCGATGGGGAGGAAATATACCCGAGGAGGTGGTCGCTTGCAGCGATTGGATCGGTTTTTGGCCGAGGCCGGCGTAGAATCCAGAAGAAAGCTCAAGGATGTGATCCGAAGCGGACGGGTCTGCGTAAACGGCTCGGTGGTAAAAGCACCGGAGCAGAAAATAGATGAAGCAACGGACATCGTCACGCTGGACGGACAACGGGTCGAAAGCGGAAGCGCGCGTGTGGTTTTGATGCTCCACAAGCCTGCCGGATGTGTCACGGCGGCACGCGATGACCGTTATCCGACCGTGATGGAGTATCTGCCCGAGCAATATCGTAAGCTGATGCCCGTCGGCAGACTGGATATGGAAACGGAGGGCTTGCTGCTCTTCACCAATGACGGCGATCTGGCGCACCGCTTGATCCTGCCGCGGCATCAGGTGGAAAAAACCTACTACGCCGAGCACCCGGGAACGGCGGACGAGGAGGACATTGCGGCGTTTCGAGAGGGCTGTGTTCTGCGCGACGGGACGAAATGCCTGCCTGCCGTTCTGGAGCCGCTGGGCGAGGGCAGGAGCCTTGTTCGCGTGAGAGAAGGGAAGTACCATCAGGTGCGGCGGATGCTTGCCGCCCGAGGGAAGCCCGTTTCCTACCTCAGAAGAATTGCCGAGGGGGAGCTTCGACTTGGCGATTTGCCCCTCGGAATGACACGAATTTTGACGGAAAAGGAGATCGCCTCCTTGGATACTGTGAATTTTGACGAAAAATTTTTCTGAGAAAAATAAAGGATTTCCACAAAAAATTTCGGCAATCTTTGTCCATAATGACGAAAAAACTGCGATTTTTCATAAAAACGCAACCTGAATTTAAAATAAAATGCCGAAACCCTCTTGCTTTTTGGAGAAAAATGAGGTATTATATCACTTAGAATTTTGCCGAAAAATCGGCATTTTCCCGAAAAGCGAAGGAGGACGGCTTATGTCGAGTCGTATTTTTCAAAGCACCATTGAGCAGCTCCACTCTGCTGCGCAAGTCACTGTCGGCGTTATGGATGTCGAGGGTCTTGTTGTTTCCTGCTCCGATCCGTCTTTGGTCGGAGAGCGTTTCCCCAGCGCCGCTTCCTCTGCGGCGGCTCTGCCCGACGGCGTCTCTGCCTGCGACGGGCTGACCCTGATGCCGCTGAAGGATTGGAACCCTACATACGGTTTTACTGCCTTCGTGGTCACGGACTCGCCCATGGCTGCCACCCTGTGCAACATGGCGCAGATCGCCCTGACCTCCGCAAAGGAGTATTATGAAGAAAAGCACGACAAAAGCTCCTTTATTAAGAACATCATTACTGACAACATTCTCCCGGGAGACATCTATATCCGCGCCAAGGAGCTGAATTTCCAGACGGAGCTTCCCCGTGCCGTCCTTCTTGTGCGTCAGCGCGGCCGTGCGGATGTCGCCGTGGTCGAGCTGCTGCAGTCGATGTTTGCCGACTGGCCGCAGACCTTCGTCATCAGCGTCAACGAGACGGACATTGCCATTGTGATGCAGGTCGCCCCCGATGTCACCATTGCGGAGCTGACCAAGATCGGCCGCGAAATGGAAGACCGCCTGAAAACCGAGCTTTTCGTCCGCACCATCATCGGCATCGGCACCATCAGCGAGCATCTTCGAGAGCTGGCCGACTCCTTCAAGGAGGCACAGGTCGCCATCGAGGTCGGCAAGGTCTTCGATACCGAAAAAACCATCATCAGCTACGACAGCCTCGGCATCGGACGCCTGATTTATCAGCTTCCGACGACTCTGTGCGAGATCTTCCTGTCCGAGGTTTTCAAGAAAAACTCCATCGATTCTCTCGACCAGGAAACCCTCTTCACGATCAATATGTTCTTCGAAAACAGTCTGAATGTCTCCGAGACGTCCAGAAAGCTGTTCGTCCACCGCAACACGCTGGTCTACCGTCTGGAAAAGATCAAGAAGCTTACCGGCCTTGATCTGCGCGAATTTGACGACGCCATCATCTTCAAGGTGGCACTCATGGTGAAAAAATATCTTGCATCGCGAGACTCTCGCATGATGTAATCCGGTGATAATATGATTGATTTAGTTAATGTCACAAAAACATACGAGACGGGCACACACGCCCTCAACGGCATCAATATGCACATTGACGACGGCGAGTTCGTGTTTTTGGTCGGTCAATCCGGCTCCGGCAAGTCGACGATCATCAAGATTCTGACCTCCGAGCTTAAGCCGACGAGCGGCTCCGTTCTGGTCAACGGCTATAAGCTCGAAAGCATCCGCCGCTCCAAGGTGCCCTATATGCGTCGTACCCTCGGCGTCATCTTTCAGGATTTCCGCCTGATCGAGAACAAAACCGTCTACCAGAATGTCGCCTTCGCCATGCGTGTGGTCGGCGCAAAGAATCGCGAGATCAAAAAGCGCGTGCCCTATGTTCTGGAGCTGGTCGGTCTGGAAAACAAGAGCCGTCGCCTGCCCAATGAGCTTTCCGGCGGCGAGCAGCAGCGTGTTGCCATTGCCCGTGCGCTGGTCAACAATCCGACGATGATCATCGCCGATGAGCCGACGGGTAACCTTGACCCGGCGCGCTCCTTCGAGATCATGCTCCTTCTGGAGCAGATCAATGCACTGGGCACGACGGTCATGGTCGTCACGCACGAAAAGAGTCTGGTCGACCGCTTTACCAAGCGCGTGGTCGCCATCGACGAGGGTCGCGTGGTCAGCGACGGAATGGACGGGTACTATAACTATGAAGAATAATTTCGGATACTTGATGGGCGAGGGCTTCCGCTCCACCTTTAAGCACGGATTCATGTCCTTCGCCGCCGTGTGCATCACGGTTGCCTGTCTCGTCATCATCAACAGCTTCCTTCTCATCTGCTACAATCTCAACCTGATGGTCGATGATTTGCAGGCAAAGACGAGAATCGTTGCCGTCGTTGACGAGAGCTACTCTCCCGAGCAGGCCAAGAGCCTCGGCTCGCAGATCAACATGGTCGAGAATATTTCCAACGCAAAATTTATCTCTCGTGAAGAAGCACTGATGACCTTCAGCGGCTATTTCGACGACGGTGACGACCTTTTTGCCAGTCTGGATTCCTCCACCATGCGTGATCAGTATGAAATTACGCTGGAGGACAATACCCTGATCTCCGAGACGAAGGAGACGCTCGAGGGCATGGACGGCATCGTCCGCGTGGAGGCCAATGTCGAGGAAGCAAATGCCATGGTCACCGTGCGCAATGTCCTCTATGTTGCGTCCGTTGTGATCACCGGCATCCTCCTGATCGTCTCGCTGGTCATTATCTCCAACACCATCAAGCTTGCCATGATGGATCGCAAGGAAGAAATCGGCATCATGAAGATGGTCGGCGCGACGAACGCTTTCATCCGCTTGCCGTTTTTGGTCGAGGGCTTCCTGCTGGGGCTGTTCGGCGCGTTATTCTCCTTCTTTATCGAATGGGGACTGTATGAATTCCTCCGTATTGCGATTCAGGACATCGGCTTTATCACCCTGACGCCCTTTACGCTGATCTGGATCCCGATGGCCTGCATTTGTGCCGTCGCCGGCTTCATCATCGGCATTTTCGGCAGCTTGATGTCCATTCGCAGATTCCTGAAGGTTTGATCCCGTTTTTGCCGAAAGGAGGCATTTCATGTTCAAGTACAGAAGAGTATTTGTGAGCCTGATCGCCGGAGTGCTGGTCTTGAGCCTGATCATCGGTCTTGTCGCCATGGTCGCCAACGCCGCCAAGTCCGACGACATTCAGGACGAAATCGACGACCTTGAGGCCGAATCCGAGAGCCTCGCCGCCGAGCGCGAAAGAATCGAGGGCGAGATCGAAAAGACCAACGACGAAATGCTCGACATCGCCAACGAAAAAGCGCAGATTGACAAGCAGATCGAGATCCTCGAGCAGGAGATCGAAAACGTCAACGAGCAGATTCACCAATACAGCCTTCTCATCGCCGAGCGTCAGGCCGACCTTGATGAGATCATCGCCAAGCAGAATGAGCTCTTCGGCCGCTACCGCTCTCGGATGCGTGCTATTCAGGAGCACGGCGAAATTTCCTATCTGTCCGTCCTGCTGAATGCCGACAGCTTTGCCGATATGCTGACCTACCGCGTCATGATCGAGGAAATCTCCGAGGCGGATCGGCAGATGATGAATGAGCTTTCCGCCATGGCGCTGGAGGTTCTGAGCGCAAAGGAAGCACTCGACAATGAGCGCGGAAAGCTGGAGGATACCAAGCGCGAGCTGGCCGATGCCGAGTCTCTGCTTGCTGCCAAGCGCGAAGAATCCGAAGCACTGCTCAATGAGCTGTATGTCCTGTGTGCCGACCTTCAAAACGATGCGCAGACCTATGAGGACATGGAGGCCGATATCAGTGCCGAGATCGCCCAAAAGGAAGAGGAGCTGACTGAGGCCAAGCGAGAAGAATACCTTGCATGGCTGGCGCAGCAGAATCAGAACAACGGCGGAAACAGCGGCAACAGCGGCGGCAACGGCGGCGGTGACAATGGCGGCAGCGGAAGCTCTTCCGGCGTCTACTTTATGTATCCGCTGGCCTATCGCGGCGTGGTCACCAGCAGCTACGGCTACCGTGTCCACCCGATCACGGGCAACTACTCCTTCCATAACGGCGTCGACCTTGCCGTCTCGCAGGGAACGCCCATTTACGCCTCTCGCAGCGGCTATGTTTCGACGGCCACCTATAACTACGTCTACGGCTACTATGTCACCATCAATCACATGGACGGCTATTCGACGCTGTACGGCCACATGACGAATTACACCGTCAGCGAAGGGGAATATGTCACGCAAGGTCAGGTGATCGGTTATGTCGGCTCGACCGGCTATTCCACGGGGCCGCACCTGCACTTCACCATCTATTATAACGGCTCGACCGTCAACCCGATGGAATACATCGGCTGAGCTGTCCGCAAAATGTCAGCTTTTTCCATCGGGAAGGAAGAAATCTATCGCGTTTTATAAGCACCCACAGCCGACCCGATTCGGCTGTGGGGCGAATTTATGTTCATTTGGAGCAACAGCATGAAATTCAGAAAAACACTTTTTGCCCTCGGGATGGTCGTCGTCCTCGTTTTTTCGCTGTCTGCGTGTATGCAGATGGGTCTTGACCAAAACGAGACGCCCGTCCCCGCGACGACAGAGGCAAATTATGACAAAAAGCTCGAGGAGATCGTCGCCATCCTCGATCGGTACTATATTGACGGCTACGATACCTCCGCTCTGGGCGACTATCTGGCCGAGGCTGCCATCGCCGCGACGGGTGATCGCTGGAGCTATTATATGACCGCCGAGGAATACGCCGACTCGGTCGAGACGAATAACAACGCGTATGTCGGCATCGGCGTGACCGTTCGGCTGGCAAACGAAGGTGACAACGGCTACACCATCACCGCAGTCAACGAGGGCGGCGCGGCGGACGACGCAGGGCTGCTCGTCGGGGACATCATCGTCGCCGTGGAAGGGGAGAACGCCATCGAGATCGGCATGGACGAGACGAAGAACCGCATCCGAGGCGAGGAGGGAACGCAGGTCACGTTGACCATTCAGCGAGGCGACGGAACCTTCGACGTCACCCTGACCCGTAAGACCGTCCCCATTCAGGTCGTTACGACGCAGCTCTTGGAAAACACCGTCGGTTATATCAAGCTCAGTCAATTCACGCACGACACGGCGAGCATGGTCATCGAGGCCATCGAAAATCTCCGCAAGGAGGGCGCGACCTCGCTCGTCTTTGACCTTCGCTTCAACCCCGGTGGCTACAAAAACGAGCTGGTCGAGCTGCTGGATTACCTTCTTCCCGAGGGGCCGCTGTTCCGCTCCGTGAGCTACAGCGGCAAGGAAGAGGTCGAATATTCCGACGCGTCCTGCTTGGATTTGCCCATGGCGGTTTTGGTCAACGGCGACAGCTATTCTGCGGCGGAATTCTTCGCTGCCGCTCTGCAGGAATACGACCGTGCGACCGTCGTCGGCACACAGACCTGCGGAAAGGCGAACTATCAGCAGACCTTTGTCCTGTCCGACGGGTCAGCCATCGCCGTCTCCACGGGGCACTATCAGACGCCCAACGGTGTTACACTCGAGGGCATCGGCGTCACGCCCGATGTCGTTGTTGAGATCGACGAGGAAACCTATTATTCCCTTTACTACGACATGGTTGACTATGCCGACGACGAGCAGCTGCAAGCTGCAATTTCTGCGGTTCTGTCCGCATCCTAAGGAGTAATTTCATGAGTACGAATTCCGTCCAAACCGATCAGAAAAAATGTACAAAGAAAACGGTAGGGAAGTGGATCTGCCGAATCCTCGGCATCGCGGTTCTCTTCTTTTCCATCCTTCTCTTCCTGCTCGCCAAATGGTATACCAACCGCTATGGCGACACCGGCTTCATGTCCATCATATCGACCTTCATGACCCCGTGGCACGGCTGCTCGAATAACATCAAGCAGAGCTGGATGCTCAGTGCTCTTCTGCCTGCGTCTCTGATCACCTTGGTGCTGATTCCGGTGTTTTTCTACCGCGGCACGAAGGTGAAGCTGCAAATCCGCAGCAAAAAGTCCGACAAGGTCTTCAAGCTCTACCCCATAAAGCCCCTTGTCAGCCGTATCATCTGTGCTGTGCTCTGTGTTGCCCTGCTTCTGTCCGCCGCGTTGATGGTTCGCTTGCCGAGCTTTGTTGTGGATTATTATTTTGACGATACCGACTTATATGATGCGCACTATGTCTCGCCCGACGAGGTTCAAATCACCTTCCCCGAGGAAAAACGAAATCTGATCTACATCTATCTTGAATCCATGGAGACTTCGTTCCTTTCGAAGGAGCTGGGCGGTGCGGAGGAGGATAATCTGATCCCCGAGCTGTATCAGCTCGCGTCGGAAAATACGAATTTCTCCCATAATGACGGTGTCGGCGGCTGGCCGAGAATCACACATACCACATGGACTTCGGCGGCACTGGTCGCTCAGACCGCCGGTGTGCCCCTGACCATGGATTTGTTCAAGATCAAGATCGGAGAATTCGAGGGGTACCTCCCCGGTGCAACCAATTTGCAGGATGTTCTGCACGAGGCCGGATATTATCAGACCCTCATGGTCGGCTCTGACGCGACCTTCGGCGCAAGAGAGGAATATTATTATCTTCATAACACGGACTATGTTTATGATCTGGAAACCGCCCGTGCCGAGGGCTTCATTCCGGAGGACTATTTCGAGTGGTGGGGCTTTGAGGATACCAAGCTCTTCGAATACGCCAAGGAAAAGCTGCTTGAAATTTCCCAACAGGAGCAGCCCTTTGCTTTCACGCTTCTGACTGCCGACACCCACCATATTGACGGCTATCACTGTCCCGAGTGTGAGGATGTCCACGGCGAGCAGTATGAAAACGTCATCTCCTGCTCGAGCCGACAGGTCTATGCCTTTGTCGAATGGATTCAACAGCAGGATTTCTATGACAACACCACCATCATCGTCTGCGGCGACCACCAGAGCATGGACAACCAATATTTCGTCCGGAATGTAAAAGACGGCTATGAACGCCATGTTTACAACTGCATTATCCATGCGCCGCTCGAAGCCGAGAACAGCAAAAACCGCACGTTCACGCCGATGGATATGTTCCCGACGACCTTGGCGGCCATCGGCTGTACCATTGAGGGCGACCGCCTCGGCCTCGGCACCAACCTCTTCTCCGACCGAATGACCTTGGCCGAAGAGCTCGGCTTGGATTATCTGAACGGCGAGATCACGAAACATTCGGATTTCTACGTCAAGAAATTGATCGAAGAATAAACGCGAAAGCGCCTGTAATTCCGGAGATTACAGGCGCTTCACATTTATTAACACGAGATTAACTTTTTCTTAATTACTATGGCTTTACATGGTATATATTCTATGATACAATGAATGAAATATAGGGAAGCAGTGATGCAAATTGAAGGCCTTCCCAACGAAGGAGAGGATGCAGATGGCTCTGTTAAAGCTGGAAAACCTGTACAAATACTACACCGGTGCGCAATCTGTCGTCGTCGGCCTCAATGGGATCAATCTTTCCTTTGAGGCAGGGGAATTCGTCGCCGTCACGGGCGAGAGCGGAAGCGGCAAGTCGACGCTGGCGCACGTTCTCGGCGGCATCCTGCCCTATGAAAACGGCGAGCTGCTTCTCAACGGGCGACCGACCTCTCACTATGACGGCAACGACTGGGAATCCTACCGGCTGGAGCAGATCAGCTTTATCTCCCAGAGCTACGGCATCCTGCCCGGAGTGAGCGTCCTGAGTAATGTCGTCAGTGCCCTGCGGCTGACGGGCATGAGTCGTTCCGAGGCACACGCGCAGGCAGAGGTCATTTTGCGGAAGGTCGATCTTTGGACGCTGAGAAAGCGTCGGGCGGCTCGTCTTTCCAGCGGCCAGAAGCAGCGGCTTTCCATCGCACGAGCCATCGCCAAGCCGACGCCCATCCTGCTGGCAGATGAGCCGACGGGCAATCTGGACGCCGAGAACAGCGCAAAGGTCATCGAGCTTTTGGCGCAGGTGGCAAAGGAACGACTGGTCATCCTCATCACCCATGAGTTTTCCGAGGCAGAGGACTATGTCACCCGTCACATCATCCTGCAAGACGGAAAAGTGACGAGCGACGTGGCCTTACGTCCAACCCCCACGGAGGTCTGTCCGCCGCAGAGAGGGGAAAAAACACGCACGCACCTCAGTGCCTACATTGCTGCCCTGCAGCTTCGCTCCGCCCCACTGTGGTGTGTGACGATGCTTGTCCTGTTTACGCTGACGGCCTTCGCTGTCTTTTCCTTCCTCGGTACCTTCATTTCCTCCCTGGACGACACCTCCACACGCATCTATGATAACTCCGCCTTCCGAAACGGTGACACGAAACGCATCGTGGTCGTTCGGGAAGACGGCGAAGAGATGACGCAGGAGGATATGGACGCCCTTCTCGCACCGGATCATGTGGTCTGCGGCGAGCGGTATGGGTACATCAGAGATTTCTACTGCGCGTGGCGAAAGGATGTCGACTATCGCATTGAGTACAGTCTGGAGAATACCGGCAACTCGATCGACACTAGCTGGAAGGAATCTTCCTCCGTTGTTTTTACCAATACTGCGGTATTTATGCAAACCGTCCCTGCCTTTGCCGACGGCGGCGGAAAATTCCTGACGGCAGGCCGCCTGCCGGAAAATATCGACGAGGTGGTCGTTGCCGGGGACAAGAGTATGCTCGGGCAGACCTTCCCCGTCTACATTCAAGACCGCAAGAATTGGGCACCCTCGGACTATATCTACCGAGAGGTGACGGTCGTCGGTACGACGCAATACGGCAGCGGACTGTATTTCCACGAGGATATGGGCAGAGTTCTGACCGTTGACTTCTTGTATGAAAACGTCCCCGTTTATCTCCCGACCGTGCTTGCGGACGATGAGATTTTGATGACGAAGGATCTGTGGGAAATGAATTATCCCGGATACGATCCCGAGACGATTGACTGGTCTGAGTTGGACGGCCGCATCAGCTATGCGCTGCAGGCGACGCTTGACGAGGAACAGCTTGTTAAATTATACCTTGCAGGCTACACCAAGACCACGATGCGACGGTTTTCCGAGGTTTCGCAGGCGAATTTTGACCTTTTGATGCCCGATATTTACGGTGATCAGATTTCGCTGACGATCGATGACTATGCCTATTGCGACCGTGTCCTCGAGCAGATCCGCGCAGCAGGGTACATTGGAATCTCGCCCTTCCGCGAGTCTTCAAACCGGCAAAGCGAGGAGCTTGCGGAGCAGAGAATGCAGACCCTTCGCATCTGCCTGATCGCCCTGCTTGCGGTGTTGATCCTGCAAATCGTCGTTCTGCGCGCAATGTTCGGAATTCAAACCGAGAGCTATCGCCTCCTGAGTAATATCGGACTGCGCTGCAAAACGGCGAAAGGCTCTGTATTTTTGCAGTTCCTTCTCTTCACACTCTTGGGCGAGGCGATGGCCTGCGCACTTCTGTTTTACTGTGTCAATCGAGGCGTTGAGCGAATTGTCGCCATTCAGCGATATCTGACCTCGGATTATGTACTGATTCTCTTCGGCGTCCATCTGGCCGCTTGCCTTGCATCGGCTGCTTGGGTGATGCACTCGCTGCGCAAGCAGGTCTATCCCCATGAAGCGGTTCGGCCGGATTTGAAGGAGGTGGCGGAATGATTCGGATTTCTCATTTGAGCAAGACTTACTCCCACCGTGAACGAGAGGTGCTTCGGGATGTGTCGTTCGAGCTGCCGGATACCGGCTTTGTCTGCATCGTCGGTGCCTCCGGCTGCGGAAAGACGAGCCTTTTGAACGCCATCGGCTGTCTGGACAAATTCGACAGCGGCACCGTAAGCACACAGACGCTCAGCCGTATGCGTTGCGGCAAACGGAGCACGGAGCTTGAACGCAGCCGCAGCTTTGGCTATATTTTCCAGAATTACTACCTCCTGCAGGAGCACTCGGTTGCGTACAACGTCTTCCTCGGCCTCCATGCGCTTGACCTGTCCTATCGGGAAAAGCTCCAAAGAGTTCATGCGGCATTGCAGGAGGTGGACATGGATCGCTTTGCGCGGCGCAAGGTCAGCGACCTGTCCGGAGGCCAGCAGCAGCGTGTCGCCATCGCAAGAGCCTTGGCGCGCAGACCTCGCGTCATTTTTGCCGATGAACCGACGGGCAACCTCGATCAGGCCAATACCATCAACATCTGCAACCTCCTTCGCGATATTTCCCGACACTCGCTTGTCGTGATGGTTACGCATGAGGAGCAGATCGCGCGCTTCTACGCCGACCGCATCATTACCCTGAAAGACGGAGAGATATCCTCCGATTCCAGTGAATGGGTGCGCGAGGAGATGCTGAGCGCAGACGGCGCACTCTACGCCGGGGATTACGACGAAAGTGCGGTGCAGTCGGAGGGCTTGGAGCTTCGCCTCCTTCGGGAGGAGGGCGCGGAGCCGATTGCCGTCACCATCTTGGCGCTGAAGGATCGTATCGTTATCAAGCTGGACGACAGCCGCAGCATCAGTTGCTCTGCGCCGACGGAGGCACCGACCCTGCGCGAAGGGAAACGGCCGACTCTCAGCATCGAAGCGCAAAAGGAAGGCGATTCTCCGAAGCCGGACGAGACACCGACCTGTCGCGTGGGCAAGGGCATCTCCGCCGCCATGATCTGGCAGGAGGGACGCAGACTGCTGCACGCCAAAGGCTTCCGCCGTGTCGGGATGCGTATTTTCCTCATCGCACTGACCCTTCTGACCCTCCTCACTACGGCAGACTATTTGATGATTGCCACCATCCGCCCCGAGGACTTCATTACCACCGACTCCCATATTCTGGAGATTGAGCTTACGAGAGGCGAAGGCACGCAGTCCGATGTGGTCACGCTTCGACCGCTGGTTCGGGAATTTACAGGCTATCTTAATACCGTGGGTCTGGACTTTGACTACATCCCACAGCCTGCGAAGCCTGCCTACTACGAGACGGAGCTGTTCCGACAAATGGGCGACCTTTCCCTGAACCTCTCGGGCTTCAGCTATTCCCGTCTGTCGCGTCTGGATGAAAACGACCTCATCTATGGGCGTATGCCGAATCAGCCCGACGAGATCGTTGTCGACCGTCGCGTGCTGGAAAAGCTCATCAGCAGCGACGGCATCCTGCAAAGCGGCATTGAGGACGTATCCTACTTCATAGGTGAGCGGCTGCATTACCAAAAGATGAACATCGCGCCCGAAATTGTCGGCATCTGCGACAGCGGCGAACCGACCCTTTATCTCTCCACACAGGCCTTGGCGTCCATAGGTGCAAGCGGCAATGAGCTCATTACGCTTTCAGACCTGTACGAATTGGGCGAGTATGAGAATTATGATCTCACTTATCTTGACTGCCTTATCGTGACGAATAACGCCGGTGCTGCCTATGCGAGCAAGATCGGCGGCGCCTATAACACCAAAAGTCAGCAGATCTACACCATCCGAGGGACGGTTGAGGCTGATACCTATGCCTCCATGGTCATCGCAGACGAGTATTTGGAGCATCATTTACAGGCGATGCTGACCGGAAAGTTCTTCCTCTATTGTGAGGATAAGGCTGCCGTTCGGGAGGCAATTAACGCCATGCCGGAGGAGCTGGCGGAGCAAATTCAGGTCTATGTTACCGACCGATACAGTGCAGACATGAATTCCTACCGCGCATCGACCCAGACACGGCTTGATGCCCGAACCATCGTTACACTCACGGTCATTTTGCTGTGCTTTGTGATGCTCTATCTCCTGCAGCGCTCCGTTGTCCGCGAGAATATCGGCATGATCTGCGTCTACCGTCTTCTGGGCATCCCGAAAAGAAAGCTGATGGGTGTTTTTGCGACGGAGGCGGCTCTGATCTTCCTGACCACGACGCTTCCGACGGGCGTATTGACGTATCTGACAATCGCCGTTCTGTCCGCGCTGCCGTCGGTCGAGATATCGCTCCTGCTTCCGTGGCAGGCGGCCGCTCTTGTGACGCTGGCTGTCGGTCTTTGTCGGCTGCTTCTGTCCGTCCTGCCGCTGCTGCGCTTGCTGCGGCAGCCGCCGGCACGCCTTGCCTCAAAATTCGATTTTTAACCATGAAAATCCCCGATAGAAGCGATTTCTATCGGGGATTTGTTGTTTATTTGGGGGAGAGGTCGACGGCACGGCGAAGGATGCTCAGAGGGGGCACGGGCTTCGGAAGCTGCATACGGAAGGTCATCTGCGGCGTTTTCGGTTCAGTCAGAGGCAGACCGTCCGTGTCCCACATTTCGGCAGCAGGGAAGGAGAACGGCCTGAGATCGGGGCCGACCAGCTCCAGCTCGTCTCCAACAGAGAATTTATTGCGCAAAGACAGGGTCGCCATGCCGCTTTCCTCGCAGTCGGTGACAATGGCACAGACCTGCCATGAGCGGATATAGCGCGAGCTTTCGAAAAACTGCCCCGGCTGGCCGTAATAGAAGCCCGTTGCATAATGGCGGTGCGAGACGTGCTCAACCTCATCACGCCAGACGGGGTCAATCGGCCGTCCGTTCGCTACATCGTCGATCACATGGCGGTATGCGCCCGTGACGATGGCCGCATAGTAGGCGGATTTGGCGCGCCCCTCAATCTTCAGGCAATCCACGCCAACATCCATCAGATCGTCGATGTGATCGATCATGCACATATCACGGGAATTCATGATATAGGTGCCCTTTTCATCCTCAAAAACGGGGAAATACTCGCCCGGCCGCTTTTCCTCCATCAGCGCATATTGATAGCGGCACGGCTGCGCACAGGCACCGCGGTTACTGTCTCTGCCCGTCATATAGTTGGACAAAAGGCAACGTCCGGAGTAAGACACACACATCGCGCCGTGGCCGAACGCTTCGATTTCCAGCTCCTTCGGCGTATTTTGCCGAATTGTGCGGATTTCCTCAAGAGACAGCTCCCTTGCCAGAACGACACGGTGCGCGCCAAGCTCATGCCATGCGTTGGCGCAGGCATAGTTTGCGATGCTGACCTGCGTGGAAACATGACGCTCGCAGTGCGGCGCATATTTTTTTGCCATTTGAAAGACCCCGAGGTCGGCAATGATAAGTGCATCCACACCGGAGGCATCCAAAAGCTCCAAATGCGGCGGCAAGGCGCTCAGCTCATTGCTTCGCGGCATGGTGTTCACGGTGACGTGAACCTTGACCCCGTGCTCATGTGCAAAGCGAACGGCCTGCGGCAGCTCGTCCGGGGGGAAATTCCCCGCGAACGACCTCATTCCGAAGCTTGTCCCTGCCAGATATACCGCATCAGCACCGTACAGGACGGCCATTTTCAGCCGTTCCATATCTCCTGCCGGAGCGAGCAGCTCAGGTTTCTTCATCGCCTTGCGCCTCCAGGAATCGCTGATGTTCCTCATAGGTCTTGGAGAAGTGGTGATATCCCGTGGAGTTGTCGAGCGCATAGTAATAATAATCGGTATCCGACGGGTACAATGCCGCCGAAATGCTCGACAAGCCGGGGTTGGAAATCGGGCCGATCGGCAGACCCTGCACGACATAGGTGTTGTACGGGCTGTCGATCTGCGTCTGTTGATAGGTCAGGCCGCCGCTGATCGATCCGCCGAGGGCATAGACCACCGTGGCGTCGATGTTGAGATAGGGATAGGTTCCCGGATTGCAAAGGCGGTTATAGATGACGGAGGAAATGACCGCGCTTTCATCATACGCCGCCGTCTCCTTCTCAATCATGGAGGCGATGGTGATGAGGTCATAGAGGGTGATGGTGTTCTTCTTGATATAGGTTTCGTCATAACCGGCCGAGCGGAGCCGCTCGGCAAGCTCCGAGTTCAAAGCCTCCAGTCTGGTCTGCGCCTGCTCACCGAACTTCTTGTTGAAGTTGGACAGAAGCTTGTCCAGCACCCTTTCGGGCGTGTCATTTTCGTAGAAATCATAGGTATCGGGGAAGAGGAATCCCTCGAGACGGTTGCTTTCGCCATAGGGGATTCCCTCCAGGAACCAATAGGAGAATTCTTGGCTTGCGGCACATTCCTGCAACGCCTCGACGCTGCAAACATTGTTCTGCTCCATGAGCTTGAAAATCTGAAGGGCGGAGTAGCCCTCGGGTATGGTGACACGGACGGTCACACGGGCAGGGCTGTTCTCGATCATGCCGCTGACCAGCGCATGATAGTCATAGTTGTAATACAGCTCGTAGATGCCCGGATCCATCTTCTCACCGGAATCCGTAAAGCTGCAATAAAGCTCAAAGAGCCACGGATACTTGATGATGCCCTTGTCTTCGAGCATTTTGGCAATATCCTCGACGGTGTCGTCCTGCTTGACTTCGACCGTTACCTTCTCGTCGGAGCGGCCGAAAGCAAGCACATCCTTTGCACATTCCCACGCGCCGAAGCCGAGGCCGACGGCGATCACGCCGACAATGACAACATAGAGAAGAATTTTGACGAAAAGGGGAATGAAGCGCTTGCCGGTCTTGCGTTTCGGCTTTTCGGGCGGCGTTGTGTCATCGCTTGCTTCCGATTCCTCGTCATCTTCTTCATATTCCTCATCGATTTCATAGTCTCCGATGGGCTCAATCGATTCCTCGGGCTGGGTATACTCACCGTAGTCGGCAAAGGCATCCCCGAAATCCGGCATAAAATCATCGATAGGGGACTGCGGCGCGGGCTCGAGGTCGGGCGCGGCTTGAAGAGCGGACTCCTCCTGCATTGCGGCTTCCGACAAGCCGGAGGCATCCTCGTCGACAATCTCGCCGGGAGCGGCGTCGATTTGGAGCTTCGTCTCCTCGATCAGTGCATCGAGTGACAGCTCCTCCGAATTCGGAAATTTATTTTGATCGGACATATTATCCCTCCTATCGGGCAACGATCCCGTTCGCGACTTTTTGCATGGTCTGCGTGCCGCAGAGAACCTCTACCAAAGCAAGGCCGAATTCCTGCGCGGCACCGGCGGCACGTCCCGTGATGTACCTTCCGTCACGGACGACGGCTTCGTCGCAAAGAACGGCACCGCACATCTCGGCCTCCATGCCGGGGTAGCAGGTCGCCCGTCTGCCGACCAGAAGGCCGAGCCGTGCCAAAACCGTGGGAGCGGCGCAGATGGCGGCGATGTAGGTGTCTTCTTTTTCGGACAGAGCCTTGACCGCGCTCAGGACGCTGTCGGAGCCGAGAATTGCCGCAACTCCGCCGAGGCCGCCGGGCAGGACAAGCATTTCCGCCTGCGTCCAATCGACCTCATCCGCGAGACAGTCAGCGCGAACGGTGATGCCGTGACCGCCGGTGATTTCCAAAGAGCCGATACCTGCCAAGAGAACCGTTTCGCCGGCACGACGCAACAGGTCGCAGGGCACAAGAGCCTCGGCTTCCTCAAAGCCGTTTCCCAAGATGATACAGACCATATTCAGACCTCCAGGCTTTTGCGAACGATCTCGAAAATTTCGTTGTGGATATCGTCGACCGAGCGCATTTTCCCGTTGCTTGCGCAGTCGATGATCGTCCAGCCATAGTATTTGGCGGCTTGCAGACCGGTATTCCGACAGACGCGCAGATAGTCCATGTTTTGCTCGTGGATGTCGGCGTGGGTATTCGTGCTCGCTTCGCGCTTGCGCAGCATTTGGCCGGCCAGCTCGGTCGGTACGTCAAGATATATGACGACATCGGGCTTCGGAAGTTCCATGTGGCGATATTCGAACTCATAGAGCCAGCGGAAGAAATCCTCGCGGCTCTCCTCCGGCTCCTTCGAGGCCTGATGGACGGCATTGGAGGTGGTGTAGCGGTCGGAGAGCATGATGCCGCCGTTTTCGTAATACTTTCGCCAGACCTTGCGATACGACGCATAGCGGTCGACGGCATAGAAGGTCGATGCGGCATAGGCGTTGACATCCGAGGGACGGGCACCGAACTCGCCGCCCAGATACATTCGGATCAGCGCCGAGGATTGCTCGGAATACTGGGGAAATTCCATCGTCCGAAAGTCAATCCCCATTGCCTGCAAACGCTTCGTCAAAAGATGGAACTGCGTAGACTTACCGGAACCGTCGGTTCCCTCAAACACGATCAGCTTTCCCATTTTTAAGCCCCTTTCATTCTCACTTTGACCGCCGCAAAAACATATTTCGGCAGTCGCATCATTCGACCGAGACGCTTTGGCTCCTTGATGAGCCGATAGAGCCACTCAAGCTGAAGGCGGATCATCCACCTCGGCGCACGCTTGATGTTGCCGGCGATGCCGTCGAGCGTTCCGCCCAGACCGATCATCAGGCGCACATTCAGCTCGGACTGATGGTTTCGCATGAAATGCTCCTGCTTCGGAAAGCCGAGGCAGACGAAAAGAACGTCGGCCTGCGAATCGTTGATTTTCCGAACGACCTCGGCCTCGTCCTTGAAATAGCCGTCGGCCGTGCCGCAGATTTGCAGCTTCGGACATTTTTCGAGCATTTTTTTCGCCGCCGCCTCCGCGACGCCGGGCTTGCTGCCGAGGAGATACAGTCGTTTTCCCGTCGACTCCATCTTCGGCAGGATATTTTGCGCAAATTCGATTCCGGCGACCTTCTGCTTCAGCGGCCTTTTGATGATTTTCGCCCCGAGCACCACACCGGCACCGTCGGGGAGGATCAGGTCGGCACCGTTCAGAAGCTCACGAATTTCGGACGAATGTAGGGCCTCGTATGCCATCTCCGCATTCGGCGTAACGCAATAGGCCGCTTTGTCGCCGTTCATCAGCTTGCAGCCCAGCTCAACGGCCTGCTCCATTGTGATGTTATCATATCGTATGCCAAGTACATCCGTTTTCATACGCATCCTCCCAACACGACTCTTTTATATCATATATTGTATCACAATCGTCAAGATTTGTCTATCGGGAATTGCAAACTATCACACTTCGTCGTCGGGCGCATACTATGTTGTGAAAGCAGCTTTTGCTTGAAAACCAACAGGAGGGATTTTTATGCCGGAAAATACAGCGCAATGCGCCGGTGACCTTTCCATCAACCGGCCCGTTTGCATCCATACCATGCAGATCACCGATTGCTGTCTGGACAAAGATTGCATTGAATATCTGCGGGTTTACCCGACCACGTCCTCGCAGACCGCACTCGACGCCGCCGCAAGCACAAAGGTGCGCTCGGCAGAGCTGTTGTACGTCGATGTGACGGTGGAGGCTCTGGCCTATAAGCCGGGGTATTACGCCATCGACCTTATCTATTACTATCGGATCTCGGGCGAATCGCTTCAGGGCGTTTCCAGACCCGTGAGCATCACGGGACTCAGTATTTTCACCAAGCGCACCGTCCTGTACGGCGGCCGCACGAAGGCCAAGATCTTCACAAGCGGAGAGGCGGCACCCACGGCGGAGAGCCTGCTCAGCCGCGGCAATCCCGATGCGGTCGCGGAGGCACTGGATCCGATGGTTCTGTCCTCTACGGTTCGGGAGGTCGTCGACGGCGGTACGGAGACGGAGGTCGTTACCATCCCCGAAGCCATTGCCGCGCTTTTCGACGAAGACCTCGTCACCTCGGGCGACGGCAGACGGCTGTATGTCAGCATCGGACAGTTTTCGACCGTCCGTCTGGAGAGAGACACGCAGCTGTCCGTCTCGGCAGGGGAGTATTGCGCACCGACCAGAGAATGCTGCGACGACGAGGGCTGCGAGGAGGATCCCTGCGAGCTGTTCAGCCGCATCGATTTCCCGATGCGCGCCTTCTTCCCGGAATCCGACGGCTGCGGCTGCGGCAGATAGCCCTGAACCGCCCTCGTTTTTTCAAAGAAACGAGGGCGGTTTTTTCGGATTTGCGAATGTGATTTGGTTTTATGTTGACTTCCCTTTTGCGGAGGTGTATAATATATGGGATACCTTCAAAGGAACGGAGTATGCGAAAATGAAAAAAGCATTGATCGTCCTGATCGTTCTTGCGGTGCTTGTCTCCGCCGCATTCGGCGTGTTATATTTTGTTTTTACGGCGGATCATATGAAATCGTGGGGCGATGACGCCCTTGCCGACGGGAATATCGACCGCGCCGTTATGTGGTATGAATATGCCGTACAGAACGAGCCGGAGAATGTCGACCTTGTCCTTGCGCTGGTAGATGCCAACCTTGCCGACAATAACTTCACGCAGGCTGAGCGAAACCTTGTCAAGGCCATTCAACGTAAACCCGATGCCGCGCTGTACGCCAAGCTTTCCGCCGTTTATGTGATGCAGGACAAGCTCATGGATGCACAGATCATGCTTGACGGCATTGCCGATGCCGCCGTCCGTGCTGAGCTGGACGCCCTGCGACCCGACGCGCCCGTCGTTACGCCGGAGGGAGGGGAGTACCATGATCTGATCTCGGTGACGATGACCTCCCCGCATACGATCTATTACAGCCTGTCCGACCGCTATCCTTCGACCGCCGACGCGCCGTACGCCGAGCCGCTCTTTTTGGACGCCGGCACCTCGTCCGTCCGCGCGATCGCCGTTTCGCACGACGGCTTGGTCAGCCCCTTGTTTGAAACGAGCTACCTCCTTGTCGGCGTGGTGCAGGAGATCCGCTTTGCTTCGCCTGAGCTGGAGACGATCATCCGTGACACGCTCTGCCTGTCCGATTCGGAGGCGGTGCTTTCCTCCGATCTGTGGTCGATCACCGAGCTTGAGCTTCCTGCGGAGATCACCGTTCTGTCTGACCTGCAATACTTTGAAAACCTCGAATCGCTGGTCATTCGGGACAGCTCCGCCGAGGACTATTCCTTCCTTTCCAAGCTCTTCGCGCTAAAGACGTTGGACGTTTCCGGCAGTGCGATCTCCGCCCAGACGCTGAAATACATCGGCCTTCTGCCCGAGCTGACGGAGCTGAATCTTTCCGAGTGTGGACTGACCGATATTTCTTCTCTGGCCAACGCGACGAGCCTTGTCACACTTGACCTCTCGAACAACAGTATTCAGGACATCTCGGCGCTGGAGGAGCTGTCCCATCTGGAAACGCTGAACCTTCAAACCAATGCCGTCAACCTTCTGAGCAGTCTGAGCAAAATGCCGGCGCTTCGGGAACTGAATATCGCCAATAACAACCTCTCGACCCTCGCGCCGCTGGAAAATTCGAAAAATCTGGTCACCCTGATTGCCGATAACAATCAGCTTATGGATGTCGGCATCCTTGTCTCCATGGACAGCCTGGAATATTTCACCGCCGCCAATAACCGCATTGCCGACGTATCCTGCCTTGTCTCCTGCACGAAGCTGACCTATCTTGACCTTTCCCATAACCGTCTCAGCTCGATCGACGCGATGGCAAAGCTTGTCAACCTGACCTATATCGACATCAGCCACAACAGCGTTACGGCACTTCCCGAGCTTCCCGTGATGGAGCAGCTTCAGACCTTCTATGCCTCCTATAACAGCCTGACGAGCGTCGAAGCCCTGTCGGGACAACCCCTGCTTGCCTATGTCAATCTGGATTACAATGCCGAGCTGACGGACGTTACCTGCCTTGCCGACTGTGCTATGCTGGTACGCCTGGATGTCTTTGGCACGCAGGTCAGCGACATTCAGTCGCTCCTTGATATGAGCGTCATCGTCAATTACGATCCGAGCGCAATCATCAACAATTCCGACGAGCAGGACTAGAATGTGCGATCAGCGTCTGTGATCGAGCG
>CAZKSR010000017.1:0-26973 GCA_964555465.1 uncultured Oscillospiraceae bacterium
CCGAGGGCATTGACCGTTTTTTGCGCGACGATGACCGCTTTACAGACGGAGCAGTGGGAGCCTTCGGTCAGGCCGGAATCGGTACAGGTGGCCGGAACCGCTGCATCGGTGACGGGAGTATGCCCTTTGGCTTTGATCGGTTCGGTCTTGGTTCCGCCGCAGAGCTTACAGGTATAGGTCGTTTCACCGGCCACTGTACAGGTGGGAGTTTTGGTGACCTTGGATGTGTAGGAATGGCCGCCGTTCGCCATGGAAGTCGCCTTTAGGACTTCGGTATAGGTATTGCCGCAGCCGCTGCCGGAGTGGGCGTCTCTGACCAGTTCACCGCTCTCGTCGAGGTGTCCGCCGCAGACATAAACAACGTAGCCGTCCTTTTTGCACGTTGCCTCGACGCGCTCGGCTTCCACGAAGTAGCAGGGGTATTCCTTGCTCTCACGGCAGGAATAGCAATAAGACAAATGCGTTTTTGCACCCGTTGACCAAGTTTCCGCGTCACGATGAACGCCCGTACAATAAGGCGCATTTTCCGGCTCACCGATATAGATATAGTCGACCTCTACGGTTGCGCCGATGGCATTATTCGAACGGAAGGGCGCGAAGAGGACGCGGTTGACGGTGTCTCCGACCTGATAGGTCGAGCCGGCAATCGGGACGGTCATGACCATCCAACCGGTTTCGTCGAGAGAGAACGACTGCGTCGCATTGTTCGTCCATGACTTGAAATTCTCGGTGACATTGCCGTCCATGTTGAAGCGAATGTCGGGCGTGACCTTCGTGATCCCGTAAGGATGATTCTTGACGTCCCAACGGAAGCGAACCTGCACAACATCGTTCTTTGCAATCGTATGGCGGAAAGAGCAGGCTCCGCGCTGCCAGACGAGAAGATACGGCGCATTGTTTGCCGAATCGGAGGAGGTAGTGCCGAGGACAGAGCCGTTGCCCGTTGTATCATAGGTCACGGTGTCCGTTGCGCCGTGCGCCATTTTCCAGTCCCATGTTGTCTCTTCGCTGCCGGCCTTGAAATCGATCAGTGTGCCGTCATACGCAGCTCTCTGATCCGGTGCGCCCGAGGGGTGGCCGATGTAGATATAGTCAACCTCGATCTCAGCACAGATGCGTTTGGTCGCACCGAAGGGCCCGAAGAGAACACCGTCGATGACGTCACCGACCTGATATTTCGAGCCGACGAAGGAAACCGTGACAGTCTGCCATGCGGTCGTCTCGAGCGAAACAGACTGTGTGCCGTTGCCGCTGAAGGCGGTGTAGGCAGTGCTGTCGGCGTCGGCATGGTGGAAGCGGAAGTCCGGCGTTACCGACGTAACATTGTTGACATTGTTGAGAACCTTGATACGGAAGCGTGCCTGCGCAATGTCGCCTTCTGCGATGGTGTGGCTGTAGTTGGCGGTGCTGCCCGTCTCGAAGCAGAGATAGGCTGCGTTGATGCCCTCGGCATCGCTGCTGGTGCCGGAGATGCTGCCGTTGCCGGCAGTGGAGATCGTCACATTCTCGGTTGTGCCGTTGGTAAGCTTCCACTTCCACTGCGTTTCGGGACTGCCCTCCTTAAAATCGAGGAGGTCGCCGGAAGGAAGGCTGTTCTGATCGGGGGCATTTTTCGGCTGACCGATGTAGATATAATCGACCTCGACCTTCGCCGCAACCTCGGACATTCCCTTGAACGGGGCAAAAGCAATGCGATTGATCACGTCACCGACGGCATAATTCTCGCTGACAAGCGGAATCGTGACAATCTGCCAGTCGGTCGAGGAAAGATTCACGCTCTTGGTGGCGTTGCCCGACCAAAGCGTCAGCTCCGTCGAACCTTTTTTATAAAAGCGGAAATCGGGGGTGACCGTACCCGTCGTACCGCTCGTCACCGTGTAGCGGAACCGCACCTGAACCACGTCGTCCTTGCAGATTGTATGCTCATAGGAGCAGGTACCGGAAGGCTTGACGACGAAATAGTTTGTCCACTTATTTGTATTATTGCCGGTCGTGCCGATCATGGTGCCGTCGCCGGAGGGATTAAACGAAACGGCGGTGGTGGGGCTGTACATCAGCTCCCAGCTCCAGCCGAGCTCGCTGCTGCCCGACTTAAAATGGAGCAGATCGTAATCGTGCACATCGCCGCAGGCAGAGCAAACGTTATTGACATAGGTATGGCCGACGGCTGCAATCGTCTCGGTGTAACGATCGCCGCAGGAACAGGTATAGGTCTTAACGCCGTTGGCGGTACAGGTCGCGGCGGTCGTGACGGCAGCAGTGTAGGAGTGCTCATGCGCAGGGAAATAAGTGTTACAGTAGGCATAGTCCTCGCCGGAGCTGTTATAGACGGTGAGCATACAGGCGCCTGCCGTGTCGCTGACCGTTCCGGAGTAGGTGATATCGAAGGAGCCGCTGCCGTATTTGCCGAGAGCTCCGCTGCTGTTGGAAATGGTCAACGTCTTCTTGTCGGTGCTGATGGTGAAGGTGCTGCTGCCCCAGCCGCTCTTGTTGGAGATGTCCTGAATGGTGACACCGTTTTTCATGGTGAAAACGAGCTTGGTCACGGAGGTGCCGGCCTCGTCCTCGTTATGTACCTTAATATTGAGGGTTGTGCTGTCTTTAACATAGGCACCGGCAATGCACATTTTTGCCCCTCGGAAGAAGGAGAAGCCGAGGATCTTGCCCGAATAGGAGGCGTCGGCGTTGACCGTCTTGCGTGTGGTGAGGACATTGGTGCACTCGTTGTAGATATCGGTGCAGGTTGGGTCGGCGTTGGAGTTTTCGCAGTCGAAGGTCTGGATGGCGGCCACGGCATTGCAGCCGACGGCGGCACATTCCTTTGCGAGGGTAGCCGGCCATGTCGAAGCGCCGCCGTACTGACTGGCATAGGACATGACGCAGACGTAGTCCAGCGCATCCTTCAATGCGGACGGAGACTGTCCGTAAACACCGGCGGAGTATTCACTCGTCACGCCCTCGGGCATGATGGCCGCAGAGATGATCTTGTCCCCTGCTGCATCCCGAACGACCTTGACGAAATCCGTCACGGTGTCAATACGCATCTGCATAAATTTCTTTGCGCCGTTTTTCGCATCGGTCGAGCCGCTTCCTGCCAATGCCTGCGCGAAATTGACGCCCGTTGCGGTGGTGCCGCTCGAGCTGTATCGATAGTAGCCGTCGTCACCGACGTAGTATTTGTACCCGGCGGTGACGCACATGGCGAGCGTGGCGGCATTGTATTCCGCCTTAGTGATGCCGTAATTGTTGATCAGGTTTTCACGCGCGTTCTGACCCCAGTCGTAATACAGCGCGCCGTAGCGGATGGTGTCGAGGTGGATGCCGGCAATGTCATAGGCGGCAAGCTCCTTGACAAGCGAGGTCATATAGCTCCGATAGCCCGCATCACGCAGGTTCATGTATTGATTGACCTCTGAGCCTTGTCCGACACGGAAGTGCCATGCCAACGCAGAGGAATGGCTTGCGGCGTAGGTGTCATCGCGCGCGGCCATAATCCACGCATGGATACGGATGCCGTATTTTTTTGCGGCCGTACAGGTCGCCTCGAGGATATCATAAGAGTAGTTCGACACACGAGCCGTGCAAGCGGTCGAATTCCACGCCACCTTACCGCCGGTGCCCTTGACGAGCAGATAGACGTCGGTGATCCCGGCGTCGGCATATTCCGACAGGATGGTATCTGCGCCGCGCGTCGTGACGGTGCTTGCATTGAGCCAGTCGGCAACGATCAGATCATCCGTGTCGACCGCTGCCGCCGCTTGTGTTGCCATTGCTCCCGGAAGGCACGAAACAAGCATGGCAAGAAGCAGGAGCATGGAAATGAATCTTTTTTTCATCGGTAACTCTCCTTTGCTGTTTCGTCAGAACGGGAGGGTGATCGTCTTGTCACCGCTCATGTAGTAGGAAGTCGTGCTGGTTTTGTAGCCGAGGTAGTTCGATGCGCTGACAAGATCGGCGGTCTTCCATCCGTAGCTGCTGCCGCAGTAGACCTCTGCCCAGACGTGACCCGTTCTGAGGCCGGATGAGAAGATGCAGTAGCCATGGCGGTAACGGGCGGGAACGCCGAGGGAACGGGCGCAGGCATTCATCAGGTGTGCCATGTCGCAGCAGTTGCCGCTTTTGGCGTTCCATGTGCCGAGCGCGCCCTTGGAGGTGTTGGAATAGTAAGAATAGCTCGTTTTTGCATTGAGGTATTCCATGAGGTTAAACATGGCCTGATAGGTATTCGTCGGGTTGGCATAGCCGCCGTGCGAGCCGGAGGAATACTTGATGCCGGTCTTTGCGACGGCGATGATGGTGGCATTTGTCGACTGACAGTTGCTCGTTGGGACGGTGTAGGCCGACAGGGACGAGTAGTCCGCGCCGAAGGTCGCATTGCCGGAGGAGGCCGTCGTTCCGCCCAGATTGCCGATGGTCACGGAGAAGTTGGCGACGGAGACGGAATCGGGCAGAGTCTTCTTATCGTAGTAGCCGCTGAGGATGGATGCGTAAAAATAGAACGCCGCATCGAACTCGATCGTGCCGAGCGAGCAGGTGCAATAATTCGGCGCCTGTGAATTTTTGTCCATGAACGCTATGACGTTTTTCGCCAGCGTGACATATTCGCTTTTGGCGATCTTTCCCGTCGTAACCGAGCCGTTGGGGTTGCCGGCCTCGCTCATGGTCGGGATGTCATAGGTGTTCGTGAGGCTGCCCTCGGAAATGTCGACAATGGCCTTGCACATCATGTACATCATCTGCGCGGGATAGACCACGTCGCCCGTGGAGAGGGTGCTGTAGTTCGGCGTTGCGTAGTTCTCTTCGACAAATTCCTTGATCTGATAGCCCTCAAGGGCAATCACGGAGAGGCTGATGCCCTCCGGCTCGGTGGGGGCGGCGGTGGTCGTTTCTGTCGGTTCGGTCGGTTCGCTCGACGCGCTCTCATCGGATGATTCGCTCGGCTCAATCGGATCGACAATCGTCGACTTTGCGGAGACGTGCGTCGGGACGAAGGTGACGGCCGACGGGAGCTTTCCGGTGGAAGAGTATGCGGCCAGAGCCTCTGCGAAGATCAGCGGCAGAGAGTAGACCGTGATGCGTCCGTCGTAGGTTTTCGTGCCGTCTGAGGGACGGTTGAAGCTGTGCGGCAGATAGCCCAGCGTGCCGGCAAAGCTGACCACACGCTCGGCAAGGTCGATGTACTGCCCCTTCGTCAGGGTCGTCCCCTTGCCGCCCGTCACGGTATCGGTTTGGAAGGTGATGGCCTTGCTTTCGATCGTGACGGAGCCGTCGGAGCCGTCAGCCAGCAGCGTCAGGGCACTTGCCGCCATCAGCGTGAAAGCCTCCGTTTCGATAGACTGCGAGGAATGGGTCAGTTTGCCGGGGAAGGCGAAGTCGGAATAGACTCCGTTTGCGTCCTTCGACCCTGCGGTGACGGCTGTCTTGAGCTGGGTCGCAAATGAGGACGATGCCTTTGCCAAATCCGTGATCGTGATCTGGGTGATGTCCACCGCGCCGACGCTCCCGACGGGAACGAGAGCGGAAACGAGCAGACAAAGCACCAGCAGTACGGACAGTCGGCGTCCGAAGTGTTTCATTTGTGTCAATACCTCCTAAAAAATGTCAGAATATGCAAGCGAAAAGGTCGAAGCTCTCCCCTTTTCGATTTTCAATAGGTGAAAAAGCATTATTGCAAATCCTCGGGTGGGATCTCCAAGAAATCCTCTGAGGTACCCGGCTCCGCTTCGGTGCGGTCGGTATAACCGTCCATGCTGTCCGGCGGCGTAACGCTCGCCACGGAAAAGTCGGAGAAGGTCAGGTCAACGACCAGCTCCTGACGGATGCTGTCGCCGGAAAAATCGGTGACGGTCGTGAAGAACAGATACAGCTTCTCCGGCAGACCGTCGGACGCGACCGTGAGGACAGCCTGAATATTGCTCAAGGCGCAGGTTTCGTCGATCAGGTCGCCGAGCCAAGCGGACAGAGCCTCCGAGCCGTAAAGTCCGAACGGAATCCGAAAGCGCAGCTCCGTCTTTCCGTTTTCTTCGGTAATTTCGGGCGAAAAGACCGCCTCCGCGTTGATCGCGCAAAAGTAGCCTTCGGCCGAATAATCATAATAATCGTTTTTCTCACTGCGATATCGCAGATCGAGCTCATCGACGGAAACATAATAATGCTCCCCGTCGAAATAGGTCGAATGAGGAAGATCTCCGCCCTCGGATCGGAGGGAAAAGCTGTCGGCGCTGACAGTCATCTCAAACGGAACGTTAAGCGTCGCAGCTTCGCCGTAGCTTCCGTCGGCAGGGATGACCTCGGCCGAGGAGATAACCGAGCCGCGCACGGCATAGCTGCCGACATTTTCGAGAAGGGCAAGCGCCGCGTTAAAGCGTTCGGCCATTTCCTCTTCCGCGGTTGCGGCGTTCCGTGTCGTTGTCTGCGGGGTGTCTTCCTCCGTACAGCCGCACAGCGCGACAGTCAGGAGGACGGCAGCAAGGATCAGGGAAAGAATTCTTTTCATGGTGCACCACCTCTCAAGCACGGTCACGCAGGACGCCGAAGCGTTCAAGCTCCGTCAGAAATTCCCGAACATCGTCACGGAGCGTGTCCTCCTCGACCGCATATTCCTCCAGTAAGGCGTTTACAATCTGTTCCTCTTCCCTGCCCTGCTTGAGCAGGAGGAAGATCTCACGGCCGATTTCGTTCAGGCACAGGAGCCTTTTTGTTTCGGAAATATCCGCCAGCGAGATCAGCAGAGTCTCCCCTGCGACCTCTCGGAGGATAAAATTCGGGTCGATCATCATGGCGCGGACCTCGTTTCCTCTGCGGCGCGGCGCAGTTTTTCACGGTAAATGGCGTTTTTTTGACAGATGTAGGTGGGAACTGCGTCAAAGGCGCCGTTTTCGGCATAGCAAATTGCCGGACAGACCTCGCAGCGTGCGTAATTTTCGCACGAGACGCAGTCGGAGGGCATTTTGACACGGGAAAAATCCGAAACCAGCGCATCCCACGCGCCGAGGAAGCCTTTCTCACAGACGGAATGGGAGACAGACGGCAGCATTCCGCACGGCAGCATTTCGCCCCGATGGGTAATCCAGTATGACCCACGGGCGGCACGGCAGCGAACCTTGTCGCTGAGGCTTTTGCAGTCCTCGCCGCCCGGCGGTGGGTCGGCGCAGAAACGGGAAAGGGACTCTCCCTCGTGCGTAAGACGCATATATTCGACGCTTGCAGCGGCACACTGCGTCGGTGTGAAGCGTTCGAACGTCTCCTTGCGCCGCTCGGCGGTGCGCACCTCGGGGAAGGAATAGGCGGTAAACTGGAGCGTTGCGCCGATCTCGTCGGCAAATTGCTTGACAGCGGCAATATCGGCGCAATTCAGCGGTGTTGCGGTGAAATTGATCTGTACGCTCACGCCCATCGAGCGCAACTTGCGCAGATTCTCCGTGACACGGGCGAACATCTCGCCGTTTCCGCAGAGGGCTTCGTAGGTCTGCGCCGACATTCCGTAAAGCGAAACATTCAGGCGCAGCGGCGGATGGCGGCGGAAAAGTTCCGTAAGCTCGGGGGTAATGCACGTTCCGTTGGTGTTGACGGTGATGAGGAAGCCGCGCTCGGCGCAGCCGCGATAGATCTCGGAAAAGTCGGTGCGGAGCATCGGCTCGCCGCCCGTCAGGAGCAGGACAAGCGTTCCGGCTGCGGCGGCTTGATCTGCGATGTCGAGCCATTGTCGAGCGGTCAGCTCGCGCGCACGCAGCGCACCGTCGCAGTCGGCATTGTGGATATAGCACATTTTGCACGAGAGATTACAGCGCGCAGTCAGCTCGAAGGTTCCCGCGACGGGCTGACGGGCCAGCGTTCCCTTGTAAAGCAGCAGATTTACGAGATTCATGAATCCTCCTCGATTACGGAAAGGGCGGCCTCGAGTGTCTCGACGGCGGAAGCGTCCGGGACGCACGAAAGCTCGAAGATCGGCACCGACTCGGCAAGCGAGGCCGCCAGCTCGAAGGCAAGGGGCAGATCGTCTCGATGCTCCGGCGGAAGATAGCTCCCGTTGAGCAGGCATCGCACGGCCTCTGCTCCCGTGAGACGGCGTACGGCGTTTTTCGGTGCCTGCCGCAAGGCTACGACCGCCCAAACGGGCGTATTCAACGCTAAGCACTCCTCGGACGAGCCGTTGCAGGGGTAGCCGAAGGCAGTCGGCCGATCATCCGAAAAGCCGAGGACAGCACGGTCGCCGTTGACAATGAGGGCATTGCGGTGCTGCCGCCAGAGCCGCGCTTGCGTGGATTTTCCCGTGCCGGAGGGCGCCGTGAAAAGGAGCGCACCGTGCGCCGTGCGGAGATAGGAGGCGTGCAGGACAAGCCTGCGCCCGTGGCGCAAGAGGACGTGCGGCAGCGCAAGCTGGGGATAAAGGTCGTCAATCGACAGTGGGTCGGCACAGGGCAGCCTGCGGAAGATGCGCATTTCGCGCCCCGATTCGGAAGAAATAGCGTAATCCTCACCGATCGTTGCGTCAAAATAGCGGCAGACGTGCTGACCGTCCGGCTCGGGCAGGACAGGCGTCGCCGTCAGAAGATAGGAAAAGTCGGGCAAAGTCACGCTCGGGCACAAAAAAGTCCGCCAAGTGTGACGCAGTCGCAGCGCGACCTCGCTCCGGAGGCGAAAGTGCATTGCGGCGATCTCAAAAAACAGCTCCGAGGTGCTCGCCTCCCTTATCGGACACTTGCCCATGATCATTGCATTCATTCTACCATGGTATTTCTGAAAAAGCAAGGAAAAAGGGTAAAAAACGCTTGATTTTTTTGCCATTATATTATAAAATGTTGTAGGATGGATTGGTATGTGCCTATATATATATATATATATATATATATCAGACAGTCTGTCGCAAATTTAACAAATTTGAAGAACTCGATGCCCTCTTGTCTCTGCGTCCATGCAGGTTCGCAAGTCGCACTCGGGCTTTTCGTCGTATTCGAATCGAACAGGAGGTAAGAAATGAAAAAAGACTATGCAAAACCCAAAGTGATCTGTCAAGAGCTGCGGCCCGAGGAGCTGGTCTGCGCTTGCGACATCGTAAACACGGATTTTAACGAATCCATGCAATGCGGATACACCTTGGAGAACTTTCCGCTCACGGTATTTGCTCAGGGCTGGGCATCGTGCATGACTTCGGACTTCAGCGACCTTTATTGCTATCATAACGGTCAGGTTCTTCTCTTCGGCTCCTGAGACGAACGCGTCGTTACGACCGCTCCCCCACGCGCCATTGCGAGCAAAGCGCGGCAGTCCGCTCCTTTTGCCCCGTGCCGCTTGCAATTGCAGCTCGCCTCACCCGTCTGCGGCGGTCAGTCCGCCGAAATTTGAAACTAATAATACTATTTTTTCGAAAGGGGACACATTATGAAAATACACGGTTTTTTGCGGCGCACGCTTGCGTGTTTGCTGCTTGCGTTCCTGTTTACGGGAATCCTCTCGACCGTTTTTTCCGCACAGGTCGACCAAGCCGATGTCAGCCCGGCGCCTTCCGCGGCTGCGGCGCAGAATCTTGCCGCTGTCGAAACGCTCACGGCTGAACATTCCGATGAGGAAATCGTCGGCTTTTGGCTGAATTCCTCCAATTTTTCGAGCACGGCCAACCTGAAAACCGTCCTTGCCAATCTCTCGGCCAACAAGGTCACGGACATCTATTTCCTCGTCAAGGGCACGGACGGCGATGCGCTCGACACAACGATGCTGGAAACCGTCATTGCCAACAAGGGCAATATGCGTGTCCACGCATGGCTGATGTGCGGTCGTGACGATGCGTATATTGCCGAAAACCCGACACAGGCGTTCTACCACTTCCGCGAGGGCTATAAAAACCGCAATGCCAAGACGCAAAGTGCAGGCAAGGGCTATTACAACGCAAACGACGGCGTCACGGGCTATGTCAATCTGCGCAGCACCGCCTATCAGACCTACTTCATCAAGAATTACATCGACAAGCTCGTCACGATCAGCGGTCTTGACGGCATCCACCTCGACTCCATCCGCTACGGCGCAATGACCTACGACTGGGGCAGTGAGCTGAAGACCTACATGGGCAAGGAGGACTATAACACCGTCGCCAAGGCGCTGTGCGTCACCAATAATTTCAACTATACGACCGATACCAACGGCTATATCATCTTCCAATCCAGAAACACGACCGGCACGACCTCCGGCAAGTCTCTGGAAGACCTTTTCTCCGAGGGCAGCACCGCCGCGCAACGCCTTCTGAGCTACCGCACCACGACCGTCTCGAACTTCGTCTCCGCCGTGCAGTCCGAGATCGAGTCAAAGGGACTGATCCTCACGACCGCTGTCATGCCCGAGATCGTTCTGGACAATTACCAGACGGCGCAGTACGGCCAGTCCTGCGAAAAGCTCGGTGCCATCACGGATTACATCGTCCCCATGGCCTATACCATGAACTATTATGATTACACCCAGACCTCCGGCGGCGTCAACAACGCATGGCCCGCGAGCATTGCAAAGGCGATGGTTCAGCAGGGCGCAAACGTTGTTGTCGGCTTGCAGGGCTTCCCGACGGATGCCGACAACGCCATGACAGGCAGCGCCCCCGATGGTGCCGCACTTCTTTCTCAGGTGCAGTACATCCGCAATCAGCGCCGCTCGCTCAACGGTAACGCATCCGTCAAGGGTGACATCCTCGGCACGGCGATCTTCCGCGGCGGCAATTCCGGCAGCGTCTACACCCGTGTGCGCTATAATCCGACTGCCAAGCAGTTGATCATCAGCATTGTCAACACAACAAGCACGCCCATCGCAAAATTCAACGTCCGTCTGACCGGCAGCATGACCTACACGAGCGGAACCGCGATCACAAATCTCAGCGAAAAGCCGACATATAACGCCGCGACAAAGACGCTGGCCTTCACTAGCTCCACCATTGCCGCATACGGCACGAGAACCTTCACCGTTCCGCTGGCCACTGCGGACTCGACCGTCGACTTCAGCAAGGCGAATATGGCCATCGTGTGGACTTATGACTCCAATGGCAAAGCAATCCCGAACTATACCCGTGAATCATGGGTCAAGAGCGGAAACACCGCACATGAATCCTGCACCTACACCAAGTCCGTCGGACAGGCGGCAACCTGCTCCTCCTCGGGCTATTCCCTTTACACCTGCTCCGTCTGCGGCGACAAATACACCGAATATGTTGCGGCGAACGGCGTTCACACCTTCAACGCAAACGGCGTTTGCACCGTCTGCGGCTACGATCACGGCGACCTCATCCATTTCAAGGCCGGCAGTGAGGAATCAACCTGGGACTGGACCTATGTTAACTCCACGAACACCTCTGTCTCCTATGACCTCTCCGCAAACGGCTCCATGATCGGCACCGGCGCAAGTGCCGTGAACAGCAGCGGAAATAAGGCTGCCAAGTATTTCCTCGTTTGGAACGGCGACAAATACAATTGCAGCTATCGCCACACCATCTGCGCAAACGACGTCATTCAGGTTCGCTACCGCTGGACGCAAAGCAGCGGCACGAACGTAACGGGCAATACCATGCCCTATGCCCGTTTCCATATTGAAGAGGACGGCGCAAGCAAGGGCTTCCGCAATGCGGTCAGCTCCACGAGCATTTCTATGGCATCGACGGGCTGGCAGACCCTTACGATGACCATCCCGGGCAGCGTCTACTCCGTGGGCGATACCATCGACCGAATCCTCTTTGCGCCCTTCGGCGGCAATACCACTATGGATGCAACCGTCGAGATCGACTATATCTACATCGGTCAGCAATCCACGGCCCCCATCACCGTCACCTTCCTCGACGACGACGGCACCGTCCTCGAGCAGCACCCCATCTCTCCGAGCTCCTCGACGGCATACTACGGCGGCGAACCGACCAAGGCTTCTACCGCCACGGAGCGTTACATTTTCCGCGGCTGGCGCAATTCCTCCGGTGCCTATGTTGACCCGACCGCAACGGTTTTCACCCAAAATACCACGCTGACGGCAAACTACACCACCATCCACGCCGCCCCCCTCGGCTCTTCCAAAACGATCAGCGATTCCAACCCCAACGATGAGACTTATACCCTCACAATCGACGCCTATACCTACGGCAAGCAGATCGAGCTGAGTGAAAAGCTTCCCCTGAACATCACCATCGTTCTCGACCGTTCCGGCTCGATGTCCTTCCCTGCCGACCCGAGCAAGGATACGTCCTTTGCGGATTACTCCGATTCGACCGGCCTGACTGCGCTGAATAATTATCTCAAAACCCTCGACACCACCAAGCCGCAGGGCTACTATACCGCGACGAACTGGCTCAATGTCCAGTATTATTCCTCCTCCGACTACGGCTACGGCTACGTCTCCTTTGAGCCTCTGCGCTATAACCAGACCACCAAAACATGGCAGGTCTGGATGACCAAGAGCGTCGACGAGCTGACCGCCTATGCCGAGTCCACCGAATCCACCACGGATTACTGGTACGACTACTGCGCACCCTTCGGCATCCTCGGCAGTCAGATTTCCACCAAGGGCTACGGCGGCTTTAATCCCGTCTCCGGCTCGTGGGTGGACGTGACCGAGGCGTATCGGGAATTCTCCGCCAGAAGAACCTTCTTCAAGAGCGAAATCGCCGCCAAGGATCCCTCCTATGACCTGAGCAAGGCGCTCTTCAAAATTTCCATTCCCCGCCGCACCGTTTTGGCCGATGCTCTGGACAGCTATATCGACCAGATCTATGCGACAACGAATGAGCTGGGAAGCGGACAGTATCACACCATCTCCGTCGTCTCCTATGGCTACGGCGTTTATGCCGACGGAGAAAAAATTGCCGTAATGAACGATGTTGCCTACAGCAACAAGACCGCGCCCACCGTCTCGACAAGCTGCATCAAGCTCGACTCCGCTGCGGATGTGTCGATGGTCAAGGACATCATCTCCAACGGCTATTCCTACGGCGTGACCCGTACCGACCTCGGAATGAAAAAGGCCACCACCTACCTCACCGAGCAGAGTAAGCTCAACCCCACCGGCAAGAATGTCGTCATTCTCGTCACCGACGGCGCTCCGACCACCGGAACAGCCTTTGAAAATTCGGTTGCCAACGCCGCGATTGTCCAAGCCACCACGCTCGCCTCGCCTACCGGCCTGAATGCACAGGTTTTCACGCTGGGCTATATGGACGGGCTGGATTACACGAAGGGCTATAACTCAACATGGTCGACCTCCGGCACCGATGCGCAGAAGGCCAACAACTTCCTGCATCTTGTCTCCTCGGAGTACCCGAATGCCGTCAGCATGACGAATTCCGGCAGTCGCAACGGCACGGACACCTATTACCTCTCTACCGCCAACGGCCAGGAGCTTGCAGTCTATACGGAACACATTTACAATGCCACGAGCTTCACCGAAACAGCAACCATTGACGGCCCCATCCTCCTGCGTGATATCGTGACCCGTGAATTTGTCCCCGACAGCAAGCTTTCCTCCGGCTATTACATCTCCTACACTGTCCAGAGCTACGACTATATCGGTCTGGGTGAATTCTCCTCCACGCCGAAAACGCTGGATACCTCGAAGTACAAGATCACCGAAACCCTCTTGAGCAGCGGCGATCTGCGCATTGATGTCTCTTGGACGGATGCACCGAACGCTTATCTCCGTGAGGAAAAATCAAACAACACCCTCGGCTATAAGCTTGTTGTCACCTTCAACATCACGGTCAACCGCAACCATACCATCGGCGGCAACAATATCCCGACGAACGGAAGCGGCTCCGGTGCATTTTACCCTGCCAACAATCCCACGCTGGAAACCATCTATCCCATCCCCAACGTCAACGTCGAGCCGAAATACAGTCTGACCGTTCATGACTACTTCATGGATCTCACGGATGCCAAGTCAAACGGTGTCGTGACCAAGGCCGGCCTGATCACCACCATCGAAAACGGCGGCTCGGTCGACCCCTTCATGGCCATGTTCACCAGAACGGTCGCCCTCGACGGGAAGAACAACAAGTATGTCGGCGTGAAGCACTTCGTCACGGACGCAAACAATATCAGCCGCTTTAGCGAGGTGCTCGGCCCGGCCACGGTCGGATCGGATGCCAACTGGAAGCTCGGCCGCGGCAAGGATGACATCTCCGCCTCCGGCAAGACGACGTCCTTCGACTACACCTCCGACATGGCAAATCTCACGACCGGCTACTATGTCTCTCCTGCCACGAAGAACGTAGACTCCCTCGGCAGACAGCCCTACGCAACTGTCACCGACAGCCGCAAAACCAACTATTATGCACCGAAATTCGCCGTGATCGACTTCGGCACGAAGATTGCTATCGACCTCGACCGTGAGGCATCGCTTAGCCCGACGCAGAGGAATAACACCTGCACGATCGAAAACGGTACCGTCGTCTATGAAAGTGAGCAAATTCTGCAAAATCTCACGACGGCGAAGTACCAGGTCACAGCGATCAACACGCCCAAGGGTCAGAGCGGGAAAACCGTCAATCGCACCGCACATATTTTCCCGGCTAACGTCGTGAATTATGAGACGAGCTTCCTCTCGGAGCGCTCGAGCGGCTGGGTCGACGTCGGCACGATGTCTTCCGTCGTGCAGAAGTATGACAATTCCCTCGTCCACGGCTACGACCCCAACATCCGCGCCGACGGTGCTGCAGACGATTATTCCTACGGCCATATCCTCAAGGCAACCGTCTCCCCTTCCAGTCCCCTCGAGACCCTCTCCTTTACCTTCACCGGCACCGGCTTTGACGTCATCTCCGTCACGGGGCCGAACGAGGGCGCAGTTGTTGTCTCGCTTTACAAGAGCGATCAGAAGACGCTTGTCAAGACCTTCCTGTCGTATAACTATCTCGAAAGCGGCGACCTGTACCAGATTCCCGTCGTCCACTGCACCGATTTGGAGTACGGCACCTATTATGTCAAGATCACGGCTCTCTACGATAAGATCTTCGATCAAAGCCTCAGAACGAGAGAACCGCTGACCGACGAGCGCATCCGCGAGCTTCTCGGCCTGACTGAGGATGACGAACTGGAGCTCTTCCTTGCGCAGGACGCCGTTGCCGCGACCCGAGCGGCAGAAACCGCTGCGGCGACCGAAAGCAGCGGCTACTGCGTCCACATTGACGGCATCCGCATCTATCATACCTTGGACGCCACACCGAGCGATACCGCCGCACGTTATGCCTACGACTGTGCAAAGGAAAACGCCTCGACCTTCGTCAACGCAAAGGATCTCCTCCTCGATGCCGCTTCATGGGTAACGACCGTAAACGACCCCGGCTGCGGCGACGGCATTACCTACATTGCCGCGACCGGCAGCTCCACGGACATCAACGGCACCGTCGAGGGTATCCACCTGAATATGTCGGGCGAGCTGAAGCACGAAACGGTCGACGGCAGGAACTACCTTATCGACGCCGCCGGAAACCGCATCAAATCCACCCTCTACGGCACGGATATCTACTACACCGTGGGCAATGACGGCACCTATTCCTACTTCTGCACCGACGCAAACGGCAACGAGGTCAAGCTCTCGGCCGACGATATCCGAAACGAGCAGATCGTTTTCTACGACGCAAAGTATGAGACAATCGGCCCGGAAAACGAGGTCTATCTGCGCAACTATGACGGCATCGCCTTCCATGTCGGTGACAGCTTCGCCCTCTCCGAGGACGCTCGAATTCTGGTCAGCGCCCGTTCGCTCAACGGCAAGCGAGCCTATTTGCAGGTTTACAGCGAGTCGCAGGGCAAGTTTGTCAACATCTTTGTGACCGATCTTTCCAACACAGCAATGGGCGCCACCACAAATCGCACCGAGATGTACTATGACCTGACGCCCTACATTACCTCAAACGGCGATATCTACATCCGTTCTGCCAACCCGAAGGTCGATCCGAACGGCTCGGAACGCTATGACGGCATCCTCTCGCTTTGCAACTTCAAGCTGATCGGCGATGTGCAGCTCACTTCGCCTACCGACACCGTCAGTCGTGCGCTTGAGGCGTTCCGTACCGACCCCGAAACCTGTAGCCATTCCGATATTACGGAGCATACGGCCGTTGCGCCGACCTGTACCGCAGAGGGCAGCATCGCTTATTGGCACTGCACCGACTGTGATACCTGCTTTGCCGATGCCGCCTGCACGACAGCGGTCGAGCTGAGCGACACCGTCCTCGAAAAAGCTGCGCATACCTCCGTCACAGACGAAGCCGTCGCCCCCACCTGCACGGAAGACGGCAAAACCGAGGGCGCACACTGCGCTGTCTGCAACGAGATTCTCCTTGCACAGGAACCGATTGAGGCGCTCGGTCATGATTATCACGACGGCGTCTGCGACCGTTGCGGCGAGGATGCGCCTAAGCCCATCGCCCCCATGCCGACCTACACCGACTTCACCGACCTCCCTGCCGATGCGTGGTACAGGGACAGCGTAACCTACGCGCTCGAAAACGGTCTGATGAACGGCGTCGGCCATGGTAAGTTCGACCCCGAGGGCGAGCTGACCCGTGCCATGCTCGTAACCATTTTGTACCGTGCAAACGGCAGCCCTGCCGTCGATTCTGCGGAGCATCCCTTCACGGACGTGGAGTCCGGCCTGTGGTACACCGATGCAGTCATCTGGGCTTCCCAGACGGGACTGGTCAAGGGTATCAGCGCAACGACCTTCTGCCCCGATGACCCCATCACGAGAGAGCAGATCGCAACGATTCTCTTCCGCCTCTATCAGAGCGAGGGCAACGAAAGCGGCAACGGTGCCGACCTGACCGTCTTCCCCGACCGCGAGACGGTTTCTCCGTGGGCAGTCGACGCGATGCGCTGGGCTGTTGGAAACGGTCTGATCAAGGGCATCGGCGGCAGCCTCAGCCCCCAAGCCAATGCGACCAGAGCGCAGGTAGCAACCATCCTCATGCGCTACCTCACCGCTCAGCCCTAACTTGAGCAAATACAATCCCATCCCAAACAGCAACCGGCACAGCGTGAAACCCACGCTGTGCCGGTTTGATTTCTCCCTGATCTTTCTCAGCGAAGAAGCCTCCTTGTTCGAACTTTTATATAAAGCGCTTCCATAATAAATACAGGGTCAGGCTCATCGCCCCAATATTCTTATTTCCGCTTCAAGAGCTTTTTATAGTATGGCCAGAGGCCGCATTTTTCGGGATAATGAGAGGCGAATTGGCAAAGGTCAGTACCGGGGTATTCGTTGCCCTCGATGATGGCAGGGCCATCCGGCGTAATGGCGACATCCCAGCCGATGTGCCGCATCTGCGGAATCACACGAGCCGCCTTCTTGACAAGCTCGATGGCCTCCGGGATCATCGGAAGCCGGTAGCCGACAAAGCTCACGCCCGTGTCGGGGTGCTTTTCATAGGTCTTGAGATCGACATCCGAGGCCACGGAGCAGATTCTCCCGGTCTGCATATCGACGCGGCAGAACAGACCGCCCTTTCCGTTGTTGTCGCAGAAGCAGTCGCCCCTGCCCATCTTCGCCGTGATATAGGCGACATGAACGGTGTCGTCGACAAAATCCGTCACAATGCGGAGCGAATTGACGGAGGACGGGTGCAGGCGCGCCATATCGGGATGCTGGCGTATTGCCTCCTCCGCGATTGCCAGCTTTTTCCCTCTGAGATATTCCAACAATTGATCCGCATCGGGATGGTCGGAAAGCTTGAGCTTTTCGATTCCTTTGCCGCTGTCACTGTGATTCGGCTTCGCAAAAATACAGTCCAATCCCTCTAAAAAGGTCTTAAATTCCTCGGAGGTGCAAGTCTCCACATTGACGGTCTTGCGGCGCAAAAATTCCGAAAAGCGCTCATTAAAGCGGTTTTTATCGTCAAATTCATCGATAAAGGCGTAGTTATTCAGCGTTTCGCAGACCTTTTTGTTGCGAATACGGGTCAGATAGGTGTTGCGTTGGCGTCCGTTCATGTCGTAAAATCCGAACATCACATAATCGTGGTAGCCTGCACCGTAGCGCGCGGCGCACCAGAGGATGCTGAAGAAGGTGCGCACCTTGCTTTGCCCACTTTGCTCCTTGACGAGCGTCAGGGTACGGTTCAGCTTGTCAAAACGGGCGCCTTTGAGAACACGGGTCAAATATTTCAAACTCGGCATAGTAATCTCTCCTTAAAAAGTAACGGCAATGGCTTCTCGAAGGTTGCGAACACGCAGCAGCTCCAAGCCGTTCGGGGCTTTGATCTCCGCCGTGCCGCTTCGCGGCAGGATACATTTGGTGAAGCCGAGGCGGTGAATTTCCGAAAGCCGCTGGGAAATTTGCCCGACGGCGCGAATTTCGCCCGTCAGCCCGACCTCTCCGAATGCAGCGAGGGTGTCGGGAATCGGCTTGTCCAACAGAGCGGACGCCGCTGAGAGGACGACCGCCATATCCGCCGCAGGCTCGTCCAAGCGAAGGCCGCCGATGACGTTCAGATAGACATCCGAGGCCGAGAAGCGCAGCCCTCCGCGCTTTTCCAGCACAGCCAGAAGCATCGCCGCGCGGTTAAAATCGAAGCCGTTGCAGCTCCGCCGTGGGATAGACAGGGTCGACGGCGAAACCAAGGCCTGCACCTCGGCAAGGACGGGTCTTGTCCCCTCCATCGCGCAGACGACGCAATTGCCCGGCGTTCCCACGGGTCGCCCCGAGAGGAGCATCTCCGAGGGATTCGGAACCTCGGTGAGGCCGCTGTCCTTCATCTCAAAGACGCCGATCTCATTGGTCGAGCCGAAGCGATTCTTCGCCGCTCGCAGCAGTCGATAGGTCGTGTGCTCCTCCCCCTCGAAATACAGGACGCAGTCGACCATGTGCTCCAAGACCTTCGGCCCTGCGATTGCGCCCTCTTTATTGATATGGCCGACAACAAAGACGGTGACACCGCTGCTCTTGCAGAAATTCATCAGTCGCATGGTGCAGTCCTTGACCTGCGTCACGCTGCCCGGGGAAGCAGGCTTATCCTGCGTATAAAGTGTCTGGATGGAGTCGGCAATCAGCAGCTCCGGCTTCAAGCGGTCGGCAGCGGCGAGGATGTTTTCCAAATTTGTCTCGCAGAGCAGGAAGAGGTTCTCGCTGTCGACGCCCAGGCGCTCCGCGCGGAGCTTGAGCTGGCTTTCGCTCTCCTCCCCCGAGACATAGAGAATGGTGCGGTGGGCACTGATGCAGCGGCAGATTTGCAGCAAAAGCGTCGATTTTCCGATGCCCGGCGCACCTGCAATCAAGACCAGCGAGCCGACGACCGCGCCGCCGCCGAGGACACGATCCAGCTCACTCGGCCCTGTGGTAAAGCGCACAGCCTCATCGCTGTCGATCTCTCGCAGACGCTTCGGCATGGCGGCAGCCGCTCCCCTGCTGACGGTTCTCGACACGGAAGGCGACGGCTCGTATTCTTCCAATGTGTTCCACTGTCCGCAGGAGGGGCAGCGTCCTGCCCATTTTGCGAACTCATTGCCGCAATTGGTGCAAAGAAATACGGTTTTAGACTTCATCCCGTCCCTCCAAATAGTTGAAAATACAGCAGCCGACGGCGGCGGCGAGCTTCTTTTGATATTGCGCCGTGCAAAGGAGCTGCTCTTCCTCGTAATTCGACAAAAAGCCACATTCGACCAGGACTGCCGTGCAGGAAACATGGCTCATGAGATAGACATCCTGCGCCGCCTTGGTCTGCCGACGGTTCTTCGGGTCGAGCTGCGCGGCAAGGGTGCCTTGCAGCAATTCCGCAAGCTGTGCACTGCCCTGCGTGTCGGCATAGAAAATCTGCGCGCCGCGGTACTGCGACTGAGAAAAGAAATTCTGGTGGATGCTGACAAGCAGTGCCCGATCGAGGCTCTCCACGGTTTTCACACGGTTTCGGATATCGGAAACCTTCCTCTGCGCGACCGTATCCCCTTCCGTGCCGACGCTGACATCCTCCGTGCGGATCATCCTCGTTTGGATACCCAAAAGGTTCAGAAAATCATTCAGCCGCAGGGAAATTTCCAAATTAAAATCGCTCTCATGCAGGCCGCTGACCGAAACGGCACCGCCGTCCTCTCCGCCGTGCCCTGCATCAATGACCACGATCGTCTCAGCCTGTTTCTGCGAAGAGAACACGGCGACCGCCGAGCCAAAGCGAGAAAGCAGCATCGCTCCGATCACCGCAAGCGCACAGAGCAACGCCGTCATTTCCGAAAAACGTGCCTTCATCCAACCGCCTCCTTCGGAAAGCCTATGCTTCCACGGCGGCTTATATGCTTATTTTACCATTTTTTTGCCCGTTGTCAATACAGCGGCCTCCGATTTCCCGTGTGGCGATCACGGATTATCCGCAAAGAGTTTTTTTCATTCCGTACATCGTATCGGCACCGCGCGCCTTCTTTTTTTACAAAACCTATTGATTTTTTTCGATTTTGTTATATAATGTATTTATCATTTAAGAATGTACGTTGCAGAACGCCCGTTCCCCAATGACTTGACAAGCTTGATGAGCGCGCATCGTTCTTGCCGCTCGGTTCGGGAAGGAGTCGGAAATGACGATTCAAGAAATACGGGAGCTTCTCCTCCGCAATCGGGACAAGGCATATCGTGATTTTCAGGCGAAGCTTTTGCCTACCCTCGACCGCGAGTCGATCATCGGTGTCAGAACCCCTTTCCTGCGCACATTTGCGAAAACACTTGCCAAGGAAGCCGATTGTTCGGACTTTTTGCGTCAACTTCCGCACACGTATTTTGAAGAAAATCAGCTTCACGCATTTTTGATCTCCGAAATCAAGGATTTTGCGCTTTGCATCAGGGAGCTGGAGCGTTTTCTTCCGTTCGTAAACAATTGGGCGACCTGTGACCAAATGTCCCCCGTTGTTTTCAAAAAGCACAGGGTCGCGCTTTTGGCGCGGATCGAGCTTTGGCTCTCCTCCGAAAAAACCTACACCGTTCGCTTTGCCGTTCGGATGCTGATGCAGCATTTTCTGGACGAAGGATTCCGTTCGGAATACCCGAAAATGATTTCGGAAATCCGCTCGGAGGAATATTATGTTAACATGATGATCGCGTGGTATTTCGCAACGGCACTGGCCAAGCAGTACGATTCGATCCTTCCCTTTCTGGAAAACCATTGTCTGCAAGCGTGGACGCATAACAAGGCGATTCAAAAAGCACTGGAAAGCTACCGAATATCAGACGAGCAAAAAGATTATCTTCGTACCTTGAGGCGAAAAAGGGCGACACTTTGAAATGAAAAAATCCATCTGCGGCGCACAGGTCGGGAAGCTCGCAGACGAGAGCCGTTGCTTCGGCGTGATCGCACGCGAAAGCATTCCGCTTGCTTGCGAATACGGCGCGAATCCCGAGATCGTGATTTACAAAAAAAGAACTTGATGTGATGAAAAGCCATGCTTTTCCGCAGATCGCTTTACCGCAGCATCGGGCGAGCTTGGGCAAATGTCGCATTTTTAAGGAGTGATGATATGACAACGGTAATCACAGCAGATCAATTATCCAAAACCTTCCCCAACGGAACAAAAGCGGTTGACAATATTGGTTTTTCGCTGGAACGCGGCGAGATCTTCGGCTTTCTCGGCCCTAACGGAGCCGGAAAAACCACCACGGTCAAGCTTCTGTGCGGAATGTTGACACCGACGGGCGGCGTCTGCCGTGTGCTGGGTATCGACCCCGTGCAGCAGCCGGAGGCACTGCACCGAAAATGCGGCGTCGTCACGGAGCGCGCCCTGATGTACGACCACCTGACAGGGACGGAGAATCTCCTCTTTTACGGTTCCCTCTTCGGCATCGGTCGAGCCGACTGCAAGACACGGGCAAAGGAGCTTCTGACTCGTCTGGAGCTGGACGGCGCCCATGATCGCAAGCTTTCGACCTATTCCACCGGTATGAGGCAACGTCTTTCTCTCGCCCGAGCCTTGATGCACCGTCCCGAAATTCTGTTTCTGGACGAGCCGACCTCGGGGCTTGATCCCGAAAGTGCGCAGAATGTGAATTCTCTCATCACGGAGCTCGCGGCACAGGGAACAACGGTCTTTCTCTGCACTCACCAGCTTCGCTATGCACAAGAGCTGTGCACCTCCTACGGGCTGATGGACAAGGGCGTCCTCTTTGCCGCAGGTACGCTCAACGAGCTTCAAGCCGCAGCCTCCGACACGGCAATCCTTCAGGTGAGGGCAAACGGTATCCCGAAGGACATGGCGTACCGCAAGGTCGATGCGGAGCTTTATGAGCTCGAGGTAAGCGGAGAAGAGGAAATTCCGCAGATCGTAAAGCAGATCGTCGACGCAGGCGGCAAGCTTTATGAGGTTTTCCTTCGACAGCCGTCTCTTGAGGACATTTATTTCTCACTTATGGAGCAAAATCACAGGAAGGAGGGTGAAAACGTATGAAGCTCGCTCAGTCCGCACTCATCAAAAAAGACATTCGCAGCATCACCGCCAACAAGCGGCTGCTCTCCGTTATACTGATCGTCCCTCTCGTGCTCACCGTCGTCCTGCCCTCTGTTTTCGTGATCGGAGCGATTCTGGATCCGGATTCCATTGCCGACTTTCAGGTGCTTCTGAATATGCTGCCGACTGCCGACGCAGAGCAGACGCAGCGGTTGATCGTGAGCCTTTTGCTCAATAAAATCATGCCGACATTTTTCCTGATGATCCCCATTATGGCCACGTCGGTGATGGCCGCAACCTCCTTCGTGGGGGAAAAGGAAAAGCACACCTTGGAAACCCTGCTGTATTCCCCTCTTTCCCTGCGCCGGGTGTTTCAGGCGAAGATTCTTTCCTGCTTCCTTGTGGGAATGGGTGTCACCTACCTCTCCTTCGTGGTCATGCTCTCCGTCGTGGAGGCGGAAACGCTGTTTTTCTTGGGCAGCGGTATCATGCCGGAGGCAAGCTGGCTGATCGTCATGCTGCTGATCGCGCCGGCCATCTGTCTGGCCGCCATTGCCCTCACCGTCCGAGGCTCGGCAAAGGCGCAAAGCGTCGAGGAATCTCAGCAGCGAAGCGTTTTTCTGATTTTCCCGATTGTTGCCCTCATCGTCGGCCAATTCAACGGCATACTGCTCCTTGATTCTCAAATCCTTCTTGGCTTGGCTGCGGCTCTGGTGATTGTAGATCTGCTCCTGATGCGTGGTGCGGCGGATCGCTTCACCTACGAAAATTTGCTGAAGAATTGAGGAATGATGATGGCGTTTGATTATAAAAAGGAATACAGAGAATTCTATCTGCCGAAAAGCCGTCCGACTGTCGTGACCGTGCCGCCGATGAATTATATCGCCGTGCGAGGCAAGGGTGACCCGAACGAAGAAAGCGGCGAATACAAAACGGCGATGAATCTGTTGTACGGCATCGCCTTTACGATCAAGATGAGCAAGCTGGGCGACCACCGAATCGACGGATATTTTGACTATGTCGTTCCGCCGCTCGAGGGGCTGTGGTGGCAGGAGGGCGCAGACGAGATCGACTATGCGCACAAGGAGCAATTCCGCTGGATTTCTCTCATCCGTCTGCCGGATTTTGTGACAAAGTCGGATTTTGACTGGGCTGTTGAAGATGCAACGAGAAAAAAGAAGGCTGATTTTTCCAAGGCGGAGTTTTTCACCTATCACGAAGGACTGTGCGTACAGTGTATGCACATCGGATCCTATGACGACGAAACGGCGACGGTAGCGCTGATGAAGGAATTCCTGTCCTTAAACTGCTATGAGACGGATTATTTCCAAAACCGTTATCACCACGAGATCTACCTCTCCGATGCCCGAAGGGTCGCCCCCGAGCGTCGCAAAACCGTCCTTCGTCTCCCAATCAGACGCAGAGCGTTCTAGCGTCCTTCCGCAGCGAAGCGAATCCGGAAGCAGCATCCTCGATTTTCGTTATTGCTCGCGTCGGCGCGCAGTAATGCATCCGAAGCCCAAAGCCAAACGCCCCTCGGAGTCGTCCGAGGGGCGTTTGCTGTGGGTCTGTTTCGATTATTCTGCCACGTTTTCAATGAAGCACATCAGGATGGTGGCGACCTGCGCACGAGTGGCGCTGCCCTGCGACTCCAAGTATTTGGTCAAGCAGCCGCCGTGGGTAATGCCGTTGATGAAGCCGACGGCAGTTGCCCAAGAAAGCGCCTTTTCCGCATAGGGACTGGCCGTCTTGTAATCGGGGAAAACACCCAGGTCATATCCGTAAGCGGTGCCGATGCCGACACTGCCGCAATAGCGGTAGAGGATGGTTGCAAGCTGTTCTCTCGTGACCTTGGCGTCCGGCCGGACTTTCCCGCAACGTAATAGAGCGAAAGCTCTTCGTTCAGCACATAAGTCAATTCGTCGTCGATATCGTAAAGGGTAGTGAAAACCGTGTTCTCGCAATCCGGCTCAAGCAGCGGCGCATCACCCATGAAGCAACCGCAATACAGCCGATGCGAGCGTGGGCTGAGGGATATTGCCACCGACATTCTGATCCGTCCGGCCAAGCTTTACCGCACCTCCACGGACTACATTCTCGGTATCACCGACGACAGCTCCGAAAAAAATCATCCGATCCGTGCTGTGGCATGGGGCGGATGCTTTTTTCGCCCTTTGCCCCAAAAAGTTCATACTTTTTTCGCAGAAAATCTGTTTACAAAATGTTACTTTTGTGGTATGATAGGGTGCAATGATTCGAAAGGCGGTGTGCGCAATCAATAATAACGACTTTCTGCAGGAAGGCGAGCAGAATTCTTCATTTTCCTCCCCCTCCGAGGATTTTTCCCTCGAAGACTTTCTCTCCGATGTAGACATCACCGACTACGCGCAGGACGATGCGCCCCGAGCCGTACAGGAAGCCCCCCCTCCTGCCAAGGAAAAGAAGCAAAAGGCTCCGAAGAAAAAGCGCCCTTATCGTGGGATGCGGATTCTCGCCGTCCTTCTGTCCGTGATTCTTTTCTGCGAATCGCTCTACTGCGTTTTTGTTTTTTCCGACATATCCTTCTGCGTCGACCTGCGCAGGATGTTTATCGATACCGCGCTGGAAACCATGTCCCACCGCTGGCTGGCGGACTACACCATGCCGGCCTATCAGGTTGCCGAGCGTGAGGCATTGAAAACGCAGCTTGCCATGCAGCAGCACGGCCAGAACAGCGAACGTCCCGACCCGGTGCAGCCCTCCGGCAGCGGCACCGACACGCCGGAGGATCCGAGCTCCGGCGACAATGTCATCGGCGACCTCACTCCGGGTGTGGATCTGGACGAGGAGGCGTTCTACAAGCTCTTCTGGGAGCTGAGCCGTTCCTCCTTCGAAGCCTACCTCGACTCGCATCCCGAAGCTCTGGCGGACGGATGGAACAACATCTATATCAACGAAGCCGGTCTGCATGACGACGGCACGAGCATCTACACCACCATGGGCGAGCAGGTGCTTGCCATCGATGTCCCCAACAAGATACTTCTCATCCGTGTCTCGGGCAGCGGCTATCAGGGTGTTCTCGCCGTCGCGAAGGATCCCTCTCAGCTCCGCTGTGAAGCATCCTCCGGCATCGGCAGCTACGGTCAACAGCTCGACACCATCGTCGAAAATTCGGGCGGCGTGCTCGGGATGAACGCCAGCGGTTTTTATGATCCGAACGGCAACGGCAACGGCGGCAAACTCGCAGGCTACGCGATGTGCAAGGGTGTCGAATACGGAACGCACTACACACTCTATGGCTATAAGCGCATCGAGCTGACCGAGGACAACCGATTCTATATCACCGACTCCGATATGTCCGTCGCCTCGGATGTGACCGATGCGGTCGAATTCTCTCCCTCGCTCATCGTCGACGGCGAGATGACCGACTGGTACATCTGGACCGCCAACAATCCCCGTGCCTGCATCGGCCAGAGCGAAGCCGGTGAGATTCTCATGCTCGTCATTGAAGGGCGCATGGTCGGCCGCTCCATCGGTACGGATGTGGAAACCTGTGCCAACATTCTCAAACGCCACAAAGCCTATACCGCCATGAATCTCGACGGCGGCACCACGGCGGTCATGTACTATCGTGGGGAGTACGTCACCATGTGCTCCAACACAAACATTGTCTCTCGTCTGCTGCCGAACGCTTGGGTCTACGGCAATTACGAATAACCGAAAACGCCGCAGCTCTGCGGCGTTTTTCATAAGGAGCTTATATGAACTATTTGGAGGAAGACCTTCTTCTGCATCCCCTCCTGCAGCCGTGCGATGCCGCAAAGTTCTGCTTTCAGGCGGTCTTCGGCGCAGAGCATCTTTTGGCCGATCCGTCTGCGGCAAGGGCGTGGTTTTTTGCGGAATTCGAAGCGACGCCGCCCGTCCTTCGTCCCCTGACGCAGCCCTTGTCCGATTGCTACTGCCGTGTGGATCTCGCCGCATGGAAGGCAAACGAGCTTTCGCCCGAGGCACTCTTCTCCCTTTTTCTGAAAACCGCTCAAACTCCCTCAAAAGCAAGTCTTACGGACTTGGAAGCCATGCTTCATACGGTCGGGCAGCTGGCAAGAGGCAACCGCTTTGCGTTCTCCGAAAAAAGCTGGGACGATTTTTCGGCGCAATACCCACGCAAGCCCGTGCACCACAGCGAAATCTACCGCAATGCCTATCACCCGTCCTACCGTGTCGTCAATCGTGCGCTTTTGTCCGCCGATTTCTTTTGAAAGCTCCGCTTTCGCCACTTTTTGCCGTTGACATTCCGTGATGAATTTTGTATAATATTTTCAGAATCCGCAAAAGAGCGGTTCCGATACGATACCGATAATTTTTACATTCTATGAATGTAACGGAAAGGATTTTTGCAATGATTTACACCACCGAAGTTCAGCATATGTGTCCCGTTGCAAAGGGCGCATACCACGGCCCGGCTCCCATTCCCGAAGAGGGCAAATGGGTTCAGGCCAAGCAGATCAGCGACATTTCCGGTTTTACGCACGGTGTCGGCTGGTGTGCTCCCCAGCAGGGTGCCTGCAAGCTGACCCTGAATGTCAAAACCGGCATCATCGAGGAGGCTCTGGTCGAGACGCTC
>CAZKSR010000018.1:0-26154 GCA_964555465.1 uncultured Oscillospiraceae bacterium
CAGGTGACATAGGCTTCCCAGCCGTCTGCCGTACAGGTGGCGGCCTGAGCGTCGTGGGACTGCTCGTCGTGGCCGAGGGCGTCGATGGGCTGCGTGTAGCTGTCGCCGCAGGAGCAGCTGAAGGTCTTCACGCCGTCTTCGGTGCAATTCGGCTCAGTGGTGGTCGTGCCGGTGTAGGAATGGACGTGCTCCATCGGGACGACGAAAACGCCTTCGTAGGCTGCGACGGGGATGGTGAAGGAGCCGTTGTCGTTCGGCTGGATGTAGGTGGTCACGCCCTTGGAAATGACCTTGAGCTTGCTGTAGGACATCTCGAAGGTGACAGTGACGGTTGCATTCGACATGGTGTAGTCATATGTCGAATAGAGTCTTGCGGAGTCGAAAGCATCGGCGGTCTTCTTGGATGCGGAGCCGGCGTTGGTGATCATGTATGCGTTGGCGCCGTCCTTATTCGCAAAGACACCGATAAGAAGATCCTGCGTAGAGGAGACGGAAACGCCGGCAGGCAGGTTGATCTTGTAGGAGCTGAGCTTGTCGAGCATGGGGTTGCTGTTGACATTGACTGCCGCAACGCCCTTCCAAGTGTAGGAATGATACTCATCGCTCCATGCCAGCAGCTCGTTGTCCACGGTGGAGACATTGGAGTAGAGAGTCTGATTCTTGATATTGCCGGAGGTATCGGCCATGGTGTCATAGCCGGACTGATGGGAGGTGTAAACGTATTGCAGGAGGGTCGATGCACCGAAGGTCAGACCGATGTCCATCTGCCAGCGCAGGACATTCTGGTCGGGGGTGCTGTAGCTGTCGGCAGTGACACTGTGACCGGCGGTGAGATAGGTATACTGAAGTTCCACACCGTTGTCGCGGGCGGCATTGGCGAGGAGTGCGAGGTTCATGAAATAGGTCTTGCGCAAACCCTTAGAGGAGATGGGGTAGATGTCAACGCCGATCTCGTCGGGATTAACCTCGCTGAGGAGCTTCTGCAGATAAGCGGAGTAATCGCCGCCGATATTGGAATTCGTGGCGCTTTCCGGATAGAGGTTGACACGGAAGAGCTTACCGGCAAAGGCCTTGTTTGCATCAAAGGCGTCCTTGAGGGTGCCGAGAGTCGTCAGCTCGGAATAGGAAGGCTCGTCCTTGATCAGGAAGCCGCCGATTGCAGCGTGCTGTGTGTTGTAGCCGGGGACAGTGGTGCCGTCCCAGAGGCTTACGTTGCCCTCGGAGTCGTAGACATCCAGTGCGGGATAGACCGTAATGCCGTATTCCAGAGCCAGATCCAAGAGCTTGTTCATGTTGTTGATCCGCTCGTTTTCGTTGCTGCCGATCCAATAGTAGGAGACGCCGACAATCTGATTGACACCGGCCTTGCGGAGGGCATACATCTGTGCTCTGTCGAAGTTGTGGAAGGAGCCCGACCAAACGCCGATGTCATAGCTCTGCGTATCGCTGAAGGGCTTTTCGGGAACCTCGGGCAGGGTGGTGGAGAAGGTGAGGGTGCCGTCCCAGTTGATGGCAACATAGGAGGTGCTGATGTGGAAGGTGCTTCCGTTGGCGGAATTGGAGAAATTGCCGTCGATGACCAGAATATCGCCGGCCTTCAGGGGCATTTTCTCGCCCATCGTCCAAGCCTCACACTTGAGGTAGTAGTCGGTGTTGCCGTACTTGATGATGGTGCCGCGTTCGGCGTTGGCAACGGAGAACGTCTCACCGTTACGGATGAGCTTGACGCAGGAGGAGCCTGCCGGCTTGTACTCCACAGCCCAGCTTGCGTCGGCGGGAACGTCGTTCTCAGCGAGGGTGAAGTAGATGCCGTTGTAGGTGTTGATGCTGCTGTGGGCACTCATGGTGCCGGCTTCGACGACGGTGGGAATATCCGTGAAGAAGCTGTAAGAGCCGTCCTCACCGCAGACGATGACGCTCTTGCTGATGTTGATGAGGAGGCTGCCGTCTTCCGACTTGAATTGTCCCTCGACGATCAGCATTTCACCGGCCTGCAGCTTGCCGCCGATGGTCCAGTTTTCCAGGAACCATTCGGTTTCGCTGTACTTCAGGATCGTGCCGCCCGCAGTGTTGCCGACGGAGGTCGTCACGCCGTTGGTGACGCGCTTGATGACGTCCTTACCGGTGGGGATATAGCGAACGCTCCAATCCGCACTCACGGGGACATCGTTTTTTGCCATGGTAAAGTAGATGCCGGAGTCGGCAGTACCGGAGTGGGCGCTCATGGCGCCGGCTTCGACGATAGTGGGAACATTGGCGTAGAAGCTGTAAGAGCCGTCCTCGCCGCAGAGAATGACGCTCTTGCTGACGTTGATGATGGTGCTGCCGTCGGCCGAAGCGAAATGTCCTTCGACGACCAGCATTTCACCGGCCTGCAGCTTGCCGCCGATTGCCCAGTTTTCCAGGAACCATTCGGTCTCGCTGTACTTCAGGATCGTGCCGCCCGCGGTGTTGCCGACGGAGGTCGTCACGCCGTTGGTGATGCGCTGGATCACGTCCTTGCTGGTGGGGATATAGCGAACGCTCCAATCCGCACTCACGGGGACGTCGTTCTTGGGCATGGTGAAGTAGATGCCGGAATCGGCAACGCCGGAATGGGCACTCATGGTGCCGGCGTTGATGATGGTGGGAACGGTGGTGGAGAAGGTCACGGCACCTGCGTTATAGGTGAGGACACTCTTGCTGATGTTGATGGTGGTGTCAGCCTTGGTGAACTTACCCTCGACAACGATGATATCGCCGTCCTGGAGGGGCATTTTCTCGCCCATCGTCCAAGCCTCGCACTTGAGGTAGTAGTCGGCGCTGCCGTACTTGACGATGGTGCCGCGCTCGGGGTTGGCGAGGGAGAACGTCTCACCGTTACGGATGAGCTTGACGCAGGAAGCCTCGGTCGGAGCGTATTCCAGAGCCCAGCCGGTATCGTACGGAGCGGTGTTCTCTGCCATCTTAAAGTAGATGCCGGTGGCGCTCGAGGCGTTTTCGCTTGCGCTCATGGTGCCGGCGTTAATGACAGTCTCGGTGACGGGAGTCTCGGGGGCAGGATCTTCCTTGCTGAAGGAGATGTTGCCCTTGGCGTCCATGGAGATATAGGTCTTGGAGATGTGGACGGTGGTGTTGTTGGAGCTGGTGAAGTTGCCCTCAATGATGAGAACATCGCCGGCGGCAAAGGGGGTAAGCTCACTGTGACCCGAGCAGTTCAGGAACCACTGGTTGTGACGCAGGCAGAAGGTCTTTTCGCCGCGGTTGAGAAGGACAGCCTCGGTTGTCAGCTTGTCGCCGTCGTCATAGACTGCGTCGAAGGCGCCGATGCCGACTTCCTCGGTCGAGCCGCTCTTGCGGAGCTTGACGCAGTCTGCGTTTTCGGCATAATAGTTTACCCATGTGTCGCTGACGCCGTTTTCGGAGGTCATGTAGAGGAATTCACTCTCGAAAGACGGATGAGCGCTGTCTGCACTCAGGTGTCCGACGGGGAACTCCGTGGAGAAGGCGAAATTGCCCTCGTCGTCCATGGTGATGTAGGTCTTTTCGATGGTGACGACAGTGCCGTTTGCACTGGTGAAATTGCCGCCGATGGTGAGAACATCGCCGGGGGCAAGCGGGGTGAGGTCGCTGTGGCCTGCGCAATTCAGGTAGAATTGCGTCATGCGGATGCCGAAGCTCTGTTCGCCGCGGCAAAGCAGGATGCCGTCAGCAGTCAGGGAGCTGTCGAGCTGGCCGATGCCGACGTCCGTCGTCGAACCGCTCTTGCGGAGCTTGACGCAGTCGTCGTTTTCCGCAAAATAGTTCGTCCACGTATCCGTCGTGCTGCCTTCGCTGAGCGTCCAAAGGCAAGCGTCGGAAATATGGGGCTTGCTTGCGTCGGCGCTCAGGTGGCCGAGGTTGGTGGCATCCGCCGCGAATACCGACATCGGGGCGATGAACGAGAATAACATCGCCACGGACAGCAGCACCGACAGCAGACGCTTGGTGAATGATGCTGATTTCATGGGATACCTCCTGTTTTTTTATTTCCGGGAATCTAAGACCAGTGTACCAAGTCTCGAATCGGTTGTCCATATCAATTTGAAATAAACTGGTTCCGTGGTACCAAAATTTTTCCGACTGTTACAAAAGAAGTGCAAATCTCCGTCTGCCTTTGCCGCAAATTGCCGCCCAAAGCCCGAGAAAACGGCGGAGGCTCCCCTGCTCGGAAGTCTCCGCCGTCGGATACATTATTATATTTATTCTACCGTGACGGATTTGGCCAGATTTCTGGGCTTGTCGACGTCGCAGCCGCGAGCCAGAGCGACATAGTAGGAGAAGGCCTGCAGGGGGATGATATTCAGGCTGGGCTGAAGGAGCGGATGGGTCTGCGGTACCGAAAGCACACGGTCTACGGATTTTCGGATCTCATCGGCCATATTTTCGCTCGTCACGCCCAGAACATAGGCACCGCGAGCCTTGACCTCCTTGACATTCGACATCGTCTTGTCGAACAGCTCCGGCACGGAGGCCACGGCAACGACCAGCGTATTTTGCTCGATCAGGGAGATGGGGCCGTGCTTCAGTTCGCCTGCGGCATAGGCTTCGGAGTGGATATAGGCGATCTCCTTGAGCTTGAGACTGCCCTCCATGCAGGTGGCACTGTCGAGGTTGCGGCCGATGAAGAAGACATCGTGACGGCCGGCGCACTCCTCGGCAATGGCGCGGATTTTTTGCAGATTTTCTTCCGAGAGGATGGCCTCGACCTGCTCCGGCAGACGCTCCAGCGCGGCCAGAAGCTCGGCATAGTCCTCCTCCTTGAGCGTACCGAGCAAACGTCCCATGTAGAGTGACAGAAGGTACAGGACAGAGAGCTGGGTAGAGTACGCCTTCGTGGTGGCGACGGCGATCTCGGGGCCTGCCCAGGTGTAGATGACATCGTGGGCGGCCTTGGCGATGGCACTGCCGACGACATTGACGATGCCGAGTGTTCGCGCGCCGCTTGCGTTGGCCATGCGCAGGGCGGCGAGGGTATCTGCCGTCTCGCCGGACTGACTGATGATGATGACGAGCGTGTTTTCGTCAAGCACCGGCTCGCAGTAGCGGAATTCCGAAGCAAGCATCGGCTCGACGGGAATACGGCAGGTCTTTTCCAGCAGATATTTGCCGTGACAGCCGACGTAGTAGGCAGATCCGCAGGCGACGATATAGATGCGGCGGACGGCGGTAAGCTCTTCCTTTGACAGCTTCAGGCCGTCCGGACAAATATCGCGGCCCTTGATCCGCGGACGGAGGGTGTCACGCAGAGCCTTGGGCTGCTCGTGGATCTCCTTGATCATAAAGTGGGGATAGCCGCCCTTTTCCGCAGCGGAAAGCTCCCAAGTGATCTCCTCGGGCTGCTTTTCGATACGCCGCGCATCGGCGTCGTAAAATACGGCGGTGTCGGCGGTAAAGTCGACCATCTCACCGTCGTTGAGATAGACGACACTGCGAGTGTATTTCAAGATGGCCGGAACATCCGAGGCGATGAAATTCTCGCCCTCACCGAAGCCGAAGATCAGGGGACTGTCCTTCTTGACGGCCAGAATGGAATTCGGGCGGTCAATGCAGAGAATTCCGAAAGCATAGCTGCCCTCGAAGCGGCTGACGGCACGACGGACGGCGCGGATAAGGTCGCCCTCTTCTTCATAATAGTATTCGATCAGGTTTGCGGCGACCTCGGTGTCGGTCTCCGAGCGGAAGGTCTTGCCGTGTGCCTGCAAAAATTCCTTCAGGACAAGGTAATTCTCAATAATGCCGTTGTGCACCAGCGCGATTTTTCCGTCCGAGGAAAGATGCGGATGGGAATTCGTGTCCGAGGGGGCACCGTGCGTCGCCCAACGGGTGTGGCCGATGCCGAGATGACCCGGCAGGGCGTCGCCGCCGTTGACGAGGTCGCTCAGGTTGCGCAGTCTGCCCTTCGTCTTTGCGATGTGAAGGCCATCGGAAAACACGCAGACACCGGCGGAGTCATAGCCGCGATATTCCAGCTTCGCAAGACCGTCAAGCAGGATCGGAGCGGCCTGCTGCTTGCCGAGATAACCAACGATTCCGCACATAAAAAAACCTCCGTATAATCGAGAGTATTCTTCGAATGATACGGAGATTATATCGCAAAAATTTGTCAAAATCAACTGAAAATTTATAAAAATCAGCGATTTCACAAAATTCAGTCGAAAATGGACAATTGAGACGGGAGCAAATCGGCAAGGGAGGCGATGCTCTCATCGATAAAGACGCCGCCCATTGCGCCGAGAACACGGCTGCCCTCGGTGTCGGCGTCGAGCAAAAAGACGGGACTGAGGCGGTGCTGGAGATTGTACGAGGTGCCCGACCATGTTCCGCCGTGGGGATGCTCGCAGTGTGCAACGATGACCTTTTCCCCGAGCGCGTGGATATAGTGGTTGCGTCGCAGGGCACGGGCGGCGGAAAAGGTAAAGTCCCAGCCCTCGTCACTGCAAAAGAGTGTGTTTTTTTGCACGCTTCGGCGGCAGAGCGCATCGGGGACGAAGCAGATCACGCTGCCTCCTGCGGCAAGACAGGCATTTTGCGCCGCAAGGTCTGCGCCCTCCGCACCGCCGGAGACGAGAGTGAAGCCCTCCTGCGCCGCCATCGTGCCGATTTTTTGCGCAAAGCGTTCGCTCCGCAGGGGCAGACGACGGGAACCGACCAAGCTGATGCAGGGCGTGGAGAAGAGGGAAATGTCACCCTTGCAAAACAGGGCGGTGGGGCAGTGATGCTTCAGGCGACGCAGCCTTTGGGGAAAGTGCTTGTCGAGCTGAGTGACGACCGAAAGGTCGGGTCGGGAGAGATAGGCTTTCAGCGCATCGTCTCGCTCCAGCAGGCGGATGATTCGCTGTGCGCCGGTCGGGGAATAGCCCAGCGAGCGCAGGAATTCCGCCGTTACCTCCCCCTCCTGCGGCGGCTTGGGGGTTGTGGAAAGACGCTGCATGAGAAGACGATATTCCACAGCGGTCAGAGGCACGACGCTCTGAGACAATGTGCACGTCAGCATCAGCAGCCCTTCTTCCGAACGGCGCATCAGAATTTTCTCCGGGGATGCGGCTTTTCCTCCTCGGGAGCGGGTACCAGACATCCGTATTCGTCAAAAAGCATCGGGGTGATTTGAAATTCGGAGAATTTTGCGATTTCGTCCAGCTTCGCCTTTTCGGGGAAGGAGCCGATCAGGGTAAAGGCGATTCCCTTCTTTCGGGCGCGGCCGGTGCGCCCGATGCGGTGAATGTAGTATTCATTCTCGTCGGGCACGTCATAGTTGATGACACCGTCCACGTCGTCGACGTCGATGCCTCTCGAAGCAACGTCGGTCGCAATGAGGACGGGGAGCTTGCCGTTACGGAAGGCGGCCATGGTTTTTTCTCTCGTGGACTGCTTGATGTCGCCGTGCAGACAGTCGGCGGCGATGCCCTCCCGACGCAGATCGTCCGACAGACGCTGACACATCGCCTTGGTATTGCAGAAGACGATAACACGCTCGAACGCACCCGAGCGCAGGATGCGCAGCATGGCCGAGAGCTTTTCGAGGCGCGGTACGGTGATGGAATACTGGTCGATGTCGGGCTTGGAATCCTCCGTGGCGGCAACGGTGATCTCGACCTCATCGCGCTGATACATCCAGCTTACGGTCATGACCTCCTGCGAGATGGTCGCAGAGAAGAGGCCGAGGTTGACGCGGTTTTTGATGCGGTTGAGGATGGCGGTCACGTCGTCGAAGAAGCCCATGTCAAGCATACGGTCGGCTTCGTCGAGGATAACGGTTTTGACCTTGTCGAAGCGGAGATTTTTGCGGTTGTAGTGATCCATCAGTCGGCCGGGCGTGGCGACGAGAATATGCGGCTTGGCCTTAAGAGCCTTGAGCTGCGGCTCCATGCGCTGGCCGCCGTAGACGACGGCGACACGAACCTGCGGACGGTGTGTCAGCAGACCCTTCAGCTCGTCACAGATTTGCAGAGCCAGCTCCCGTGTAGGGGCGAGGATCAGCCCTTGCAGATCGTCCGACTCGGCCTCCACGTGCTCGATCATGGGAATGCCGAAGGCGAAGGTTTTGCCCGTGCCGGTGGGGGCTTTGGCGATCACGTCACGCCATGCGAGCATGGGTGGGATGCCCTCCTCCTGCACCTTGGTCGGAGCGTCAACGCCCTGCTCCTGCAGTGCCAGCAGAATGTCTTGGCTGACACCGAGCGATTGAAAAACAGAATCCATATTCTTTCCTCGGATTTCTGCGAGAAATCATATTCTCGCACTTTTTATATCAGTATACCAGAAAATCCTCCGTTTTGCAATCCCCGAAAAAATCATCCCCCGGGGGGGCTTCAAAACAAGAAATTTTCTGCTATAATCGAAAACGAAAAAAGAAATGAGGTGTTTTTATGCACATGGCAGATGCTCTGGTGGCTCCTGCCGTTGCCGCCGCGATGTATGGCGCCACGGCGGTCACGACAGGTGTATGCGCAAAAACCTTGCGGAAGGATGCCGCAACCGCGAAGCTGCCGACGATGGCGGTCGCCTCTGCGCTGGTATTCGCCGGGCAGATGATCAACTATACCATCCCCGGGACGGGCTCCTCCGGCCACCTGTGCGGCGGCGTGCTCCTGTCCGCCCTGCTTGGGCCGCAGGCAGGCTTCCTGTCCATGGTCGTTATTCTGGCAATCCAGTGTCTTTTCTTTGCCGACGGCGGCCTGCTGGCATTGGGCGCGAATATTTGGAACATGGCCTTTTACGGCTGCTTCGTCGGCTACTATCTCATCTGGCGGCCGATCCTGCGCGGCAGGCTTGCGCCCCGTGTGAAGATCATTCTGGCCTCGATCCTCGCCTGTGTCGTCACGCTTCAGCTCGGGGCCTTTTCGGTGGTTTTGGAGACGTCCCTTTCGGGCATTACCGAGCTGCCCTTCGGAGCCTTCCTCGCCGTGATGCAGCCGATCCATCTGGCCATCGGCTTTGTCGAGGGCTTGATCACCGCCGCTGTCCTCCTCTTTGTCTACGAGGCGAGGCCGGAGCTTTTGCAGGATGCCGGCGGCAAAGAGAAGGGCGGAAGATTTTCCCTCAAAACGACGCTCATCATTCTGACGGCGGTCGCGGTGCTGGTCGGAGGCGGACTGAGCCTTCTGGCAAGCTCGAACCCCGACGGGCTGGAATGGTCGCTCTTCGGCAATTCCGACTACCGTGAGAATATGGGACTTGACGAGGACAGCTTCGGCGTGACGAGTGATGCGGCGGATGCTGCGGCAAGCGTACAGGACAAGACGGCGATCTTGCCGGACTATGCCTTTGCGGACAATGACAGCGAGGTCGGAACAAGTGTTTCGGGCGTCGTCGGCGCGGCGATCGTGGCCGGTGTTGCGGTGCTGATCTGTCTGCTCGGCGGCTTCTTCCGCAGGAAAAAACGTACGGACGGCTGAGAGGCGTTTTATGGATAAGATCGAACACGCAGGCTCTGAGCTGCGTGAGATGGATACCTTGGCGATGGGCGATTCTGCGCTCCATCGCCTTCATCCGTTGTGCAAGCTGGCGGTGACGGTGGGCTATATCGCCTTTGTGGTTTCATTCGGGAAATATGACACGGCGGAGCTTGCCCTCATGATGCTATATCCCGTCCTTGCGTTCCAAGTCGCGGGGATTCCGATGAAAACCTGCTTTTACAAGCTGCGCTTCGTCCTGCCTCTCGTCTGTGCCGTCGGCATCATCAATCCGTTTCTGGATCGGGCACCGATGCTGACGCTGGGCACGCTGACGATCAGCGGCGGTGTGATTTCCATGCTCACGCTGATGATGAAGGGTGTTTTTTCGCTGATGGCGTCGTTTTTGCTCATTGCGACGACCTCGGTGGACGCCCTGTGTGCCGCGCTTCGCAAGCTTCATGTGCCGTCCTTGCTGACGACGCTTTTTCTGTTGACCTACCGCTATGTCGGCGTGATGATCGACGAATTGAGCATCATGATGCAGGCATACCGACTCCGCGCGCCGGGGCAGAAGGGCGTGCATATCTCGGCGTGGGGCTCGTTCCTCGGACAAACCCTTCTGCGGAGCATGGACAGGGCGCAGGAGCTGTATCACAGTATGTTGCTGCGCGGCTTTTGCGGCGAATTTTATTATGTCGGTGTGCCGAAATGTACGGTCGGCGGTGTGAGCTGCGCACTCGTGTGTGTCGGACTGTTTGCCGCCGTCCGCTTTGTGCCGCTTGCAGAGCTTCTGGGCGGCCTGTTTGTGGGGTGAAAGAATGATTCGATTTGAAAATGTATCCTTTTCTTATGAGGACGGACGACCTGTTTTGCACAATATCGGGTTTCATATTGCACAGGGCGAGTCCGTCGGCCTGATCGGGGCGAACGGTGCGGGGAAATCCACATTGATGAAGCTCCTGCTCGGCCTTGCCTCGGGCACGGGGGAGATCACGGTGGACGGCTTGGCGATGAATCGGAGCAATGTCGCTGCCATCCGCAAAACGGTCGGCTATGTCCTGCAAAATTCCGACCACCAGATGTTTATGCCGACGGTTTTCGAGGATATGATCTTCGGCTTGAGGAACGGCGGCATGAGCAGGGAGGAGGCGGACAAACGGGTGGACGAGGTGCTCGAAATGCTCGGCTTGCAGGAGCTGAAGCACCGCCATAACCACAAAATATCCGGCGGAGAGAAGCGCATGGCGGCCATTGCGACCATCCTTGCCATGGAGCCGAAGATTATCCTGATGGACGAGCCGACGACGGCACTCGATCCGCTCAACCGCCGCAGGGTCATTCGGACGATCAACGCCCTGCCGCAGACGAAGTGGATCGCCTCGCACGATCTGGACATGATTCTGGATACCTGCCAAAGAGTTTTGCTTCTGTCGGACGGACGGCTTGTCGCGGACGGAAGGGCCGAGACGATCTTGCGGAATCGGGAACTATTGGAGGCCAATCATATGGAACTTCCGCTGCGTTTGCAGTGATTGCCTAACAAAATCGGCGGAGTGTCCATTGACATTTGTCGAAAAAAATCCTATAATGGGTCTAACATTTTCCAAAGAGAAAGAAGACGATACCATGTCAACGGGATATGTTTTGACCAATCGCAAGGCCGGCAACGGCAGCTATGAACAGGCGGTTGCATCGCTGAAGGAACGCTTTCGGGAGCCGCTGACCTACATAGATGTGGAGGAAATCACGGATTACGCCGCCTTTTTGGGCGCGATGCGGAAGGATGATTTTCTCATTCTGGCCGGCGGCGACGGGACGCTCCACCACTTTGCCAACAATACCTACGGCATGGAGCTGCCCGAGAAGGTTCTTTATTATCCCACGGGGACGGGCAATGATTTCGCCCGTGAGCTGGACAAGCACTACGGTGATCCGCCCTTCGAGGTTCGGCAGTATCTCCGAAATCTCCCCGTGGTCGAGGTTCGGGGACAGAAGCGGCGTTTTTTGAACGGTGTTGGCTTCGGTATCGACGGCTACTGCACCGAGGTCGGTGACCGAATGAGGCAGCAGGGGAAAAAGAAGATCAATTATACCCTCATCGCCATTCGCGGCCTTTTGTGGGGATATCCGCCGGTTTCCGCGAGGATCACCGTCGACGGCAGGGAATACCGATATAAGAAGGTGTGGATTGCCCCGACCATGTTCGGAAAATGCTACGGCGGCGGAATGTACCCCACGCCGAATCAAGACCGCTCTGCGCCCGATCCGAAGCTCTCTCTTATGGTTTTCCATACGGCGGGAAAGCTGAAAACGCTGATGATCTTCCCCTCGATCTTCAAGGGCAAGCACGTCAAGCATACCGAGGCGGTGACCGTTCTGGAGGGAAGGGATATCCGCGTGGAGTTCGACCGCCCGTCACCCCTGCAAATTGACGGCGAGACGTTCCATGACGTCACCTCCTACCACGCCCTCGCCCCGATCTTCGCCCCGACCGAAAAGGAGCCTGCAAGGATTCGATAAAAGAACACCCTCTCCGAAATGCTCGGAGAGGGTGCTTTTTCGCCTCGCCCTGCGTCCCGTTCGCATCATTGCGAGGCTTGGCCCGTATTCGACGGCCGAAAAGAAAAAGACCGTCACGAGGGCAATGACGGCGGATGCTCCGTTCGGGCGTTGCACTCGTGACGATCTGTATTTCATGGATGGTATTGCGTTCTCATTGTCCCTCGGGCGATTGCGCCGCAGAGGTAAGAATGTGCTTGAGGACGCGGACGCAGGCTTGAAGGTCTTCCACGGGGAGGTACTCGAAGCGGCCGTGGAAATTTTGACCGCCCGTGAAGAGGTTCGGACAGGGCAGACCCTCATACGACAGTCGGGCACCGTCGGTGCCACCGCGGATGGGGACGATCCTCGGCTCGATGCCCTCGGACAGCATGGCGGCCTTCGCGCGCTCGACGATGAAAAGCACCGGCTCGATTTTTTCCTTCATATTATAGTAGCTGTCGCGCAGGGTAAGCTCCACCGTGCCCTCGCCGTATTTGGCGTTGAGGAAACAGACGATCTGCGCAAAGCGTTCCTTCTTGCGCTCGAATTTTGCGCGGTCGTGATCCCGAATGATGTATTCCAGACGGCTTTCCTCGACCGTTCCGCTCATTTCGCACAGGTGGGAAAAGCCCTCGTAGCCGCAGGTGAACTCCGGCCGCTCCTGTACGGGCAGAAGCCCGTGGAGCTCCATGGCGATATGCTGCGAGTTGATCATGATATCCTTCGCACCGCCGGGATGGACATTGCGGCCGTGCACGGTCACAACGGCGGCTGCGGCGTTGAAATTCTCGTATTCCAGCTCGCCCAGGCCGCCGCCGTCGACCGTGTAGGCGTAGTCCGCCGCAAAGCCGTCGACATCGAAGCGGTCGGCACCGCGGCCGATTTCCTCGTCGGGCGTGAAAGCGATACGCAATGTGGCGTGGGGTGCTTCTTCGTGCAAAAGCTCCTCGGCGGCCGTCAGGATGGCTGCAACGCCGGCCTTATCGTCGGCGCCAAGCAGGGTCGTGCCGTCCGTGACGATGAGGTGCTTGCCGATGCTTTCCGAAAGGTAAGGATAGTCCTTCGGGGACAGGACAATGTGCTTTTCTTCATTGAGCAGGACGTCGCCGCCGTTATAGTCGACGATCTTCGCTCGGACATTTTTACCGGAGCAGTCCGGGGCGGTATCCATGTGGGCGATCAGGCCGATCGTCGGGGCGTTCGGCGCGCCCGGTACGGTGCCGTAGACATAGCCGTTTTCGTCCATGTGGGCGTCGGAAATGCCCATGGAGATCATTTCCTCGACGATTGCGGCGGCGAGCACCTTCTGACTCGGCGTGGACGGGCAGGTCGAGCTGCCGTCGTCGGAGGTCGTCTCAAAGGAGACATAGCGTAAAAAACGTTCGGTAACAGTCATAGATCCTCCTGTATAAAATCGAGGCTGCGGAAGCAGCCCCGATTCTGTTGCTTTCAAAAGGGAAAATGCAGCATTGCAAGAGCGTTTCGGGCGGCTGCACAACGACGGTGCGCCATTGCCGCAGCCGCCTCGCCCCGTTGCAACGACGCCGGTGTGCCATGAGGCGGAATTATTTGCAAAGCTCGGCGGTATCCTGCGCGATCATCAGCTCTTCGTTGGTCGGGATGACCCAAACCTGAACCTTGGAATCGGGAGCGGAGATGAGCATTTCCTTGCCGCGGCAGTTGTTGGCCGCAGGGTCGAGCTTGACGCCCATAAATTCGAGGTACGAGCAGATATCCGCACGGGTTTCCGGGCCGTTCTCACCGACACCGGCGGTGAAGACAAGGCAGTCCAGGCCGTTCAGCGCGGCAGCATAGGAGCCGACATACTTGGCAACCTCGTAGCAGAACTTGCGCAGAGCCAGCACGCAGGCTTCGTCGCCGCGGGCTTCGCCGGCTTCCAGGTCACGGAAGTCGGAGGAAACGCCGTTCGACAGAGCCAGAACGCCGGATTTCTTGTTGAGCATGGTCAGGCAGTCGTCGACGCTCATGCCTTCCTTATTCATGATGTACTGTACGACGCAGGCATCGATGTCGCCGCAGCGAGTGCCCATGGGAACACCGGCCAGCGGCGAAAGCCCCATGGAGGTATCCTGACACTTGCCGTTCTTGACGGCGGAGAGGGAAGAGCCGTTACCGAGGTGGCAGACGACGATCTTGCTCTCGGCAGGGTTGCCCATCAGCTCGATGGCACGCTTGGAGACGAAGCGGTGCGAGGTGCCGTGGAAGCCGTAGCGACGGATGCCGTATTCCTCGTAATACGTCGTTGGGATGGCATAGCGGTAATCCTTGGCAGGCTTGGTCATATGGAACGCCGTGTCGAAGACGGCGACCTGGGGTTTGCCGGGCATGACCTTCTCGCAGGCCTCGATGCCCATGAGATTGGCCGGATTGTGCAGCGGGCCGAGGGGGATACATTCCCGAATGGCCTTCTTGCAGGCCTCGTCGATGAGGCAGGAGGCGACGAACTTCATGCCGCCGTGCAGGACACGGTGACCGACGGCGTCGATCTCATCCGTGGAGGACAGAACGCCGTTGACGGGGTCGACCAGAATGGACAGAACCGATTCGATGGCCTCGGCGTGGGTGGGCATGGGGATGTCACGGACAACCTTGATGTCCTTGGAGGGAACCTTGTGATTAAGACGGCCGTCAAGACCGATACGCTCGCACAGACCCTTGGCGAAGACCTCGCCGCTTTCGGGGTTCATAAGCTGGTACTTCAGCGAAGAGCTACCTGCGTTGATCACGAGAATGTTCATGGTTGCTTCAACTCCTATTTACTTTATTTCCTTTTTGTGGTAGTATAAACACATACAATGCTATTGTATAATAGATTTCCGCCGCTGACAAGTGTTATTTTCGGAAATGAGGGAAAAAAGTGAAAAATATCGGCATCATCTGCGAATATAACCCCTTTCACAACGGCCATGCGAAGCAGCTTGCGGCCTTTGAACGTACGGTCTGCCTGATGAGCGGAAATTATGTCCAGCGCGGCGAACCGGCGATTGCGGACAAATATCTTCGGGCGCAGGCGGCGGTGCGATGCGGCGCAAGTCTGGTGCTTGAGCTTCCACTCAACTGTGCCGTTCGGTCTGCGGAGGGCTTCGCGGACGGAGCGGTGGAGATTTTTTCACGTCTGGGCTGTGTCGATGCAATCTGCTTCGGGAGCGAGGAGGGGAATATAGACAGTATTATGTCAACCGCGAAAGCCCTGCTCCGTCCCGATTTTCCGCCCCTGCTCCGTGCGGAGCTGGAAACGGGTGTCTCCTTCCCGACAGCCAGAGAGCGTGCGCTCGGGCGAATGGGAGCGCCTGTCGGCGTTTTGGAGCGGCCGAACGATATTCTGGCGGTGGAATACTGCAAGGCTCTTCTGCGAAGAGCCTCCGATATTGAGCCGATCGCTATGCGTCGGGAGGGAAGCTATCACACGGGCACCGATCTGCAAAATCCCTCGGCCTCCGTTCTCAGGGGGCAAGACGACTGGACGGGCTTTGTTCCGGAAGGGGCAATGCAGGTGCTTCGAACGGCGCAGCGGCACGACCTGAAAACGGGCGAACGGGCGGTTCTGGCTCGCTTGAAATCCATGGGTGAGGACGAATTCGAGCGGCTTCCCTACGGCTCGGAGGGACTGTGGCGGCGGCTGATGGCGGCCTGCCGCGAGGGATGTGATCTGGAGCAGATCGTCGCCCTCACGAAGTCGAAGCGGTACACTCGCAGCCGCATCATGCGCATGATCCTGTGCGCCTTCCTCGGGCTGGATGCGGCGGCACTTTCGGCGGAAGCTCCCTACGTCCGCATTTTGGCCATGAACGAGACGGGGAGGGAAATTCTGAGAGAATCGAAGAAAAATCGACGGATTTTGCTTCTGCACGGCAATGAAAAGCCCCCAAAATGTGATTTTGCGGAAACGGAGCGCCGCGCGGAGGCTCTTTATCCGCTCTTTGCCGCGGATTTTCGGGAAAAATCCGCGCCCCCTGCGCCGATTTTTTCTTTTTCCGAAAAGAAAGCGTAAAAAAATGAAAAAAGTGCTTGCAATTCCGACGGGTTTGTGGTAATATTGTTGGGCATGAAAAATCAGGGGGTAAGCTGCCCCTTTACGATCACAAGAAAGAGGTGAATGCAATGAAGGAAGGAATCCATCCGAAGTACGAACAGACGACGATCAGATGCGCGTGCGGCGAGATTATTGAGACCGGTTCTACCAAAAAGGACATCAAGGTTGAAATTTGCTCCAAGTGCCACCCTTTCTATACCGGCAAGCAGAAGCTGGTTGACACCGGTGGACGTGTTGACCGTTTCAACAAGAAGTTCGGTCTGAAGTAATGAGTAAAGTTCGCATCGTATCGGTGCGGACTTTTTTCATTTTTGTCGAAAAACAGAGGATTGTGTATGCTGCAAAATGACCGCGTCGTCTCCGAACGGGCGATTCTGGTCGGCCTGAATGCCGACTGCTTCCGTCCGGAGGAGACGGCAACCTATGAAACACTGGACGAATTACAGGCACTTTTGGAGACTGCGGGAGGCATCTGCGAGGCCAAGCTCCTGCAAAATCGCCATACGCCCGACCCTCACAGCTTCATCGGAGAGGGCAAGGCACAGGAGCTGTGCGAGCTTTTGGAGCAGACGGGGGCAACGCTGGTCGTGTTCGATAACGACCTGTCTGCGTCGCAAATTCGCGCACTGGAGGACATCACAGGCGCAACGGTGCTCGACCGCAGTGCGCTGATTCTGGACATCTTTGCGCGGCGCGCCAAGACCGCCGAGGGGCGGCTTCAGGTCGAGCTGGCGCAGTATCAATATCTCCTGCCCAAGCTCTCGGGCATGGGCAAATCCCTTTCCCGTCTGGGCGGCGGCATCGGCACCCGAGGCCCCGGCGAGACGAAGCTCGAAACCGACCGCCGCCACATCCGCACCCGTATCGACCGCTTGCGTCAGGAGCTGGAAGAGGTGCGCAAGGTGCGCGCGGTGCAAAGGGAGCGGCGCATCAAAAATTCCGTTCCCGTCGTCGCGCTTGTCGGCTATACCAATGCCGGCAAGTCGACCCTCTTGAATCAGCTCACCGATGCCGGGATTCCGGCCAACGACCGCCTCTTTGACACACTGGACACCACCACCCGAAGACTCAAGATCTCCGACCATCTGGAGGTTCTTCTGTCGGACACCGTCGGCTTTATCGCAAAGCTGCCGCATCATCTCATCGAGGCGTTCCAAGCGACGCTTGAGGAGCTGAAATATGCCGACCTTTTGCTTCATGTCATCGACGCTTCCGATCCGCAACGGGAGGAGCACATCGCCGTGGTCGACCGCCTGATCGACAAGCTTGCCAAGCCCGGCGTGCCCGTCCTGCGGTGCTATAACAAGGTCGATCGGATGGAGGATATCGGCTCACTTCCCATCGGTGAGCAAAATGTCCCCATGTGCGCCCGAAACGGCATCGGCATGGACGAGCTTTTGACGCGCATCGAGCAGACGCTTTTGGGCGCGCTGCATCATGTCACCCTGCTTCTGCCCTATAGTGAGGGCGGCGCGGTCGAGGTATTCCACGAGCAGGCGCAGGTGCACCGCGTCGATTACCTGCCCGAAGGGATCGAGATCGAGCTGACGTGCAAGACCGAGCTATACGGCCGTTACCGCCGATACGAAAAGCCGTGAAGCCGTACCGAATTCCCACAAAGGATGCCGATGCGGAATTTGTCGAGCGTCGTTCTCGCTTCATCGGCCATATTTTTCAAACCGAGAACGAAGAGGAAGCCTTGGCAAGACTCAAGCAAATGCGGGAAAAATACTGGGACGCCACGCATAATGTCTATGCCTATATCATCCGTGACGGGGCGGTGCGCTTCTCCGACGACGGAGAGCCGGGCGGCACGGCCGGAATGCCCGTGCTGCAGGTGTTGCAACGAGAGGAGATTTTTAACGTCACCTGTGTCGTGACGAGATATTTCGGCGGCATTTTGCTCGGCACGGGCGGCCTCGTCCGTGCTTACGCCCACAGCGCGAAGCTCGCTCTGGATGCTGCCGGACGATCGATCAAGCAGGTTTGGACGAAGGTCTATCTGCCGTGCCCCTACAGCTGGTACGAACGCATCAAATCGGAGGTCACGGCCTTCGGCGGCGTGATCGAAAACACCGACTTCGGCGCAGATGTCGGCTTTGACCTCCTGCTGCCGAAGCCTCGAGTCGACGCGTTTCTTGCGCGTGTATTCGACCTCTCCTCGGGAACGATCGAGGGCATGACCGACGGCGACCTTTACCGCGCATTTCCCATCGAACCGAAAGGGTGTGAGGATCCATGACGATTCGGGAGCAATTGGAGCGGACGGAGCACCTGACGCTCAGCCCGAAAGCGCAGTTTTCCGACGAAACGAGGGGCAGACTCCGCCCCGAGGAGGCGGCGGAGAACGAAGTGCGCACCTGCTATCAGCGTGATTCCGACCGTATTCTACATAGTAAATCCTTCCGCCGCCTGATGCACAAGACACAGGTCTTCCTGCAGCCGGAGGGGGATCATTACCGAACCAGAATGACGCACACGCTGGAGGTCGCACGGATCGCACGGACGATCACCCGTGCTCTGCGCCTGAACGAAGATCTTGCCGAGGCGATTGCCTTCGGCCATGATCTCGGCCACACACCCTTCGGCCATGCGGGAGAGGTCGCCCTGTCCGAGGTGATGGGGCAGCCCTTCCGCCACAACGAGCAGTCGCTGCGAGTGGTCGACCTGCTGGAGAAGGACGGACAGGGCTTGAATTTGACCTATGAGGTGCGCATGGGCATCCTGGGGCACAGCCGCCACAGCCGCCTGCCCGAGACGCTTGAGGGGCAGATCGTCCGCAAGGCCGACCAGATTGCCTATATCAACCACGATATCGACGACGCCATGCGAGCCGGAATTTTGACCGATTTCGACATTCCGAAAAAGATCTCCGCCATTCTGGGCGACAGCCATCGTGACCGCATCAACTCTCTCGTGACAAACATGATCTCGCACACCCTGCAATCGGGGGAGCTGGGCATGGACGAGACGGTCGATGCGGCGATGGAGGCGCTTCGCGACTTCATGTTCGAACGGGTCTACAAAAACCCCGTGGCCAAGGGGGAAGAGGTCAAGGCCCGTCATATTCTGCAGGAGCTTTACACCTATTATATGGAGCATCCCGAGGCACTGCCGGCGGATTTTCAGCCGCAGCTCAGCTTCGACGGGATGGAGCGAACGGTCTGCGACTATATCGCCGGCATGACCGATAAATATGCCATGTACAAATTTGACGAGCTGTTTATCCCGACAGCGTGGCAGGTGCGTGGCTGACGGAAAGGAAGTGGGAGACGATGGCATTTTCGCCTGCGTTTTTGGACGAACTGAATCATCGCAATCCCATTGAGGACGTCGTCGGGCAGTATGTTGCCCTGACGCGGCGCGGAAGCAATCTCTTCGGTCTGTGTCCCTTCCACGGGGAGAAGACCGCTTCGTTTTCCGTCAATCCCGAGAAGGGGATCTATTACTGCTTCGGCTGTCACAAGGGCGGCGGCGCGGTCAATTTCATCATGGAGATCGAAAGCCTCTCTTATCCCGATGCCGTACGCTTTTTGGCAAAGCGTGCCGGACTGGAGGTGCCGGAGGACGACCGCGACCGCACGCAGTACAAGAAAAAGGAACGCCTTTGGGCACTGTGCAGGTCTGCTGCGCGGTATTTTAACGCCTGTCTCAAAATGCCGCAGGCGCAGGAGGCGAGGGACTATCTGGCCAAGCGAGGCTTGTCCGCGCAGACCGTCACACGCTTCGGCCTCGGCTTTGCGCCGAACTCGTGGTCGTCGCTGATGGACGAAATGACGGCGCAGGGCTTTGAAAAGCAGGAGCTTTTGGAGGCCGGTCTGGTGTTGCAAAACAAAGAAAAGGGCACCTTTTACGACCGCTTCCGCAACCGCCTGATGTTCCCCATCATCGATGTACGGGGCAATGTCATCGGCTTCGGCGGCCGCGTGATGGACGACTCGACACCGAAATACCTCAACTCGCCCGAGACGATTATTTTCAATAAGCGGCGGAACCTTTTTGCGATGAATGTCGTCAAAAAGAGCAAAAGCGACTATATCATCCTGACCGAGGGCTATATGGACGCCATCGCCCTGCACCAGTTCGGCTTCGACTGTGCGGTGGCCTCGCTCGGCACGAGCCTGACGCAGGAGCACGCAGACCTGCTGTGTAAATACACCAACGAGGTCGTGTTGACCTACGACGGGGATTCCGCAGGGCAGAATGCCACGCGACGTGCCATCCCGATGCTGGAAAAAACCGGTTTGCGCGTCAAGATCCTGCAAATGAAGGGCGCAAAGGATCCCGATGAATTCCTGCACAAATACGGTGCCGACCGTTTTAAGCTCCTGCTTTCCGAGTGTGAAAATCAGGCAGCCTACCGCCTGCGCTCGCTGCAGGCCGGCTTTGACCTGACGAGCGATGAGCGGAGAGCGGAGTTTGTCAAGCAGGCGGCGGAGCTGATCTCCGGCTTCGGCACGGCGGTCGAGCGTGAGATTTACGGTCGACGGGTCGCGGAGACAACCGGCTTGAGCTATGATGTCGTCAAGCAGCTCACCGACCGCGCCTATCGGCGCCGCACGGCGCAGGAGAAGAAGTCACAGGAAAAACGGGAGCTGGAGATTTCCGTTACCCATCAGCCCTACAGCCGTGAAATTCGATACGACAATCTCCGCTCTGCCATGGCGGAGGAGGCGATCGTGCGGATGCTTCTGCGCGAAAACGCCTATTTTGACCGCACCGGGGATCTGAAGCCGCAGGACTTTTCCGTTCCGATGTTCGCAAAGGCGTTCAAAACGCTCGGTGAGCATTGGCGGCAGGAACATTCCGCCGGCGTTCATCTTTTGCAGGAGGTCTTGACCCCGGCGGAAATGGCACATTTGACAAAAATCATTCATAAGGAGGATCAGCCGCTCTCCGACGAGGCGTTTGACGACTGCTTGCGTGTTTTGCTGGACGAGGCTCGGAAAAACGGCGAGGCAGACGGCGATCTGATTGCACTGCGGGAACAGTTGCGAAAGAAAAAAGGCTATGGAGGTACTTAGCGTGGAAGAAAAATCGGAAGTTCAGTTGGACGAAAAGCTGGAGGAGCTTTTGGAACAGGCGAAAAAGGATCAGAAGATCACGTCCTCGGAGCTGATCGATGCGCTCGAAGCCATCGACGCCGATGAACAGCAGACCGATATGATCTACAATGCGCTGGAGGAATCCAATGTGCACATTGATATGACCGACGTGGTCGAGATGCTCTCGGCGGCGGAGGAGATGCCGCCCAGTGACGAGGATCTGGATAAGGTCGAGGAGGAGAAGCTCGTCGACCCCGAGGAGCTGGCCGATGCCATGAGCCTCAACGACCCCGTGCGGATGTACCTGAAGGAGATCGGCAAGATCCCCCTGCTCACGATCGAGGAGGAGCGCGAGCTTGCCGTGCGTAAGACAGAGGGCGACAAGGCGGCGTACAATAAAATGGTCGAGGCGAACCTCCGACTGGTCGTCTCCATCGCAAAGCGTCATGTCGGACGCGGGATGCCGCTGCTCGACCTGATTCAGGAGGGCAATCTCGGGCTTATTAAGGCGGTTGACAAATTCGACTATACCAAGGGCTATAAGTTCTCCACCTATGCCACATGGTGGATTCGTCAGGCCATCTCGCGTGCCATTGCAGACCATGCCAGAACCATCCGTGTGCCGGTGCATATGTCCGAGACGATCAACCGTGTCGGCCGTGCGCAGCATGAGCTGACGCAGGAGCTGGGCAGAGAGCCGACGACTGCCGAAATCGCTCAACGCCTGCACATTTCGCGCACCAAGATCGAGGAAATCATGCGCATTGCGCAGGAGCCGATCTCTCTGGAGACGCCCGTCGGTGAGGAGGATGACAGCCGTCTGTCTGACTTCATTCCCGATGATGATGCTTCCGAGCCGGCAGACGCGGCTACCTACATGATGCTTCGCGAGCAGCTCACCAGTGTGCTGAAGACCTTGACGCCGAGAGAGGAAAAGGTGCTCTATCTGCGCTACGGCCTGCTCGACGGCAAGCTGCATACGCTCGAAGAGGTCGGGGAATACTTCGACGTGACGAGGGAACGAGTGCGCCAGATTGAGGCCAAGGCTCTGCGCAAGCTGCGCCATCCGTCGCGTTCCAAGCTGCTGCGAGATTTTATGAGTTGAGCTGCTTTTTGAAAAAAAGACTTGACATTATCGAAAAAATCGCTATGATAGGGGTAGTGAAATCAGAACGGAGGTTCCGTAATGTATAACAGAATCAGAAGCTACCTCTCCGAGCAGCTCGACATTCCCGTCGAAGAGATGGATCGCAGTACCACCTTTGAGAGTCTGCATCTGGACTCGCTGGACATGGTCGAGATGATCATGGACATGGAGGAAGAGCTGGGTGTCGATTTCGAGATGGATGCCGACGTCAAGCTGGAAACCATCGGCGAGCTGGCGGAGTTCATCGAGGAAAAGCTGGAATAATTTCATAGGATTCGACCCGTGGCAAGGTCGCACTAGTTGGGGAGATAGCGGTGCCCTGTCACCTGCAATCCGCTATAGCAGGGATGAATTCCCATATGCGGCTCTGCGCTGTGCTGCTGTCCGCATAAGCGGTGTTGAGGGATCGGTCTCGTGCAACGAACTCCCGTGAACCATGTCAGGCGGGGAACCGAGCAGCATTAAGCGGATCTGTTCGTGTGCCACGAGTCAGCCGTTTCTGAGCTGGCTGTGCGGGAAACGAGCATGGTTGCAGATTCAAGTATGGGTGTGCGATCTTGCCATGGGTCGAATCCGATCATAAAAGATCCCACGATTTTTTGCAAATCGTGGGATTTTTTTACTTTGTCGAGGAATCCCGAGCTGCCGTTGCACGGAGCGAAGCTGCACCGAAAAGGCAGAATTTCCGCCAAAATCAGAAGAAAACCGAATAAAATATTCATTTCAATCAACTTTCGGCATCAAAAAATCATCCGAACCCGTCTTCCCAACAAGGAAAAGCGGTTCGGATGATTTGCTCTTGGTGCCGCTGACCGGGGTCGAACCGGTACGCTTTTTACGGCGAGGGATTTTAAGTCCCTTGTGTCTGCCTATTCCACCACAGCGGCGATTTCGATTTATTTTATCATCGATTGCCTCGATAGTCAAGATTGGAATCTCCACTTTGCAAAAAAATCTCCGACGGGCACTGCGCCCGTCGGAGATTTTCGGTCAATAATGGTACTTTTTCCGCTTGAGGGAGAGGAAGAGAACCGTCAGGAGGGCGGCCATGAGCTCCGCCGCGACGATGGAAATCCAAATGCCGTCTACGCCGAAGAGCTTCGGCAGGATCAGGACGGCTGCGATCTGGAAGACCAGCGTTCTCAGTCCGGAGATCAGTGCGGAGGTCAAACCGTCGCTCAAGGCCGTGAAGAAGCCCGAGCCGTAGATCGCCATGCCCATGAAGAGGAAGGACAGGGAGAAATAACGGAAGCCGTGGACGGTGAAGTCGAGGAGCTGCTTGTCATAGCCGACGAAGATCATCGAAAGCGGCCGCGCCAGAAGCTCCGCCGCAAGGGTCATGGCAGCGGCGACGGACATCAGGATCACGGTGCTCTTTCTCAGCAGGCTTTTCAGCTCCTTGTGGTTCTGCGCACCGTAGTGGTAGCCGACCACGGGCGCCGTGCCGACGGAATAGCCGATGAAGCTGCCCGAGAAGATCATGCTGACGTACATCATCACGCCGTAGGCCGCAATGCCGTCCTCGCCGGAGTAGGCGTATTTCATGAGCTGCGCGTTATACAGCATCCCGACGATGCTCATGGAGACGTTGCTCATAAATTCCGAGAACCCGTTGGTGAAAGCTTTCAACGTTGCTTTTGCATCGAAATGTGTCTTGCCGAGGCGCAAAAGGCTTGAATTCTTGCGGAAAAAATAGACGAGGGGGAAGATGCCGCCGACGCACTGACTCAAGGCGGTCGCGACCGCCGCCCCCGCGAGCTTGTATTCCTGCGGCAGGAGCATGACAAGGACGTAGTCGAGGATCATGTTCGTCACGCCGGAGGAGATGGTCACGATCAGGCCGAGCGTCGGCTTTTCCGCCGTGACGAAGAAGGACTGGAAGAGAAGCTGGAGCGTATAGAAGGGAAGTGCCAAAAGAATAATGCGAGCGTAGAGCACACAGTTTTCCAGCAGCTCGCCCTCCGCACCGAGCAGACGGGCAAGCGGCTCGGCAAAGGCGAAGCCCAATGCCCCGATGACGGTGCCGAGAGCGAAGGCCAGATAGACAAAGAGGGAGAAAAATTCGTTCGCTCGTTTTCGGTCGCCCTCACCGAGGGTACGGGAAACGATGGCCGTGCCGCCGGTGCCGAGCATGAAGCCGACGGTCGCAAAGATCATCAGAAGCGGCATGATCAGATTGACGGCCGCAAAGGGTGTCTTTCCGGCATAATTCGACACAAAGAATCCGTCGACGATGCCATAGATCGAGGTAAAGATCATCATCGCGATCGAAGGGAGGGTAAAGCGCAGGAGCTTGCGGTAAGTAAAATGATGGGAAAGCTGTATTTTCATTGATATCTCCAAAAAAGAACGCCACAGCGGCGGCTGTGGCGTTCGAAAAAGCGATGTTACTTGCCCATGTTCATCTGAGCGGCGACTTCTGCGGCGAAGTCTTCCTGCTTCTTTTCGATGCCCTCGCCCTTTTCGAAGCGAACGGCGTTGACGAACCTGACGCTGCCGCCGAGAGCCTTGGCGGACGAAGCGATATACTGTTCAACGCTCATAGAGCCGTCCTTGACGAAGGCCTGCTGCAGCAAGCAGTTTTCCTCGAAGAACTTGTTCATCTTACCGGCTGCGATCTTTTCCTTGACCTGCTGGGGCTTGCCGGCCATCTTTTCGTCGTTGTCCATCTGAGCAACGAGAATCTTCTTCTCTTCCTCGAGAATGTCGGCGGAGACATCGCTCTTGTCCCAGAAACGGGGATTCAGAGCGGCGATCTGCATGGCGACATCCTTGCCGATGGTCGTGACGTCGATATCACCTTCGACGGCGAGGTTGACCAGAACGCCGATCTTGCCGCCGGCGTGGACATAAGCGACGCTGGTGTTCTCGGCAAAGCGAGCGAAGCGGCGAATCTGCAGGTTTTCACCGATGACCATGACCTTCTCGGGGATGATCTCACCGACGGTGAGGTCGGAATTCGGGTACTTGCAAGCCTTCAGAGCCTCCGGATCGGCCGGTGCATTGGCAGCAACGACGGAGGCGATGTCCTTGACGAAGTCGACAAAGACGGGAGCCTTGGAAGCGAAGTCTGTCTCGGCGTTGATTTCCACGACAACACCGGTGCCGTCGATGACGGTTGCATAGGCCATGCCCTCGGCAGCGATGCGGCCGGACTTCTTGGCGGCCTTGGCCAGACCCTTCTCACGGAGCCATTCGACGGCCTTGTCCATATCGCCGTCGGTCTCGACAAGAGCCTTCTTGCAGTCCATCATACCGACGTTGGTCATTTCACGCAGGGTTTTGACATCAGCAGCAGTAAATGCCATAATTAAATATCCTCCTAATTTTTCTTTTGAAAAATGCCCGTCATGCGGCGGGCATTTTGTGTTTCTTATTCTTCGACAGCAGCCTCGGCAGCCTCAGCGGGTGCCTCGGTGGTGGCTTCACCCTGACGGCCTTCCTGCACGGCGTTGGCCATAGTAGCGACGATCAGGCGGATGGCGCGGATGGCGTCATCGTTGCCGGGGATGACATAGTCGATCTCATCGGGGTCACAGTTGGTGTCGACGATGGCGACGATGGGGATGTGCAGCTTGCGGGCTTCGGCGATGGCGTTGCGCTCCTTGCGGGGGTCAACGATGAACAGGGCGCCGGGGAGCTTCTTCATGTTCTTCACGCCGCCGAGGTACTTCTCGAGCTTTTCGATCTCGCCCTCGTGCTTGATGACTTCCTTCTTGGGGAGCATGGCGAAGGTGCCGTCCTCCTGCATCTTGCGAAGCTGAGCCAGACGGTCGATACGGGTGCGCATGGTCTTGAAGTTGGTCATCATGCCGCCGAGCCAACGGGCGTTGACATAGTACTGGTCAACACGCAGAGCTTCCTCGCGGATGGCGTCCTGCGCCTGCTTCTTGGTGGAGACGATGCTATCTTTCTCGGGGTTGGCGTATAGCTCACGGATGAAGTAGGAAG
>CAZKSR010000019.1:0-14998 GCA_964555465.1 uncultured Oscillospiraceae bacterium
AGAGCGGCGTGGTTACCATGACAGCGGATACCTATCCGGTATTAAAACGCATTATAAATAATGCAGAACTGCGTTGCCCGGTTATCGTCGTATTCGGCACGATAGGCGCAGATGGACTGCCGCGCCTCCGCCGGACTCCGCACGGGGAACGGCCCGACCGGCGTGTCCACGCTGCGCTCTTCCTCGTTACATCCCATGAGCTCCACGATGAGCTGGATGCCGGGAAGTTCTGCATTTTCCGCGATTTTTGTGCCGTATCCAAGGCGGATAGCATACCCACTACGTCATTCATCTCTTTTTCGGATGCTTCCACCTTCAGCCGGAGCAGCAGCTCCCACTTTCGGTACAGGCTTATCGGCGCGCCGCAAATAATCTCGGCATACTGTGCGCAATGGAGCTTCTCCGGCGGCGCCATCAGGTACTCCCACAGCTCCGGGGATTCCAACAGGGATAGGATTTCCTTTTTCAGCTCATCGTTCATTTGTCTCGCCTCCTGATAGAGAGTCTGTCAAAGGGGGCGGGACAAAAAAGGCACCGAGAGGCAATGCTCCCGGTGCTCTCAATTTACATACGATTCTTGTTTTCCTTACTCTCATTGAATAGATGTCCGTATGCCCAAAGCGCGCGATCGATATTTCTGTCCTTTTTATATGCGTCGCCAAAATAAGTATGAAGAAGGTTTTTATATTGCATATAGTCATCAAATGTTCTCTTAGCATTTGAATGAAAGGATTTTCCGAGTTCAGAATCGGTAATTATGGATGGAAATTCTCGTTCTTGGTCAATTGCCAGCAATGCAAGATGCGCAAATTTGTCGTATATTGGCCATTCTCCGCAAGAAGCAAAATGCAAGAGCGTAATGGCATATACAGAACCGATTCCATCCTTTTTAGATATTTCTTCAAACAGTTCCTTCGCTTCTTTCGGTTCGCAAATCAGCGGTTTCTTTCCTTCTAATAACTCTTCCACAGGCGTTGTTTGAATCGTTTTATCTGAAAAGATCATCGTCTTGCTCCTTTGTCTGTGAAATAAAAAAAGAGCCAACCGTTTCTTTTCAAAAACGATTGGCTCTGAGGGCAACAAAAATCGGCAGGTAGTATCTGTCACTATCTGCCGTCCTTGTTCAGTATTCAGTTGTTACTTGGGTTCGTATCTATCCTCAAAGGGAAAAAGCCGTTTTTACATCTACGAATTTGAAACCTCACAAAACGGCTTGTGGGCAGCAAAAAGCCCGATAAAATCGGGCTTTTTCGTGGGTACATCTTTTTCGTACCCTTTTGATGTGTGCTACTACCTATTTTGATACAATTTGAGTACACCTTGTAAAAAATGCGTACAGTTATAAAATTTTGCGTACAGTTAAGAAAAAGTGCGTACACCTATAAATTGGAATTTGTCAAATGAGTGTAAACAAATATCCAAGCACCGGACCTGCGAATATCGCAAGATATATCAGCGTTATCCAAGGTTGATAGTCGACATAAAACTCTTTGAAAGATAGACTCCACGGGTGCTTTATAAGTACCCAACCAAATACATCAAATACAATGCAGATACCAACCCATATTGCACCCGTAATCAGTGCTTCAAATATTGTAGGATTATCTATCCCATTCATATATAAAAAACCAAATATAGTAAATAAAATGATATTGTATAACGGATGCCACGGCTTTGTTGCTTCATAGCCTTCTCCCATACCGTTCTCGTCCATCGGTTTCATACCAAATATGTAAATATTGATTATTGTATGAACAATGCCCACACAAGTGACCAATATGTAACTAATCCAAAACCATAACATTGACCAACCAAAGCTTTGCATTATTTTCATTCCTTCCGCCCAATTCTTATTCATTCGTTTATTAATTATACCACAAAATCCATATTTTTTCAATGTATCCGATACTACCATTAAAAAAATCCACAAAATAAAACCACGTTTCAATAAAAACCTTTCGTCAAACAGTACGACCTATCGTTCCGTTGACGAAGCTTTCGTTCCGAAGTACTATGGTAAAAAATAAAAACGCCTTGCAAAAGCACCTAATGATACTCCTACAAGGCAAATAATTACATTACAGATAGGAAAATAACTCCTTTATGTAAAGAAAAAAGGTCTGACACTTATCGTATCAAACCTATGCTTTTTAAATGGTGGAGGCGGGGGGAGTCGAACCCCCGTCCGAAAGCAGCTTGACAGGAACTTCTCCGAGCGCAGTTTGTTATTTACATTCCCTCATCCGAACGGGAACAAACACCCTTCCGGATTCGGTAGCTTCATTTATCATGGTGCGGGCAAAGCTTACCGCACGCACGTTCTCCACTGAAATCACACCCGAGCCCGACTCGTGGACCTTTCGGGGCGGATGGCCGCTAATTAAGCAGCGAAAGCGTACTGATTGTTGTCAGTTAATTTTGAAAAGGTTACCCGTTTTATCGTGGCCGGGTGCCACGGCTCGCTATTCCGGCCTCACTGCCCCCGTCGAAACCGGTACGCCCCCATGTAGCCGACCGAGATCGGCGTGAGGCTGCGGAGGGTTTTAGCGCAGGGATTTTGAAGGCCGCTTCTGATTGATATTTTCATGTCTCGCCGTTGCGCGCCTCACTGCGCACACCCAAACACGGTGCGGCGCAGAGAAGCGCAACGACGATCGGAGACGGTAAATCAGAATCTGCCGTAGGGATCGGGCAGCTTCTTCGGCTCCGGATAAGCTTCGCCCTTGGTGTCGACACGGACGGACTTCATCTTCTGCTCGACCTGCGGACGGTCGTTGCGGTCGGTCGGGAGCTTGCAGATGGCGTCAACGACCTCGATGCCGCTGAGCACCTTGCCGAAGGCGGCGTACTGCTGATCGAGATGCGGCGCATCCTGATGCATGATGAAGAACTGCGAGCCGCCGGAGTTCGGGGACTGCGCACGAGCCATGGAAAGGACACCGCGCTTATGCTTGAGCTTGTTGTCCACGCCGTTGAAGAGGAACTCGCCCTTGATGCAGTAGCCGGGGCCGCCCATGCCGGTTCCCTCCGGGCAGCCGCCCTGGATCATGAAGCCGGGGATGACGCGATGGAAGATCAGGCCGTCATAAAAGCCGGCGTTGGCCAGAGCGATGAAATTATACACACTCTGCGGCGCAGTCTCGGGATAAAGCTCACCGGAGATGATGCCGCCGTTTTCCATTTCGATGGTGAATACGGGATTTGCCATATCAATGATTCCTTTCTTTGATTGCACGGTCGATCTGACGACGTGCGTCCTTGTTTGCGGCGTCCTGCCGCTTGTCGTAGAGCTTCTTGCCCTTGCACAGGGCAACCTCGACCTTGACACGGGAATTTTTCAGGTAGACGCTGAGGGGAATGACGGCATAGCCGTCGAGCTTGACCTTGCTGTACAGGCGCATGATCTCGCGCTTGTGCATGAGGAGCCGACGGGGACGCACGGGGTCTTTGTTGAAAATATTTCCCTTTTCGTAGGGGCTGATGTGCATCTGGCGGATCCAAAGCTCGCCGTCCTTCACCGCACACCACGCATCCTTGAGGTTCAGTGTGCCGAGGCGGATGGATTTGACCTCCGTGCCGAACAGCTCGATGCCCGCTTCAAAGCGTTCTTCGACAAAATATTCATGAAATGCCTTGGAATTCTTCGCAAGAACCTTGACGCCCTTGTCCATCGCCTCACCGCCTTTGTGTTATATTATACCACCTCTGTCAAGGGGAAACGTCACTTGAATTTGAAAATATCGCGAATCGGCGCACCCTTTTCCCGATCCTTTTCCCGTAGCTGCGCCGGGTCAAGGAGCATTTGCAGCCCACGCATGACAGTTGGGGCGGACAGAAGGAGGACGCCGAGAAGCAGCAGCGCCTGCGTTGAGAGCGGCGCCATCATCAGAAGCTCGGGGAAGAGGAGCAGAGCCAAGATCATCAGCACCAGCGAGGTGACAAAAACGACGATGCGCAGATTGGTGAACGGCTTGCAGACATAGAACAGCGTCACGAAGCCGACCGCGGAGACGACCCAGACGGAGATGGTGCTGAATTCGCCGTCCGAAATATGGAAGACCGAGCAGCAAAGGCCGGCCAGCAGCACCATGAGCAAATTGGTCAGGCCGCCGGGGAGCGCCTTGCGCAGGACGTTGACCATGAATTTTCCCTGCACGCGGCCGTAATTCGGCTCCATCGCAAGGAAGAACGACGGAAGCCCGATGGTCAGCGAGCTGATGAGCGAGAGCTGGATGGCTTGCAGAGGATAGGTCATGTCGATGAAGAGAAGGAAAATGGTCAGGGTAAAGGAGAAGATATTTTTGACCAAAAAGAGGGAAGCGGCACGCTGGATGTTGTTGATGACGCGGCGACCCTCCGCGACGATGCCGGGCATCGCGCTGAACTGCGAATCGAGCAGGACGATCTGCGCCACCTGCGAGGCAGCCTGAGAGCCGGAGGCCATGGCAATGCCGCAATCGGCGTCCTTAAGAGCCAAAACGTCGTTCACGCCGTCACCGGTCATGGCAACGGTGTGCCCTGCCTTTTGGAAGGCGTGCACGAGGCTCCGCTTCTGCTCCGGCGTGACACGGCCGAAAACGGTATATTGCTGCACGGCCGTCTCGAGGTCGTGGCGGGTCTTCAGCGTGGTTGCGTCGACATAGCGGTCGGCGTCGACGATCCCGGCGCGCTTGGCAACCTCGGAGACTGTCATGGGGTTATCGCCCGAGATGACACGGACGGAGACACCCTGCGAGGCAAAATAGCGGAAGGTATCCTTCGCATCGGGACGCAGGAGATTGTTCAGGAAGATCAGGGCGACGGGGGTAACAAGCTCGGGGTCGAGGGTCTGCGTCAGCTCTCCGTCGCAGGCGGCCAGCAGAAGGATACGGCACCCACGGGCAGACCACGGCTCGGTCTGAGAACGGACGAGGTCATAGCGGCTGCCGAGAATAAACTCCGGCGCGCCGACGATGAATCGACCGTTTTCCCCGAAATCCGCACCCGACCACTTGCTCGAGGACGAGAAGGGGATGCGCTTGACTGCTCGCCAGTCGGTCTTTTCGGCAAATTGCGCGCTCATAGCCTGCGCCGTTTCGTTGTCCGGCTCCTCGCCGTAATAAAATGCGGCCAGAATCTGCTCAATCTGCTCATACGAGAAGCGCTCGGAGTCGATGGGATAGATGTCGGCAACCTCCATCTTCGGTTCGGTAATGGTGCCGGTCTTGTCAACGCAGAGGATGTCCACGTGTGCCAGTGTCTCGATGCAGTTCATATCCTGCACGAGAACGCGGCGGTTCGACAGCTTCAGGCAGCTCGCGGCGATGGCGATGCTGGTCAGCAGGAACAGCCCCTCCGGGATCATGCCGATCAAGGCGGAGACTGTTTTTTCGACGGAGACTTTGAGAGACAGATCGAGGAAGCTCGGCAGGAAATGGCGCAGGAAGAGCACGATGCCGAGCGGAATGAGGGCAAAGCCGACCACACGGATGATCTGTGTCAGCGAGCGCATCATCTCGGACTTGGTCGAGTGGACATTTTTCCGTGCTTCGGCGGCCAGCTTCGAGGCGTAGCAGTCCATGCCGACGGCAGTGAGCCGGGCACGGCAGCGGCCGGAAATGACGAAGCTGCCGGATTTCAGCTCATCACCGACATTCTTGATGATGGCGTCTGCCTCACCGGTTAGGAGCGATTCGTTCACCTGCACCCGTCCGCTGCAGACGACGGCGTCGGCGCAGATTTGGTTTCCTGCGGCGAATTCCACGATATCGTCCCGAACGAGCTGGTCGGTGCGCACATGGCAGCGCTCTCCCGAGCGGATGGCGGTCACGGTGCCGGCGGCGACCAGCGTCAGCTTGTCCACCGCGCGCTTGGCGCGCAGCTCCTGATAGATGCCGATGATCGTGTTGGCGATGGCGACGATCAGGAAGGTCATGTTCATAAACGACCCGACGAGCAGCAGAGCCGCCGCAAGGACGATGAATATAAGGTTAAAAAAGGTGAAAACATTCTCCCGAACGATCTCCCGTTCGGACTTGGTGTTGCTTGCGGGAATGATGTTGAGCAGGCCGTTGTTTTTTCGCAGCGTGATCTCCTGCGGCGAAAGCCCCTCCTCGGGCGGCACATTCGTCACGGGAATCGAGGCAAATCGGACAGCAGTCGCTACAGTTTGCTTCTTTTTCATGCCATTCTCCCATTTCTTTTCGCTGTTTTCCATTATATCACAGTTGCCGCGGAAAATACAACAAAAATTCGTCCCTAACCCACAAAAAATGTCAAAAAAGCGCAGAAAAAACCGCGCAGGAAACGACCTTAAGCAGCTCGAAGGGAAGCGGCCGAGCGCGCAGGGCCTCGAACGCGGCTGCCGTAGCGAGCAAAACGCACGGCAGCCGCCCGAAAAAGGCGGCTGCGCGGTCATTTGTATCGGCTCAGGTATTTTTGATAATGACCTGCTCGATCACATCGGCGGCGTGCTCGCAAAGGTCGCAGCAGTTTTCCAGCCCCTCATAAACGGCCTTTGCGCCCAGCAGGGCCTTGCCGTCAAGGTTGGAACCGAAGAGGGCATGGATGGCCTCCATATAGACGCCGTCTGCCTCGATCTCGATGTCGTTGACCTTGACCAGAAGACGGCGGAGCGTTTCGGGCTTCTTGAAGCTTTTCAGCTCGCCGGTTGCCTCGTACAGGGCTTTCACGCAGCGGTTGACGATGCGGGAAAGATCTGCCGTCCGCTCCGGAATGAGGTCGATACGGTACATATACACATCCATGATCACCTCGTCCAGAGCGTCGGTGATGTCGTCGATGATCTGCACCAGACGGAGAATATCCTCCTGATCGATGGGGGTGATGAACTCCGTGGAGAGCTTTTTCAGAATGTCGTGGTGGATTTCGTCTGCCTGATGCTCAAGCTCGTGCATTTGGGTGCGGTAAGCTCCCACATTCTCGGCGCAAAATTTGCAGAGAATGTCCTCAAGCAGGTTGGACGCCTCCACGCAATAGGCAGCTTGCTTTCGGATCAGCTCAAAATAATTGTTTTGTTTCTTCGCCATGATGTTATCTCCTTATGCAAAAATCAATAAAAACAGTTTTGCCATGCCAAAGCCCAGCAGTCCGCAGCCGGGGAAGGTGAATACCCATGTCAGCACCAGCTCCTTGACGACGTTCCAATTGACGTCGCTGACGCGTCTGGCGGCACCCACGCCCATGATGGCGGTGGTTTTTGTGTGGGTCGTGCTGACCGGGATGCCGGTCAGACTGGACAGGAGCAGGCAGAGCGTGGCGGAGAAGTCCGCCGCAAAGCCCTGATACGGCTTCAGCTTTACCATATCCATGCCCACGGACTTGATGATGCGATAGCCGCCGATGGAGGTGCCCAGCCCCATGACGCCCGAGCAAAGCACCATCAGCCACAGGGGAACCACAAAGCTGCTTGCGTCTGCCTGCCCTCCGGCAAAGGCCGAGCCCAGGAGGAAGATCGCCATAAATTTTTGCCCGTCCTGTGCGCCGTGCATAAAGGCCATCGCCGCACCGCCGGATATCTGTGCCCATGAGAAGAACCGCTCGGATTTCAGACGGTTTTGATTGCGGAAGCAGAATACCGTCAGCTTGGCGGAAAGGAAGCCGAGGACAAAGCCCAGCAGGGTGGACAGGAAAATGCCGTAGATGACCTTGATCCATTCCGAGCCGTTGATGCCGGAAAAGCTGTTTTGGATGGCGACTGCGGCACCGGAGATACCGGCGATCAAAGCATGGCTTTCACTGGTGGGGATGCCGAAATACCATGCAGCCGTCGCCCAGATCACGATTGCCGCCATTGCAGCGCACAGTGCGATCAGGGCAAGGTGCGAATCGCCGCCGAAATCCACCATGTTGTAGATGGTGAAGGCGACCGAGCTGTTTACGGTCGTCATGACCAACACACCGAGGAAATTGAAAACCGCCGCCATGATAATGGCTTTCCTTACACCGATTGCCCTCGTGGAAACACAGGTGGCGATGGCGTTGGGGGCGTCTGTCCAGCCGTTGACAAGGATGACACCGAGCGTCAGTATCGTTGAGATCAGCAGCATGGGGCTTGCCGTCATCTGCTGAATAAAATCCATCATATTCATCGAAGCACCCTCCGTTTTTTATTTTGCGGCCCTTCGGCGGAAAAGCTTCACCGTTTCCACCACCGGAATGACAAGAATCGCAAGACCCAGCGCAATGGCATACTCGGTCAGCCCGACCGGTGTAAAGCCGAAGGCATTTGCAAGGAACGGGATCTCCAGCACGGCGGTGGTCAGCAGCAGAGAGCCTGCCATGGCAAGCCACAAAACCTTGTTGTGCGATTTCAGACGGAAAATGGATTTGCACCGTGAACGCAGATTGAAGGAATGGAAGATCTCGCACATACTCATAGTCAAAAATGCCATGGTCATTCCGTGGTCGGAGACGCCGACCGGTATGGCAAAGCGGCCGACCTCAAAGGCGTTTCCGATCAGATAGGACAGGATCGTCAGAACGGTGACGAGGATGCCCTGATAGGCAATATCCCAAAGCAGACCGTCTGCGAAAATGCCGTCCTTGGAGCTTCGGGGCGGACGGCGCATGGTGTCCGCCTCCGCCTCCTCCATGCCCAGCGCAAGTGCGGGGAAGCAGTCGGTCACCAGATTGAGAAACAGCAGATGCACGGGATTCAGCAGGGTAAAGCCCATGAGTGTGGCGCAAAAGACACCCAGAACCTCGCTCATATTCGACGCAAGGAGGAACTGGATTGCCTTACGGATGTTATCGTAAATGCGGCGACCCTCGCCGACAGCCGAGACGATGGTGGCAAAATTGTCGTCTGCCAGCACCATGTCGGCAACGTTCTTCGTTACATCTGTTCCGGTGATGCCCATGCCGACGCCGATGTCGGCGGATTTGATGGAGGGAGCGTCGTTCACGCCGTCGCCTGTCATGGCGGTAACGGCGCCCAGAGACTTCCAAGCATTGACGATTCGGGTTTTGTGCTCGGGCTGCACTCGGGCATAGACGCCGTAGTGCCGCACGGCCTGCGCCAGTTCCTCGTCCGAGAATTTTTCCAGCTCCGCACCGGTGATCGCCTGAGAAGCATCGGTAATGATGCCCAGCTCCCTTGCGATGGCGACGGCGGTATCCTTATGATCTCCGGTGATCATGACCGCCCGAATTCCGGCACTGCGACATTCGTCAATCGCCGCCTTTACTTCCGGACGGACGGGGTCGATCATGCCGGCAAGTCCGAGGAAAATGAGGTTTTCTTCCAGATATTCGGGACGATTGTCGGACGGCAGCTCTGCCCAATCCCGACGGGCGACCGCCAGCACTCGCAGTGCTTTGTCGGCCATGGCCTTATTTTCGGCCATGATCCTCGCCCGTTGTTCCTCGGTCATGGGCTTTACCGTGCCGTTTTCCTCATAGTGGGTGCAGCGCGACAGAACCACATCCGGCCCACCCTTGGTATACTGGACGAAGCCCTTGCCGCAATCGTGAACGGTGGACATCATCTTTCGACCGGAGTCGAAGGGGGCTTCCTGAACACGCGGCGTCGCTTTTTCAAGCTCCTGCTTTTTCAGACCGAGAGAACACGCAAAATTGACCAGCGCGCACTCGGTCGGCTCGCCCTCTGCCTGATTTTCGTCGTTCAGAACGGCATCGGAGCACAGCGCCATCGCCGCGGCGACCCGCTCGGCACTGCCCGTGTGCTCGACGACGGTCATTTTGTTCTGCGTCAGGGTGCCGGTCTTGTCCGAGCAGATGACCTGCGTACAGCCCAGCGTCTCTACGGCCGTCAGACGGCGGATGACTGCGTTGCGCTTGGACATTTTGGTCACGCCGATGGACAGAACTACCGTAACCACCGTCGCCAAGCCCTCGGGGATCGCCGCGACCGCAAGCGAGACGGCAACCATGAACGTCTCGAGAATGACGGTCAAGGTATGACCCTGCGCCGACAGCTCGCCGCGCGCCATAAACAGATTGAAGAGGAAAATGAACACACAGATGCCCAGCACCATTTTGGAAAGCAGCTTGCCCAATTCGTCCAGCTTTCGTTGCAGAGGAGTCTGCTCCTCGGCGGTGTTGGACAGCGCACCGGCGATCTTGCCCATCTCCGTGTCCATTCCGGTCGCCGTGATGACCGCCTTTCCTCGTCCGTAGACCACGGTGGAGCCCATGTAGCACATATTCTTTCGATCACCGAGCGGAATATCGGTCTGCCCGTCCGAAAGATCAAGCGCTTCCGAGAGCTTATTGACGGGAACGGATTCGCCGGTCAATGCGGCCTCCTCGATCTTCAGGGAGGCGCTTTCGATGATGCGGCCATCGGCCGGAACCGAATCGCCGGCCTCCAGCACAACCACGTCACCGGGCACCAGCTCATCGGAGCGCAGAACGGTCATTTTTCCGTTTCGCAGCACCTTGCAGGTGGCGGCCGTCATCGTTTGCAGGGCTTCAATGGCGGCCTCTGCCTTGCTCTCCTGAAATACGCCGAGGACGGCGTTGAGCAGGACGACCGCCAGAATGATAATGACCTCCGCCCATTCGCTTTCTCCTGCCAGCATACCGGTCAGCGCGCTGACTGCGGCGGCGATCAGCAGAATGATGAGCATCGGATCCCTGAGCTGTGCGAAAAAACGTCGGAGCAGGCCGGGCTTTTCTGCTTCCTTCAGCTTGTTGCGCCCGTAACGCTCCAGCCGTTGAGCCGCCTCCGCCTGCGATAGCCCCTGTGCGGAGGTGGACAAAGCCTCCAGCACTTCGCACGAGGGCTGCTTGTACGCTTGCTTCATTGTAGAATTGCTCCTTTTTGTGAGATTGATATTACGGCATAAAAAAAGCCCCATGCACAATACCGAAACGGCTTGTACATGAGTCTCATTCTCTATAAGCACCCCGGCTCCGAAGAGCGTTCTGACGGGTATGCTTCGCAGTATCATTGCGGAATTACTCCCTCAATACGTTGTTTAGTGTACCATAAAAACGGATATGCGTCAAGATAGGAATCCGTTTTTTTCGGAAAAATATTTTATAAAGTAAGAAGGAAGCGACTGCGCAATCAAGCATGGTTTTTTGACGAACGCCGAACGGCTTGCGCCGCACGAGCGTTGCAGGCGGCGATTCGGCAGAAGGTTTACATAACAACAAAAGGCCGAGGGCACAATGCTCCGCGCCCTCGGCTTGGCTTTTTACACGCTGTGCGCGTGATCGTATGCCCTTTGAATTTCCTCGGGCAGGCGGTCGGGGAGCATGGCTCTCGCGCCGGCGTCCGAACCGTCATGGATGGCCTGCTCGTAAAACCAGCATTTGAATTTCAGCATATCGAGCACCTTGCTCAGGCGGTCGATCTCGGCCTCGACGGACTGCCTCTGTCGGACGAAAAGCTCCAGACGCCGCGCAAAGCTTGCAGCTCCCTCCTCGCACCAGAGAATATAGCGGCGGATATCCTTGATCTGCAAGCCGGATTTCTTCAGACATTCGATGATGCGCAGGGTTTCAAGCTCTTTCTCTCCGAAGCGGCGGATGCCGCCGCTGCGCACCAAGCTCGGGAAAAGTCCCTGCCTGTCGTAATAGCGCAGGGTGGAGATCGGAAGCCCGAAACGCTCCGACACCTGTCCGATGGTATACATGAAAATCCCTCCTGTTTTTTGCGGATGATGAAAAAAAGATTGACCTGAAGTCGGGTTCAGGTGCTATGATTATAACAGACCTTTCCAAGCAATGCAATACCCCGAAAATCGCAGGAAGAGAATGTCTGAACAATTTTGTCTTAGGAAACAAGACCGAGGGTTATTTCGGCAGGCTGCTGTAAAAAGCTGACTGCCGAGGAAATATATCAAATTCTGAAAGAATGTAAGTAGGAGGAGCATTATTATGAGTAAAAAAGTTCTGATTTTATCGGGCAGTCCCAGAAAGGGCGGCAATTCCGACCTTCTGTGCGACGAATTCTCCCGCGGCGCGGTGGAGAGCGGCCATTCGGTGGAAAAAATTCAGGTAGCGGCCAAGCAGATTCACCCCTGCATTGCCTGCTACCACTGCCGAGACAACGGCGGCGAATGTGTATTCCACGACGATATGGCGGAGGTTTTGCAGAAGATGATCGATGCAGACGTGCTGGTGCTGGCAAGCCCCGTCTACTTCTATTCCGTCGATGCCCAGCTCAAGGCGCTGATCGACCGCACCGTCGCCCGTTGGCTGGAGGTAAAAAACAAGGAATTTTACTATATCGTCACCATGGCGGACGCGGATGCTGCCTCGGCCGAAACGACGCTGGCCTGCTTCCGAGGCTATGCCGACTGCGTCAACGGCGCAAGGGAACGGGGCGTTATCATCGGCGGCGGCGTCTACGAGCCGGGCTCCGTGAAGCAAACGGCGGCCATGGAGGAAGCCTACGAAATGGGGAAAAAGGTATAAAGAAAGCACGCAGCCGATGCTCCGAAAGGGGCATCGGCTGCGTTTTGTCGAAGATGATCACGGATCCTTTCGCTCGTCGAAATCGTGGTTGATAGGCTCCTGCCATGATCTTGTGAGCGGCACACCATCGCGGACGGTGGAGATGGCATCGTTCAGGGCGTCGTAGTTGACCTGCGTGCCCTGCGCATCGCTGTGATAGTTCGCGGCATAGTCCGCGCCGATCCCGAAGCTTGCGGCGGTCTGCACGGCGTCGATGTTTGCGCCGAGGAAGAGGAACTCCCAGCCGTACTTCTCCTTCTGCCGCAGGATCATCTCCTTGATCTGACGGACATTATACAGGCGGCTGGCGTTCTCCATGCCGTCGGTCGTGATGACGAACATGGTGTGCTCGGGGACGTCCTCGACTCGGGCATACTTATGGACGTTGCCGATGTGTCGAATGGCCGAGCCGACGGCGTCAAGCAGAGCCGTGTTGCCGCCGACGCTGTAGTCGCGCTCTGTCATGGGGCGGATGCGGTCGATGGGCACGCGGTCGTGTACCACGCGACTGAAGTGGTTGAACAGGACGGTGGAGATCCGTACTTCGCCCTCGAGCTTCTTCTGCTTCTCGATCATGGAGTTGAAGCCGCCGATGGTGTCGGCCTCCAGTCCGCTCATCGAGCCGCTGCAATCCAGAATGAATACGATCTCCGTTAGATTCTTTTTCATGATAATTTCCTCCGAAATAAAATATGACTGCTCGGTTGATTCACCTTACAGTCATATGATAGCAAAAAAGAAAACCGCCGTGGTCGCTCCGCAGGCGACAAAAAGAAAACAAATATACGCCGCGCCGATTTGCCGTAAAAAAATCGGAGGCTATGCGCCGAGGAGGTTCTGGTCGAAGGCGAAGAGGGCTTCGTTGATCTCGAAGATGTTGTAGTTCCCGTTTCGGATAAAGAACTCGATGATGATGTCGAATTTGTTCGAATGAGAGAGGGCAAAGCCGGCTTTCATCAGCAGCTCCTTCGTCTCGTCGAGCGACAGCTCGAGCGCAATGGCGAAGGCGATGGCTGTGGGCTTGCTGGGCTTATAGAGGCGGTCACTGCGAATCTTCGAGAAGAGCTTGCGGTCGATATTGGCTTTTTTGTAACATTCGGCGTCCGTCATGCCGGCTTCGTCGATCTTGCGCAGGAGCATTTCGGAAAAGCTTTCGTCGATCACCTTGAGCATATCGTCAAGGGTGGACGCCGTGTCGAAGGACGCCGCTCTTTGCCGCGGAGCATAGGGTGCGGTCGGAGCTATGCACTGCGGAGAACGGGGAGCAGGGAATGAACGGCGAAGCTCCTCACCGTCGGAATAGGCCGCGAGGCCGACGTAATTGTCGTCGATGTAGGCGGTGATCTCGGAGAAGAGCTTGCCACTGATCCGATAGGATTCCGCATCAAAGACGACGAGGTAGACGGTCATGTCGTTTTGCAGGAGAAAATTGCCGATGGTGTCCATGGCGATGCGAAGAGCCTGATCCTTCGGATAGCCGTAGATGCCGGAGGAGATGAGCGGAAAGGCGACCGTTTCGCAATTGCGGCGTTGGGCGAGGGCAAGGGCGGAGCGGTAGCAGGAGATGAGGGCATCGCGTTCGCCGCAGCCGCCGCCGAACCACTGAGGCCCGACGGTGTGGATGACGTATTTGCAGGGCAGATCTCCGCCGACGGTGATTTTGGCCTCACCGACCGCACAGGTGCCGAGTCGTTCACATTCCGCCGACAGGCTTGCGCCGCCTGCCCGACGGATGAGGGCATCGAGGCCGCCGCCGGCTTGCAGAGAGGGATTGGCGGAGTTGACAATGGCATCGACCGGCATCTTCGTGATGTCGTTTCGGACGATTATCAGGGGCATTTGCTCACCTCTTTCACGTTGTTGAAACCATTATAGCATAAAAACCGCCGATTTCCTATCCCTCCGCCGAAAAATCCGCATTGCGGCAAAAGAATTGTCCGCAGTCTTTCGACTGCGGACGTTGGGGAGAGAGAAATATGAGAAAAGACTGCCGTTGGCTTATTCACGAAGCTTTCCGTGACATCGGCAGGAAAGCAGGGGAGAGAGGAGGAAACCTGCTTTCTGTGATCAGTATACCAAACGATTTTGAACAAATCATCACAAAACTGTCAATGATTCAAAAAAAGATAAAAGCCTGCGGCAACGGTGGCGTAGGCCGAGGAAAACCGAAAGCAGACCGCGCCGCTCGGCACAGCCTGCTTTCGGTATGAAAAGCTTTTTGAAAATCACCGCCCCGACGGGGCGCGAGGTCAACGCAGACGATTTCCGCAAGCGGCGCAGAAGGATGTATCGGCGGCGGCCTTTGCACCGCATTTGCCGCAGGTCAAAAACGGCTGTTGGGGCTGATAATTCTGTTGCGGCTGATAGCCCTGTTGGGGCTGATAGCCCTGCTGCGGCTGATAATTCTGCTGGGGCTGATAATTCTGCTGGGGCTGATAATTCTGCTGCGGCTGATAGCTCTGCTGCGGCTGATAGCCCTGCTGCGGCTGATAGCCCTGTTGGGGCTGATTCCCCTGTTGGGGATATGCCGGCGGTGTCATCGGCGTTACACCGACGGAATACAGAAAAC
>CAZKSR010000019.1:15098-22660 GCA_964555465.1 uncultured Oscillospiraceae bacterium
TGTTGGGGATATGCCGGCGGTGTCATCGGCGTTACACCGACGGAATACAGAAAACGCTCCAACTGCTCCAGCGTCATTTTGGCACTGGCCTTGGGGATGCTGCCGTAGAAGCCGGAAAGCTGTGATTCGCCGCAGTAGACACCGGGCAGGAGCGGCGACTTGATCCAGCCCTCAATGCGGATGACGTTCGGGAAAATCGTGACGGCGAAGAATTTCGGGGCGGTCATCCAACCGCTGCCGTATTTGTAGACACGGACGCCCTTGTCCATATAGGGCTGATACCCTTCGGAAGCAAGAAGCTGCTCGAGCTGCTGCTGAAAATACGGCGGAAGCACTTGATATCGGTATTCTCTGACGGTTCTACTCATGTTATTTTCCTCTTTTCAAGTATTCTTCCAGCCCATGGCGCAGGACATCGAGCGCACGGGAGAGCTGCTCGGTGCACAGCACATAGGCCAGACGGATTTCACTCTTTCCCGCTCCCTCGCTTGCGTAGAAGCCACTGCCCGGAGCGAACATGACCGTCTCTCCGTTGTCGTTGAAGTCGTTGAGGAGGAACATCTGAAAATCCTCGGCATCGGAGACGGGAAGCTTGGCCATCATGTAGAAGGCACCCTTCGGCTCTGCGACGACGACATCGGGGATCTCGCGCAGCTTTTGGTAGCAGACGTCACGACGGCGGCGATATTCCTCTCGGGTGGCGTCGAAATATGACGGATCGATGCCGTAAAGAGCCTGTGCGCCGAGCTGGTCGAAGGTGGCAACGGACAGACGTGCCTGCGCGAGCTTCACGGCGCTTTCGATCAGACGGCGGTTGCGGCTGATGAGGGCGCCGATGCGTGCGCCGCAGGCGCTGAACCGCTTGGAAACGGAGTCAACGAGGACAAGATTCTCCGCCATGTCCTCCAGACTTGCCGCCGTGGTCAGCTCGCCCTCATAAATGAATTCACGATAGACCTCGTCACAGATCAGATAGAGGTCGTGCTCCTTGGCGATGTCGGCCAAAAGGCGGATCTCCTGCTTCGTCAGCAGTGTACCCGTGGGATTGCCGGGATTCGTGATGAGCAGGGCTCTGGTATTTTCATGGATGAGTGGCTCGATCTTTTCTCGACTCGCGAAGCGGTAGCCGTCCTCCGGCGTAGTCGCGATGGGGCAGACCTTGCCGCCTGCCATGCGGATGAAGGTGTGATAATTGGGGTAAAACGGCTCCGGGACGATGACCTCGCAGCCCTCGTCGAGGATGCAGAGCATCGTCATCAAAAGCGCCTCACTGCCGCCGGTGGTGATGAGGATATCCTCCGGGCGGAATTCCACGCCGAGACGACGGTAATAGCCGCGCACGGACTCAATGAGCGAGGGGAGGCCATTGGAGGGTGCATAAGCGAGCACCTTCTCGTGACGGGCGGCGATGGCGTCGAAATAGGCCGTCGGGGTCGGGATATCGGGCTGTCCGATGTTCAGGGAGTGGATTCTGACGCCGCGCTTTTCCGCAGCGACCGCATAGGGATAGAATTTGCGGATGGGGGAGAGCTGACAAAGGTCGATTTTTTGAGATAGTTTCATAAAAGCCTCGATTTATGCGAAATTCAGGATGCGCTCGACGGCGTCGGTGGCCTCCCACGGCAGGTCGATGTCGGTTCTTCCGAAATGGCCGAAGGCGGCGGTTTGACGGTAGATCGGGCGGCGAAGATCCAGCGCGGAGATGATGGCGGCCGGACGGAGGTCGAAGCACTCGCGCACAAGCTCACTCAGGCGCAGATCGGAGAGCTTGCCGGTGCCGAACGTCTCGACGAGAACGGAGACGGGCTGTGCCACGCCGATGGCATAGGCCAGCTCAATCTGGCACTTGTCGGCAAGACCGGCGGCAACGATGTTCTTGGCGACATAGCGTGCCATGTAAGCTCCCGAGCGGTCGACCTTGGTCGGATCCTTGCCCGAGAAGGCACCGCCGCCGTGGGAGGCGTAGCCGCCGTAGGTGTCGACGATGATCTTGCGTCCGGTCAGGCCGGTGTCTCCGACGGGGCCGCCGATGACGAAACGACCGGTCGGGTTAACATAATATTTGGTGTCCTTATCCAGCAGACGGGAGGGGAGATTCGGGGTGATAATTTCCTCGACGATCGTCTTGCGCAGGTCACGGATGTCGATATCGGCGGCGTGCTGCGTGGAGACGACGACGTTGTCGATACGGCACAGCGAGCCGTCGGGATTGTATTCCACGGAGACTTGGCTCTTGCCGTCCGGACGGAGCCACGGCAGCCTTCCGGAACGTCTGGCCTCGGACAGGGCGCGAGTCAGGTTGCGTGCGAAGGAGATGGGCGCGGGCATAAGCTCCTTCGTCTCGTTGCAGGCGAAGCCGAACATCATGCCCTGATCGCCGGCACCGAGGGTGTCGGCGTCGTCGAAGGAATTGTCGACGCCCATGGCGATGTCGCCGGACTGCTCGTCAATGGCGGTCAAAACGGCGCAGTTGTGGCCGTTAAAGCCTGCCTCGGGGCTGTCATAGCCGATATCGCAGAGGGTTTCACGGGCGACCTTGGGAATGTCGACATAGCAATTTGTCGAAATTTCGCCCATGACGACGACCATACCGGTGGTGGCGGCACATTCGCAGGCGACACGGGCGCCGGGATCCTGCGCCAGAATTGCGTCGAGGACGCCGTCGGAGATTTGGTCACAGACCTTGTCGGGATGCCCCTCGGTCACGGATTCGGAGGTGAAGATGTGTTTTTGCATGGTGGATGCTTCCTTTCTTTATTCTGTGATTTCATGACCCACCGATACAAAAAATACCCCGCTTTTCGACAGGGTACAGGTTTGTCCTCATCTGTCGATTTCTCGCCGGAATTGGCACCTTGCTTCCGCAGGTTGTCGGGCTTCATAGGGCCGGTCCCTCCGCCACTCTCGATAAGGTTATGAAATTCACGAATATGATAGCACAAAATCGCGGAAAGTCAAGGAAAAAATCAATTCCGCCGAGAGAGACTTCCAATTTTTCGAGAAATATGGTATGATAAAATCAAACAAACGAGCAAAAGAGGTTATTCTTATGAAACAGACCTATCGAATTCTGAATATCGACCCGAGCCTCCGAGCGTTTGAAAGCGACATCGATCTGCGCATGAGCGGCTACCGCCGCAAGAAGGAGGAGCTGGTCGGCAAGCACGGCAGCCTGACGGCCTTCGCCAACGGCCACAGGTATTTCGGCTTCCACCGCACGCGCGAGGGCTGGGTCTACCGCGAGTGGGCGCCGGCGGCGCAGGAGATGTATCTGACGGGCGACTTCAACGGCTGGGATCCGAGGAGCTGCCCCATGAAGCGGCTCGAAAACGGCGTTTTCGAGGTACGGCTGAAGGGGCGCAACGCCTTGCGCGGCGGACAGAAGGTGCAGGCCGTTGTCATTCACGACGGACGGGAGCTGCGCCGCATCCCCACCTACGCCACCCGTGTCGTGCAGGATCCGACGACCTGCCTCTGGTGCGCCGAGGTCGAAGAGACGATGAAAAAATTCGCATGGACGGATCGGGGCTTCCTCCCGGAAAAGACGCCCTTTATCTATGAGTGTCACATCGGCATGGCGCAGGAAAAGGGCGCCGTCGGCTCTTATCGAGAGTTTAAGGACAACATCCTCCCACGGGTCAAGGCCGCCGGCTACAATACCCTGCAATTCATGGCCATTATGGAGCATCCCTATTATGGCTCCTTCGGCTATCAAGTCTCCAATTTCTTTGCCGCCTCGTCCAAGTACGGCACGAGCGAGGAGCTGAAGGACTTGATCAACACCGCCCATGGGATGGGCATCGCCGTTTTGCTCGATGTCATCCATTCCCACGCCGTGAAGAACACGAATGAGGGCATCAACGAATTCGACGGCACGACCTATCAGTTCTTCCATGAAGGGGCGAAGGGCGACCACTGCGCGTGGGACACGAAGCTCTTCAACTACGGCAAGAACGAGGTTTTGCATTTCCTTCTGTCGAATCTCAAATACTGGATGGAGGTCTTTCATTTCGACGGCTTCCGCTTCGACGGCGTCACCTCCATGCTCTATCTTGATCACGGCCTCGGCAGTGCCTTCAGCGGCAACCATATGTATTTTTCCATGAACACGGACACGGAGGCCGTGACCTACCTCCAGCTTGCCAACGAGCTGATCCACCGCCTGAATCCGAACGCCCTCACCGTGGCGGAGGATATGTCGGCCATGCCCGGAATGTGCCTGCCCATCCGTGACGGCGGTATCGGATTTGACTTCCGCCTGTCCATGGGCGTGCCGGATTATTGGATCAAGACCCTTCGGGAGAGAAGCGACGAAGACTGGGATCTCGGCCGACTCTGGTATGAGCTGAGCGTCCGCCGTCCGCAGGAGAAAAACATCGGCTACTGCGAGTCGCATGATCAGGCACTTGTCGGTGACAAGACGCTCATGTTCCGCCTTTGCGATGCCGAGATGTACGGCCATATGTGCAAGGGCGACGGAAGCCTCGTCATTGACCGCGGCATCGCCCTGCATAAGATGATCCGCCTGCTCACGGCCTCGGTCGCGGGAGAGGGATATCTGAACTTCATGGGCAACGAATTCGGCCACCCGGAGTGGATCGATTTTCCACGGGAGGGGAACGGCTGGAGCTATCATTACTGCCGCAGACAGTGGAGCCTTGTCGACGATCCCGGGCTGCGCTACTGCGAGCTGGGCGAGTTTGATCGGGCCATGATCGCTCTGCTGCGAGGAGAGGGCTTGCTCTCCGTGCCGACGGTCTGCCGTTGCGTGAACCAAGAGGACAAGGTCATCGTTTATCATAAGGGCGATTTTGTCTTCGCCTTCAATTTCCACCCGACGCAGTCACATGACGGCTGCTTTATTCCCATTGAGCTTGAGGGAAGCTACCGCGTTGTTCTGAGCACGGACGACTTCCGCTTTGGCGGCCACGGTCGAGTGGCTCACGATGTGCAATACGAGACGCACGGAAAGGGCGACGAGGCCGGCTTCCGATGCTACCTTCCCACCCGCACCGCCATCGTCCTCCGAAAGGAACCCTGACGACGAAAAACCCACCGGCGTGTCCGGTGGGTTTTTTCATGAAGCGGAGCTATTCCAAGCGCACCAGAACCATGCCGTCAACGATCCGCAGACTGCCGCTGTCGGGGTAGCAGGACATGGCATCGATCTCGGCGGCATATTTTGCCGCCTCCCCCTCCGTGATGCTGCGGAAGGAATAGCCCAAATAGTGGGCGACAAACTGCGCCCTGGAATACTGATTGAGCTGGGCGACGGCGCCGGTTCGTCCGCGGTAGAGGAAGGGTGTGTTCAGCCAGTTGTCCCGATAGCTTGTATCGGAAAACTTCTCACCGACGAAGACCACCGGCATCTGCTCGCAATAGCCGTCAAGAGACTTGACCCTTGTGAACAGGGTCGTGAAATAATTCTCCGCCTTGCGGTTGGAATAAAAGACCATCTGATAGTTGCCGTTGCTCTGCCACGCATAGTTGACCGAGGTCAGCAGCAGCGCGGCAGCGAGGAACAGCGCCGCAGACCGTCTGACCCTCTCCCTCCGAACGGGAAGATGCTCTGCCAGCACAACGGGCAGATAGAAGATCGCCGTCAGTCCCATGCACATACGGGTATAGATGGTGCTCTGCGCCGCCAAGAACAGAAAAGCGTTGGCGGCTAAGGGCAGCAGCAGGAGGATGAGCACGGACAGCAGCACCCTCGTCGGCTTGCCCCTGAGGAAGAGAATCGGCAGGAGAGCGGAGACGGCCAACAGAATCAGGAGCATCAGGCGGAGAAAGGCGGTGGAGTTGAAGCCGGCGAATTCCCGAACGGGAAGGAGGAAAAATTCCGCATACGCCTGCGGGATCCTGCGCAGAGACAGGCTCCCCATGGAGCTCATGCCCTGATAATTGCTGAGACTTGCGCCGAGCACCGTCAGGCAGACCTGCAAAAGCAGACGGTAGAGAAGATAGCTCAGGAGCAACGCCGCCAGACAGCGAAAGGCATGAAGGAGAACGGCCTTCGTGGATTTTTCGGCATCGAGGCAGGAGATCAGCACCGTCAGGAGCAGGAGCACGGCGAAGAAGGGAAAATATGCCTGATAAATTCCCAGGGAGCAGGCACCGAGCACTGCCGCGCCCGAAAAGGCAAGGAGCGAGGGCCGCTTCAGGAGCTCGGCCGCCGCCACCACGCACAGCAGGGCGAGCACAAAATAGTGCACGGTGAACTGGAAAAACATGGTGCTTGCGATGGGGGAAGCGGTGGCGGTCACGGCGGCAACGGCGAAGCAAACCGCCCTGCGGCGCAGCTCCAGCACCCGAACCAAAAGCGCGGAGGTCAGCGCAAGGAGGATCAGCGCCAGCAGACCGTTGAAAACGGGCACGTTGTAGGTGCCCCAGATGCGGTCGACCGTGCCGCCCAGCAGGTGCAGCAGCCAACGCCCCGAGCTGACGCCGGTGCCGTAGCCCTTCGGCAGAGAGGCGATCATGTCGTTGTTGTTGATGTTATTCACGAAAAGGTAGAGGTAGGAAAGCGCGCCGAAAACCGCCGTGGCAAGATAACAGGAGCGGCTTTGCGCACTGCACAGAAAGGCGCGAAGACGGTGCGCTCGGCACCTAAGACGCCTCATGCGTTACCTCCCGAGCGCACCGCGCTCCGTTGGCTCGGTCGGCCTGTCGTGAAAAATCCGTACCATGGGAGTAAATCGGTCAATTTTCTCCCCTCCTCACAAGAATCGATCGAAATCGGAATCAAATCGCAGCCTCCGACCTCGTCGGCAGGGCATCTGCGTGGCGCACGGAGCAAGCTCCGCTTACCTTACCTTCAAATTATACCATCGCCTGCGAATAATGTCAATCGCTTGACCGCGCGTTGCGCCGCAAACGATGCCGCGCTTCTTCTCGGAGCATTTCGGGAGGCGTTCGACCTTTTTCGATTTTGTGAGGTGAAAAAACAGAGCCTATCGGCGGATCATGGTTCAAACACCTTGCTCAGCATTTTATTCTGTGACTTCATCATCTTATTAAGATTGTGACGCTGAATAATCCCGGAGGCGGCTGCAAGGTTCTGATCTCGGCGTGTTTTGGCAAGGATTTCATTTCCTTCGTCTATTGTGTCATAAACCGCATGGAATCCCGAAAGCATGGAGGAATGCATATCGTTTATCGCGCCGGTCACCTGATCTCCGACGCTTCTGACCGTGTTCTCGAGGCTTTCATTAACAGACCCGACGCGGATATTATCGGCAATATCTGCCGAGCGTTAAAGGTATCTCCGAGTGATCTGCTGGATGTTCATTTGACCGATGACGAGCGGAATACTCACGAAAAGAAGGTCATCAGGGCATACCGAATCAAAGAAGATTTACAACAGGCTGTGGATATTCTTTTGGGGATAGACGAGGCCGCTTCGGAATAAGGGGAGAAAACCGAATCCGCTTCAAGGATACGGCAAATGAAAAAAAGCCTCTGCCGGAGCAAAGGCTTCAAAGACGCGAGCTTTATTCAAAATGCGGTACGAAGAATTTCCGCTTTCGTGAAAAACCGATTGAATTTTCGGGAAAGAGATAAAA
>CAZKSR010000020.1:0-22655 GCA_964555465.1 uncultured Oscillospiraceae bacterium
GGGTATTGCTCGTCGGAGCCTTACTCGGTGGAATCGTTTTGGCGGAGTTATCTTCGTCGGAGCTTCTTCATCGGAAATCGTATCGTCGGGGTTATCTTTGTCGGGATTTCCCCCATCGGCACTCCTTCCTCGTCGTGGCTTTACTCGTCAGAGCTTTACTCGGTGGGATTTTCCCCGTCGGGGCAGTCTTCCTGCTTGCGAGGCGCGTTCTCGACGGACTGCTGCCCATCGTGGGGAGGCTCGGTGCCGTCGAAGAGGCTTTCCGCGCAGTCGGGGATCGGCTCGCCGTTCATGCAGGCGAGGAACTGTGCTCGGCTCATATTTTCATGCTCAAGCAGGTATTCCGCAACGGCACGGAGCTGATCGTAGTGCTCCTTCAAAATCGCCTCGCACTTGGCGTAGGCCGTATCGATGATGAGCTTGCGTTCCTCGTCGATCTCACCGGCCACTCGCTCGGAATAGCTGCGCGTACGCTCGTAATTCATGCCGACAAAGATCTCGTCGTCGTTGTCGTAGCTGACGGCACCGAGGCGGTCACTCATGCCGTACTTTGCGACCATGTCGTGGGCGATGGAGCTGGCTCGTTGCAGATCGTTCGACGCGCCTGTCGAAACATCGTCAAACTCCAACTGCTCGGCAACCCGTCCGCCCAGCAGACCGACGATGCGTTCGCGCATCTGGTTTCGCGTCCAGTGGGAGGCGTCCTCATCGGGGATGGAGATGGTCATGCCGAGCGAGCCGCCGCGCGGCAGGATGGAGATGCGGTGCACGGGGTCGTGCGTCGGCAGATAGTGCATGGCGACGGCGTGGCCGGCCTCGTGGTAGGCAGTGATGCGAAGATCCTGCTTGCGCTGGACACGGCTGTGCTTCTCGGGGCCTGCGATGACCTTGATCATTGCCTCCTCGAGGTGGTGCATGGTGATCACGGGGCAATTGGCGCGTGCGGAGAGAAGCGCGGCCTCATTGAGCAGATTCTCGAGGTCTGCGCCGGTGAAGCCCTTGGTGGCATTGGCGATGGTCTGAAGGTCGACATCCTCGGCCAGCAGCTTATCTCTGGCATGGACACGGAGGATCTCAACACGCCCCTTTGCGTCGGGCGTGGAGACATAGATCTGGCGGTCGAAGCGGCCGGGGCGCAGGAGGGCGGGGTCAAGGATATCGTGGCGGTTGGTCGCGGCGATGACGATGACACCCTCGTTGGCGGCGAAGCCGTCCATTTCGACGAGAAGCTGGTTGAGGGTCTGCTCCCGTTCGTCGTGGCCGCCGCCGAGTCCCGCGCCGCGCTTACGGCCGACGGCGTCGATCTCGTCGATAAAGATGATGGAGGGGGCAACCTTCTTGGCCTGATCGAAGAGGTCACGGACACGGCTGGCGCCGATGCCGACATACAATTCGACAAAGTCCGAGCCGGAGATTGAGAGGAACTGCACACCGGCCTCGCCTGCGACAGCCTTGGCCAAAAGGGTTTTGCCGGTGCCCGGAGGGCCGACAAGGAGGACGCCCTTCGGAATTTTTGCTCCGATGCGGCGGTATTTGTCGGGGTTGCGGAGGAAGTCGACGATCTCCTGAAGCTCGGCCTTTTCCTCATCCGCACCGGCGACGTCCTCAAAGGTGACTTTTTTCGGCCCGTTGCCCACGCGGAAGGCGGCCTTGCCGAACTTGACCGCTCCGTTACCGCCGCCGGCTCGCGCACTGAGGATATACATGGCGACGATCATGATGATCATCAAAATGAGGTAGGGCAGCATGGACAGGTACCACGGCGTGGCCTCGACGGGGACAAAGTTGAAGCTCCGGATGATCCCGTCGGCACTCTGCTGAAGGTACAGCTCGCTGAAATCCTCCTGGAACATATAGACATCGGCCAGCTCGTGCTGAACCTTGGTATCGCCGTTCTCCGTCGGGCGATACAGCTCAAGGGTCAGGATACCGTCCTCCCAGACGAAGGACTTGACATTTTCGTCCAAAAACTGCTGCTGCATCTGGCCGTAGGTGAGGGTCGGATAGTCCTCATCGGAAAAAAGGCCGGAGATCAGCAGGATGATGGCAAGAAAAACCAGCGCGTAAATGATAATACTCGGGCGTCGTGATTGCTTTTTCAAGGGATCGCTCCTTTATCTTAATATGGTTCGGCGCCGATGACGAGGCAGGTGTCGCCCTCCCGAGGGAGAAAGCTGCGGTCTGTCCCGAGGCCGAGCACCGCAACGACGCTGCCGCCGCAGACAACGACAGGCAGACGGTCACGGTCGTGCAAGGGAATTTTTTTCTCGATGCACCATTTTTTCAGCGTTTTTGTATGTGACAGCGTCAATTTGTCTCCGACGGCGCGAGGCCGCACGAGGACATCATGCCCTGCTATCATATCATATTTCACCGCAATTTGAAAAGAAAATTTACGAAAATTTTGTAAATTTTTTGTGATGACGGCGGTAAATTTCAATTTCAGCTCCGCACACACGACGGTTTCCCCTTGCTTCAGCAAAAACGGGCGGAAGGCCTCGGGCGTATCACCCACGGAAATTTCCAGAAAGTCATAGCTCCGACGGGCGCGGATTCCCTTCGGGAGGTCGATTCGGGCGGAGGGACGCTCCTTCGTCAGGAGAGTCTGCACCGCCGCAATGTGCGCCATGGAGAGATCCTGCGGCAAAAAATCCCGAAAAATCAGGCGCAGGGCACGTTTTTGCAGGGGATCGGGCGCCTCCGCCAGAACAGAGCTCCGATATTTTCCCCCTTCTCGGGCGGCTTCGACGACCTCGCGCGCATAGCAGTCGAGCAGCTCGTCCTCTCGGCGCAATATTTCGCAGTGTGCACCGAGCGTGTCGAAAAACGCCGGATTTTCCCGACGCAGGAGCGGAAGGAGGTCGCGGCGGACACGATTTCTGGTATAGTCCGCGCTTTCGTTGGTCGAATCCTCCACCCACGAAACGCCCTTTCCGCGCAAATATTGCTTCAGTTCCTCATGTGTCAGGGAGAGGAACGGCCGCACGATACGCTCGCGCCGAGGCGCAATTCCGCCGAGGCCACGCAGTCCGCTCCCTCGCAGGAGATGCAGCAGCACCGTCTCGGCATTGTCATCGGCCGTGTGCGCCACGGCAATTTTGTCACATGGGAGGCTGTTTAGGAAATTATAGCGCAAAATTCGCGCCGCTTCCTCCGTGCTCAGGCCGCGCTCCCTCGCATATTCGGCAACATCACCGCTGCCCGAATACAAGGCAATTCCCTCCGCTCGGCAAAAATCACGGACGAACGCCTCGTCACGGTCGGCCTCGCAGCCGCGCAGTCGGTGGTTAAAATGCGCGGCGCACAGCTCGATGCCCAGCTTCTCACGCAGGCAGATCAGCCACACCAGCAGCGCCATGGAGTCCGCACCGCCCGAGACGGCGCAGACGACCCGATCCCCTGCGGAAAAGAGAGAGGCTTGCGCCTTAAGGCTCATCGTGCCGCCACTCCTTGTCGGCAAACGTCGTAAATTGCGGCAGCCATTGGAGCTGCACCGTGCCCGTCTCGCCGTGGCGGTTCTTTGCGACGATGCACTCGGCAACGTTCTGATTTTCCGTTTCTTTATTATAATAGTCCTCACGGTAGATGAACATGACCTCGTCGGCGTCCTGCTCGATGGCACCGGACTCACGCAGGTCGGAGAGCATCGGCCGCTTGTCCTGACGGCTCTCGTTGGCACGGGAGAGCTGCGACAGGCACAGGACGGGGACATTCAGCTCCTTGGCCATGATCTTGAGGCTTCGGGAGATGTCGGAGACGACCTGCTGACGGTTTTCGCCGCCGTAGCTCTTGCCGCCGGAGCCGGTCATGAGCTGGAGGTAGTCGATGACGACAAGGGAGAGATCCTCGATGCGGCGGCACTTGGCGTTCATCTCGGCCACGGTGATGGAGGGGTTGTCATCCACGCGCAGATCGGTCTGTGACAGGGCGGACGAGGCCAAGCCGATCTTGCCCCATTCGTCGACGGAGAGGCGGCCGGTCGTAAGCTTTTTGTTGTCCACGAAGCTCTCGGTGGAGATCAGGCGGCTGATGAGCTGCACCTTCGACATTTCCAGCGAGAAGAAGGCGACCGTCCGCTTCGGATACTTTTTCGCCACGTTCAGGGCAATGTTCAACGCCAGTGAGGTCTTACCCATGCCGGGTCGGGCGGCCAGAAGGACGAGGTCGGACTTGTTCAGGCCGGAGATGAAGCGGTCGAGATCCCGAAGGCCGGTGGAGATGCCGGAGATGTCACTGCCCTGCTGACTCAGCTCGGTCAACCGGTCGAAGAATTTCAGAAGGACGGTGCCGACGTGCTCGAGCGAATCGTTCGTATTGCCCCGACGGACGGCGTAAATGCGCTTTTCGGCGGATTCCAGAATATCCTGTGCCGTGCCCACGCCCTCATAGACCGTCTCGACGATGTCCGAGGCAGTCTGCGAAAGGTTGCGCAGCAGCGATTTGTCGCGGACAATCTGCGCATACTGCTTGGCATTGGCCGCAGTGGGCGTGATCTCCATGAGCTGCATGATGTATTTTGTGGAGGTTTGCTCGTCAAATACGCCGCGTTCCCGCATTTTGTCGAGGACGGTGACGGGATCGACGACCTGCGAAAAGCTGAACATCTCGTAGATCGTCTCATAGATGTCGCGGTTGGTTTGCAGGTAAAAATCGTCCGGGCGAAGAATCCCGACGATGTCGTTGACACAACGGCTGTCGATCAGGATGGAGCCGAGAACCGCCTGCTCCGCCTCGAGAGAGTGCGGCGCCTGACGGGAGAGAATGTCATCCATGCAATTGTCTCCTTTCTTGAAAATGGGAGAGGGGGAAAATCGAAGCTCGGAGTGTGGAAATTACAGCTCCTCGATCTTGAGCTTCATCTCGGCGTTGATCTCGTAGCCGAGCTTGCACTTTACGGTATACAGACCGACGGTTTTGATCTGCTCGTCGAGGACGATCTTGCGCTTGTCAATGACGATGCCCTCCTGCTGCTTCAGGGCATCTGCGATCTCCTGCGTGGTGACAGAGCCGAACAGACGCCCGGCACCGCCGCCCTTGGCGCGGACGACGACCGTGACCTCCTTCAGCCGCTTCGAGACGGCAAAGGCCTCCTCGCGCTCCTTCTGGCGCTTTTCGGCGGCGGCCTTATCGGTCATGCGCATGGTATTGATGCTGTCGGCGGTCGCCTCGATCGCAAGCTTTCGGGGCAGCATATAGTTCCGTGCATAGCCGTCGGATACCTCGAGCATCTGCCCCTTTTTTCCTTTTCCTCTGATGTCCTGCAGTAAAATAACTTTCATAGCTGCCTCCTGATCATTCGTAAAATTTATCGATGGATTTGATTAAATCATCCAGTGTGGCGGTGACGTTTTTGCCCTTGATCTGTGCGCCGGCGGTGGCCGCATTTCCGCCGCCGCCGAGCGGCTCCAGAATGACCTGAACATTGGCCTCACCGATGGAACGGGCGGAGATGATGGTGACCTCGTCCTGCGGATAGAGGACAAAGGACGCCTCGATGCCGGAGATGTTCAAAAGCTCGTCCGCCGCCTGCGCCGCAATGGTTCTCGTTGCGGTATAGTCCAGAGCGGCAATGGCGATGTTGCCGCGGTACAGACGGGCATTTTGGATGATTTTATACCGCGCGACGGTGGAGGGCAGATCGTTCTGGAAGAGCTTCTTGACCTCGATGGTATCGGCTCCCAGACGACGCAGGAAGGCGGCGGCCTCGAAGCTGCGGCCGGAGGTGCGGACGCTGAAGCTCTTGGTGTCGAGCACAAGGCCGGCCAGCAGTGCCGCGGCCTCGTTGGTAGTGATTTCGTCCGGCTCGACGGCATATTGCAGCAGCTCCGTCACCAGCTCCGAGGCGGACGAGGCAAAGGGCTCGTGCAGATTCAGAACAGGCTGCTCGATATAATCGGCCGCGCGGCGGTGATGATCGATGACGACGACACGGCGCAACGATTCAAGCAGCGGCTTGCACTCGACCTGATCGGGGCGGTTGGTGTCCACGACGATCAAAAGGCTCTTGGCATCGGCCTGCAAGAGAGCGCCCTCGCCGTCAATGAAGCAGCCGTCGTACTCCGGCATGGTCGAAAGCAGCGTCAGCAACGACTGCGCGGCGTTATTCTGTCTGTCGATGACGATGTTGACCTTCTTGCCCTTCGTGCGGCACAGGCAGCAGATACCGGCGGCGGCACCGACGGCGTCGAGGTCGGCCATCTTGTGTCCCATGACGAAGACGCTGCTCGACTGGAGGATCAGCTCGGTCAGCGAAGAGGCCATCACGCGGCTCTTGACCTTGGTGCGCCGTTCGCCGTGCTTGTTGCGGCCGCCGAAGAAGGCAAAGTCATAGCGATCCTTGATGACGGCCTGATCGCCGCCCCGGGAGAGTGCCATTTCGATGGCGAGCGCGGAAAAGGCATTGTTTTCGCGCATATCCACGCCGTCCTTCCCGATACCGATGGACACGGTCGCGGCAATTCCGGCAGGGTTGGAGATGGTGCGCATGGCATCGAGCAGAGAAAATTTTTCCTCCGAGATCCACGCCAGATCCTTCGCCTCCAGCAGCAAAAGATAGCGGTTGCGCTCAAGCTTCTTGAGCAGGCCGTTGTAATGATCCGCCCACTCGTTGATCTTCGTGTTGATGAGCGCATTCATGGCCGAAACCTGCGCATCGGGCAGATTGTTGGTCAGCTCGTCGTAATTGTCGACCAGAACGGTGCAGACCATCGGCCTCGTGCGGATGTATTCGTCGCGAACCTGCAAAAGCTCGGTCAGGTCATGGAAATAGAGCATCGCCAGAGGGCGGTATCTCTCGCCGTCGATGTTCGGCACCGCCGAGGCGGAGACACGGAAGCGACGGGACTGAAAATGCAGCTCCTCCGGACAGTCGGCATAGCCGTTTTTGAGCCATGCACAGGAAAACGAGGGCAAAAGCTCCTCAATGTGCTGCGGCGAGAGGGTGTCTCGGGCGGCGGTCAGCTCGGCAAAGCCGCGGTTATACCACAAAAGCTCGCCGTCCTCGGGGCGGACAAGTGCCACGGGGAACGGAACATCGGCATCGTCGGCACGGTACAGCATCTCGTTGGAGGTGCGGACAAACTCGGCCAGCGCATGGCGTCTGCGTACGGCGTTGCTGCGGCAAAACAGAAACACTCCCAGCGTCACGACTGCCTCACCTGCGGCAAGATAATATTGCCCCAGTGCGGCGGTGACGGCGCAGAACAGGATCATCGCGACGAAGAACGGGACGATGCTCTGCTTTGTGATGCGGCGTGGCTTAGACTTCATGATGCGCAAGCTCCCTTCGGATACAGGTTCTTTTATTATAACAGACCTTGTCGAATTTTTCCACTGTTTCTTCCGATATTTTCCCCTTATTCAAAAAAATGTATACTTTCGCCCGATTTTGTGATATAATTATGATAGTGGAATTTGTGCGCATTGTCCGAACGACGGTTTTCAACGACCGTACCCGTATCGTTCCTCCTCCCGTTTTGCGCCCTTTTTGTCGGTGCACCGTCGTATGCACCGCGCCCCGTAGGGCACGCCGACCCGGCGTGCCGCGATGCACCCCCCGTAGGGCACGCCCTGCAAAAATCTCACCCTTTGGGGAGGGCATGGCCTACGAAGGCTCCACCCCTTGGGGGGAGCTGTCGGCGCAGCCGACTGAGGGGGGGGGGACAGCGCCGTAATTGTGCTGTGGGTGGTAAGAGAAGGTCACGCCACCCTCCGCCGTACCCGTTGACGGCACGCCGTGGTCGGCGTGCCCTACGAAGAGGGCGTGTCGTTCCCTACGGAGAGGGAGACCCACGTCCTACGCAGAGGGCGAGGCATTTGTCATCCGCCAGTGACTCTCCGTCGCGGCTTTGCGCCCTCGCAACGGCTTACGCAGCCACTCAAGACGGTGCCGACAGGCCCCATCCGCATTTTCCACGCCCCGTCCGTCTACCACTTTATTACAATACATACAACAAACACAAGGAGCTGAAATTATTTGGCAGATAAACTGAAAATCATCCCTCTGGGCGGTCTGAACGAGATCGGCAAAAATCTCACCGTCCTGGAGTACGGAAAGGACATGATCGTTATCGACTGCGGCCTCGGCTTCCCCGAGGACGATATGTACGGCGTCGATCTGGTCATCCCCGACGTGACCTATTTGGCCAAGAACCAGAAGAAGCTGCGCGGTTTCTTCATCACGCACGGCCATGAGGATCACATCGGCGGCCTGCCCTATGTCCTGCAGGCCGTCAATGCGCCCGTGCACGCAACGCCCCTGACCCTCGGCCTCATCAAGCTGAAGCTCGAGGAGCAGAGCCTTTCGGACAAGGTGCAGCTCGTCACGCACAAGCCCGGCGACGTCGTCAAGGCCGGCTGCTTCACGGTCGAATTCATCCACGTCAACCACTCCATTGCCGACGCCGTCGCCTTCTGCGTCAAAACGCCCGTCGGCAACGTGATCTTCACCGGCGACTTCAAAATCGACCCGACCAGCGAGGACGGCATGACCGATCTTGCCCGTTTCGGCGCACTCGGCAACGAGGGCGTCTACGCGCTGCTGGCCGATTCGACGAATGTCGAGCGGCAGGGCTACACTCCCTCGGAATCCGTCGTGGCAGACAGCCTCGACCGCCATTTCAAGGGCTGCAGGAGCCGCATCATCGTCACGACCTTCGCCTCGAATATGTACCGCATCCGCTCTGTCCTCGCAACGGCACAACGCTACGGCCGCAAGGTCGCCGTCACCGGCCGCAGCATGGAAAACATTCTCAAGGTCGCAACCGAGCTGGGATATCTGGAAATCCCCGACGGACTTGTCGTCGACATCAATCAGATCAAAGCCCTGCCGAAGGACAAGATCGTCATCGTCTCGACCGGCTCGCAGGGCGAAAATATGTCCGCCCTGTACCGTATGGCCTTCTCGAGCCACCGTCAGGTCGAGATCCAGCCGGGCGACAAGGTCATCATCTCCGCCTCGGCCATTCCGGGCAACGAAAAGTCCGTCTCTCGCATCATCAACGAGCTTTACAGCAAGAACGCAGAGGTCATTTATGACAAGCTCGAGGGCCTGCACGTCTCCGGCCACGCCTGTCAGGAGGAGCTGAAGATCATCCACGCCCTGACCAAGCCGAGATTCTTCATCCCGCTGCATGGTGAGCAGCGCCATCTCCACAAGCACGCAGCTCTGGCGCAGATGATGGGCATGAGCCCGAAGAACATCGTCATTGCCGAGGTCGGCTCGACCATCGAATGTACCCCGAAGAGCTGCCGCCTCGGTGCCTCCGTTCCGGCCGGAAAGATCCTCGTCGACGGAACGGGCGTGGGCGACGTCGGCAGTGTCGTCCTGCGCGACCGCAAGCATCTGGCCAGCGACGGCATGATCGTCGTGTGCGTCAATCTCTCCAGTCAGGACGGCTCCGTCCTCTCGGGGCCGGACATCATCTCCCGCGGCTTCGTCTATATGAAGGAAAACGAGGATCTCATGGAGGCGATGAAAATGGTCGTCTGGCACGCGCTCGACCACTGCTCCGGCAAAAACATCTCCGACTGGGCTACCATCAAGTCGACCATCAAAAGCGAGCTTGGTCAGTTCCTTTACAAGAATACCAAGCGAAACCCCATGATTTTGCCCATTATCATGGAAATCTGATACAATATCATAACGGCGCAAGCGAAAGGGCGTTTTTCCCTTCGCTTGCGCCGAGTTTTCTTTTCAAGGTCTGCCGAGGAAGGCGACCGTTTCGTTTTTCGATCGGGCAGTCGGCCTACGGCCGCTGCGACAAAAGGCACGCACGCGTCAAGGCCGCCATGCGTCCGTCATTCGGCACGCTCCGAGGCTTTTCCGATCCGCTCGCCCAAGCGAACCTTTGTCTCGATGCCTCGTGCGGAGTATTCAGAAATATCCTCGTCGATGGTCACGGCGCCCCTTTGCAGCAGCACGATGACCGTCGAGCCGCCGTATTCGAAATAGCCCTTTTCCTCGAGCTTGTCGAATTTCGCCGCCGCGTCGCGGTGATTGACGATGCGACCGACCAGCAGCGCGCCGACCTCCATCTGCACCGCTTTCCCGAAATGCGCCGTATGCAGAACGTTGTACTGCCGCGTGTTGCGGCGATAGACCTTGCTCGCGGCGGCAATGGGGTGGACGGTATGCAGGACGCCCTGAATTTTAACCGCCGCCTCCTGCGTTCCCGCGTCGGGATAGGAATAGCGGTGGTAATCCGTCGGGGCAAGGCGGAAGATCAGGCAGCTTCCGCCGCAAAATTCCCGTGCCAGCGCCTCGTCCTCCAAAAGCTCCGCCGTGGTATAGGGCACGCCCTTGACCGCAAAGACGGAGCCTTCGTCGATGGGCAGCGCCAGCAGCTTGGCATCCGCCACAGCGACCAGCTCGTTTTCCTTCGACGTGTCGGGCTGCGGCTTTCGCTGACGGGTGAAGAAATCGTTGAAGCAGGAAAACTCCGTTTGCGTGCAATCATCGACGGAAATGTCAAATTGAGACATGAATTTCTTCGTTTTTTTACGGGAAAAGCGACTTCTCTGCCATGCGCCGTAAAGGTTCGAGATCGGCCTGCGGCAGAGAATTGTTTTCGCCAAAAAACGGCCGAGCACCGTGCCATAGGTAAAACGAATGGCGCCGATACCGGCCTCTTTTTCTTCCGTCAATTTTGTTCGATCCCAAACCTGCATTTCCGTGCCCTCTTTCGCCGTTTTTTTCCATTATACCGCCGAACGGCGAAAAAGGCAAGTCATTTCGATCCCCTGCGACGCGCAAGGGCACGCCGATTCGGCGTGCCCTACGGGTTACGGCGGTTTCAGGTCTTGCGGATGAACCTCTCGCCGCATTTGGGACAGCGGATATTGAGCTTTCCGCGATTTTTCGGCACACGGACGAGCTGACGGCACTGCGGACAGCGGAAATAGCGGTGCGAGCGGTCGCGCAGACGATTCCACAGGGTCATAAACCTGCGATTTTCCTGACGACGCTTATAAATATTGCGCGAAAAACAGCGAAACAGCTCCCAGCCCAGCAGAGAATAGGTCAAAATCGTCAGCACCACAGAGACGATCGACATCGCCGCCCCTCCGATGAAGGCCGAGAGGATGCTGTTGAGCAGCGCCAGCACGATGGCCGTGACAAGCAGCGCCATATTCAGTTGATCGGAGCCGTAGCGTCCGTCCATCATTCGGCGGAAGGAATTGCCGAGTCTTCGAAACATATTCAATCACCTTTTTTACATTATAATTCCCGTGGCGAAAAATGCAAGTCCATCCGCGAAAAGTTCACGAATCATTTACGATTGGAGCACCAAAACGGGCAAATGCGGCCGATTGAAGAGGCGAAAATGGACATTTGTGTAGCCGAGGCCGCGGCTGACATAGAGCTTCGTTCCGTTTTCCTCGAAAAGGCCTGCGTCGTATTTCGGAAAAAGCGTCCGATGCGAGCCGAAAACGCCGCCGACGAAGGGGATACGGATGACGCCGCCGTGACAGTGACCGGTGAGCACGAGGTCAACCCCCAGCTCCGCCCAGAGCGCGATCGTGTCGTTGCGGTGAGCGAGCATGACGATCGGGACGCTCGACCCCACGGCCAGACGAATCTGCTCAACCAGCTCCTGCGGCGTTTTTTGGTCGTACGGGCCGCAGGGATCGTCGACGCCGGCGATGACGAGTCTTTGTCCGTTGCGCTCTAAAATACGGTAGTCGTTTTGCAGGACGGTGACACCGAGGGCCCGCATCCGCGCAAGAAGCTCGGGCAGCTCCGCAAGCTGCCACTCATGGTTGCCCGTGACATAATAGGTCGGGGCAATGGCGACAAGGCCGCTGAGCAGCGTCGGCAGCATACTCAGGTCGCTGTTTTCGTCGACCAGATCGCCGCAGATGCAGATGATGTCGGGCTGCGCCTCGGCAACTCGTTGCAGGAGGGCGGCATTGTCCCGACCGAAGCTGCGTCCGTGAAGGTCGGACAGCTCAACGATGCGCAGACCGTCGAAGGCGGTGGGAAGGGCTTTGAGCCTGACGGTGACGGCTTCCGTCTGAAGGTCGAAGTTGTTCCAAAGGACAACCAGGAGAATCAGAATCCAAATGACCGCATGAATCCGATATTTTCGAAATTTACGCATGAGAACACCCCTTTTTCGGCGGAGCTTGGCGCGCGGAAGCGTCCGCAGGGCACGGCAGGTCGGCGTGAGTCGAGGGTACCCTGCGGTAGCTTTTCCTCCGTTCGGAGAAGTTTTTCCTCCGTTCGGGGGACTTTTTTGCTCTCTTGTATTGTGTGCGGCAAAATTATTTGTTATAATAAAAAGAAAAAGATTTTTTGGATGTGTATGAATGTGAAGTATGGAGCTTGGAACGTCGCTTCTTCCCGTGCGGAAGAGGTCGACTTGCTGTGTGCGTCGGGCTACGGCGCACTGACGGCGCGGGTTTTGAGCGCGAGGGGACTGCATGACCCCGCTCAGGCGGAGGCACTGCTCTCGACCGCTGCGCCCCTGATTGACCCGTTTGAGATGAAGGAAATGGATCGCGCCGTGGCAGTCATCCGTCGAGCCCTGGCGGATGGAACGAAAATGGCCGTTTTCGGTGACTATGACGTCGACGGCATCACGGCAACCTGCCTGATGACGGATGCCCTGCGGCGACTCGGGGCGACCTGCCTCGTGCACATCCCCGGCCGCATCGAGGAGGGCTACGGCCTGAACAGCGGTGCCATCGAGGAGCTTTTCCGTCAGGGCGTCCGCATGATCATCACGGTCGACTGCGGCATCACCGCCATCGCTGAGGCGGAATTGTGCAAAAAGCTGGGCATCACCCTCATCATCACCGACCACCACGAGTGCAAGGAGCAGCTCCCCGAGGCCGCTGCCGTACTCGATCCCCACCGCCCCGACGCAACCTATCCGCATACGGGGCTTTGCGGCGTAGGCATCGCCTTCAAGCTGGCCTCCGCGCTCTTCGGTGATCAGCAGGCCGTTTCGGAGTGGTACTGCGACCTCATTTGCCTCGGCACCATCGCAGACGTCATGCCCCTGACAGGGGAAAACCGCCGCCTTGTGGTGCAGGGCCTGCAGGCAATGCAGTCACCGAAGCGATTGGGGCTTCGCGCGCTCATCAACGCCTGCGACTGCGCCGCTTCTCCCATCACCGCCTCCACCATCGGCTACATCCTCGCCCCGAGGATCAACGCCGCCGGACGCATGGAGCGCGCGGAGCTGGCCGTGGAGCTGTTCACGACCGACGATCCCGCCCGTGCCGAGGCGCTGGCTCGGACGCTGTGCTCCATGAATCGGGAGCGGCAGCGCATCGAAACGGATATCTACCGTCAGGCCAGTGCGGAGCTGAAGCGCAATCCGCAGAAGGACGCCATCGTTCTGGCCGGAGAAAACTGGCATCAGGGCGTGGTGGGCATCGTCGCCTCCCGTCTGAGCGAGGAATACTGTCTGCCGACCTTCCTGATCTGCCTTCTGGGAGAGCACGGCAAGGCCTCCAGCCGCTCCTACGGCGGCTTTCACCTCTTCGCCGGTCTGCGCGAAACGGCTGAGCTGCTCGAGGGCTACGGCGGCCACGAGCTGGCGGCCGGCTTCACCATCCCCCGTGCGCATATCGACGAATTTCGCCGCCGCATCCGCCTTTGCGCCGCCCGTCACGCCGCAAAATCCACCCATACGAACACCCTGCAAATCGACTGCGAGCTGATGCCGCAGTGGATCACCCTGCAAACCGTGCAGGAGCTGGATCAGCTGGAGCCGACGGGCGCCGGATGCGCAAAGCCCGTCTTTTGCCTCAGTGAGCTGCGCATCGAGCGTCTTCAGCTCATCGGCAACGGGCGGCATCTGCGCCTGAAGCTGCGCGCAAAGGACGGAAGCGCCTTCAACAGCATCTTTTTTTCCGGCGGCTCGCTGGCGCAGGAGCTGGCCGTCGGTGACTGCATCGATGTCGCCTGTAACCTCGGCATCAACGGATTTCACGGGATGTGGTCGGTTCAGCTTAACCTTTTGGACTTAAAAAAGACCTCCGCAACTGAGCTTTATCTGCGCTACTGCGACGGCAAGCCGCTCAGCGAGGCGCAGAGCGAGTCCCTACGCCTGACGAGAAGCGACGTTGCGGCCGTCTGGAATTATCTCATCCGCTTCGCCCCCGTCGGCACGCTCCTGCACACGCCGACAGAGCCGTTCTGCCTTTCCGTTTCGCAGGCCGTCGGAGGCTGCTCCCTGCGGCGCATCCTGCCGTGCATCGAGGTTCTGGCGGAGCTGGGGCTTGTGACCCTGCGCCGTGACAATACAACCATAGAAGTTCAGGTTTTGCCGAATTATACCCGAAACTCCTTGGAAAACAGCCGCCTTTTCTGCTCTTTACGAGGTGATTGAATGGAAACCTATGCCGAACATTACGAAAGCCTGAAGCGCACCATTTTGCAGCGCAACGCACAGGTCAATATGGAATTGATCGATCAGGCCGTCCAATACGCAAGAAAAAAGCACGAAAATCAGAAACGCAAGGACGGGTCGCCTTACATCATCCACCCCCTTGCCGTAGCGGAAATCGTTACGGAGATCGGCCTCGACACCGACGCCATCCTCGGCGCCATCCTACACGACTGCATTGAGGACACCGACTCCACCCATGACGACATTGCCCGTCTCTTCGGCACGACCGTGGCCGAGCTGGTCGAGGGCGTCACGAAGCTGACAAGAGTGGAATACTCCACCCTGGAGGAGCAGCAGATGGAAAATCTGCGCAAAATGTTCCTCGCCATGAGCAAGGACATCCGCGTCGTGCTCATCAAAATCTGCGACCGTCTGCACAACACCCGAACGATGGAATACCAGACGCCGGCCAAGCAGATCTCTAAATCCCGTGAGACGATGGACATCTATGCCCCTCTTGCGCACCGCCTCGGTATGCAGAAGATCAAGTGGGAGCTGGAGGATATCAGCCTGAAGTACCTCGATCCGGCGGCCTACGAGGAGATCACCGGCTACGTCGAGGAGCATCAGAAGGAGGCCGACAGCTTCATGAAGGCCATCCAGTCGAAGATCGCCACCCGTCTGTCCTCCGTCGGCATCCACGGGGCGATCTACGGACGGGTCAAGCACATCTACTCCATCTACCGCAAGATGCAGCTACAGGGCAAGGCCATCGACGAGCTGTACGATATGTACGCCTTCCGCGTGCTGGTCGACACCATCCCCGACTGCTACAACGTCCTCGGCCACATCCACGACCTGTTCAACATCGTCCCCGGCCGCTTTAAGGATTATATTTCCACCCCCAAGCCGAATATGTATCAAAGTCTGCATACGACCGTCATCGGCCAGCAGGGAATCCCCTTTGAGGTGCAGATCCGCACGTGGAAGATGCACGAGACGGCGGAGTACGGCATTGCGGCGCACTGGAAATACAAGGAGGGCATCGCCGGCGGCAACGAGAAGGACTTTGAATGGGTGCGCCGTCTGCTCGAAAGCCAGCAGGAAACCGACGCCGAGGACTATATCCACTCGCTCAAGGTCGATATGTTCGACGACGAGGTCTTTGTTTTCACGCCCAAGGGCAAGGTCATGAGCCTGCCGGCAGGCTCGACGCCCATCGACTTCGCCTACGCCATCAACTCCGGCGTCGGCAACTCCATGGTCGGAGCGAAGGTCAACAACCGCATCGCCTCCTTCGACCAGCCCCTGAAAAACGGCGACATCGTCGAGGTTTTGACGAGCAAATCCGCCAAGGGGCCGAGCCGTGACTGGCTGAAAATCTGCAACAGCAATCAGGCGCGGACGAAGATCAAGCAGTGGTTCAAAAAGGAAAAACGAGAGGAGAACGTCGCCCACGGCAAGGCCGCCTTTGAAGGCGAGCTGCGCCGCGCCGGGTTCCAGCCGTCCATTTTACAGGACGAGGAGCTGTTGGCGACGCTGCTGAAAAAGCTCTCCTTTGACAATTTGGAGGATATGTACGCCGCCATCGGCTACGGCGGCCTGACGGCGACGAAGGCCTTCGGGCGGATTCGGGACGATCTGACCAAGGTCGTCCGCCAGCCCAAGGAGCTTCCCAAGCAGGCCGAGCCGCCCAAGCCCAATCGCCACAGGGATTCCGGCGTCATCGTCGAGGACATCGAATCGTGCATGATCAAGTTCTCGCGCTGCTGTACGCCGGTGCCGGGCGACGACATTATCGGCTTCATCACCAAGGGCTACGGCGTGAGCATCCACCGCAAGGACTGCCACAACGTCATCTCGGACAAGGATCCGCAGCACAAGGCGCGGTGGATCAACGTCTCGTGGTCGGCGGAGGCCGGCAAGCCCTTCTCCACCACCTTCGAAATCGATACGATTGACCGCGCCGGCATTTGGCTCGACGTGGCCGCCTGTCTGAATACGGCGAAGGTCAAGGTCAGCGAGATCAGCGGTAAGGAAATGCCGACCGGCAAGGCTCGCATCATCGCCACCTTCGAGGTCGCCAACGTGCAGGAGCTGGAAAGCATCCGCAACCGCATCCGCACGGTCGACGGCGTGCTCGACGTGCGACGGGGGCAGAACTGATGCGCGCCGTCGTGACACGGGTGCGCAGTGCATCCGTCGAGATCGACGGGCACGTCAACGGTGCCATCGGGCAGGGTTTTTTGATCCTGCTCGGCATTGCGCCGGAGGATACGCCCGCACACTGCACGAAGCTGGCCGATAAGCTCCTCGGCCTGCGCATTTTTGAAGACGAAAACGGAAAAATGAACCGATCGCCGGCAGAGGTCGGTGCCGAGGTGCTGGTCGTCAGCCAATTCACGCTCTTTGCCGACTGTCGCAAGGGCAAACGGCCGAGCTTCATCGGTGCCGCTCCTCCGAGCATCGCCATCCCTTTGTATGAGCAGTTTTTACGGGAGTGCGAAAAGAGAGGCTTTTCGCCGCAGCACGGCGAATTCGGCGCCGATATGCAGGTTGCCTCCGTGAACGACGGCCCCGTCACCATCCTCCTCGATACGGACGAGCTGATGTAACGCCGTCGCCCCTCCGCCGCACCCATCGGGCGCAGCACCCCGAATCCCCCACCATTTCGCCAAAGGAGCCACGCCATGATCGTCCGAACCCTCCCCCTTGGGGATTATCAGACCAACTGCTACCTTGTCTCCGACGAAAACGGCGTCACCGCCGTCATCGACCCGGGCTACGCTCCCGAAGAAATTTTGTCGACGGCAACGGCACTGCACCTATCCATCCGCGCCGTTTTGCTGACGCACGGCCATTTTGACCACGTCGGCGGCGTCAAGGCCATCGCAGAGGCGGCGCACTGTCCCGTCTATGTCCACGAAAAAGAGCTGTCCCTTCCGCCGTGGCTCCGTCAGGGCTTGTCCTGCACCGATTTTTACGAGGAGGGCGACGAGATCCGCGTCGGCAATTTGAAATTTGCCGTCATGGAAACGCCGGGGCACACGGGCGGCTCGGTCTGCCTGCGCTGCGGCGATGCCCTCTTCTGCGGCGACACGCTCTTTGCCGGCTCCTGCGGCCGCACCGACCTCGGCGGCGACGACGGTCAGCTTCGAGAAAGCCTGAACCGCCTGTCCGAGCTGAGCGAAAATCTGACCGTCTACCCCGGCCACGGCGAGTCGTCGACCCTGTTACGGGAAAAGCAATGCAATCCCTATCTGTAAAGTTGCGGTTCTCCACGCCGCTTCGCTCCTCGAAACGGCGCTGCCTGCATAGCACGCCTCATTTACGATTTTCAATCCTTTCACGGAGTTTATCTCATGAAACTACTTCTCTGCGGTCATGACGACCGATATGCCATCGAGCAATTGCAGCTCGCCCTTTTCCCGGAGGAGCCGATGGAGCCGGTCAAGGAGCCGTTCACGGGTGACGGCGCAATCTCCTCTCTCCATGTCGCCGGGCAATACCTCACCGCGACAGCCTCGATCACCCTGCACGGGCAGACCGCCTACGCCCGTCGTCGAGCCAAGCGTTCCGAAGCCGAGGACATTTCCCGACGTCGCCGTCTGCTGCAAAATGCCTATTACGATGCGGCAATGAAGCTGCGCTCTCAGCCCGACTGGGGCTCCCTCTCGGGCGTCCGACCGACAAAGCTCACGACAAAGCATCTTCTGTCCGGCGGCTCGGCTGCCTCCGCCCGTCGCCTTTTGGAAAAAGCCTACCACGTCACGCCCGAGCGCAGTGCCCTTTGCACCGAGTGCTCCGAGGCGACCGTCCGCGCGACGCAAAGGCTTCGCGAAAACGACCTGTCCGTTTACATCGGGATCCCCTTCTGCCCGACGCGCTGCGCCTATTGCAGCTTCGTCTCGGCCGGCATCGAGAAGGCAGGCGCCCTCCTGCCGCCGTTTTTGGATGCGCTGGAACGGGAAATCGCCCACGTCGGTGCCCTTTTGAAGGCCTCCGGCCGCCGCGTGCGGACGCTCTACATCGGCGGCGGCACCCCGACAACCCTCTCCACTGACCAAATGCGCCGACTGATGACCGCCATACGGACGCATTTTGACTTGACAGACCTGATAGAATATACGGTGGAGGGCGGCCGCCCCGACACGCTTGACCTCGAAAAGCTCAAGGTCATCCGCTCTCTCGGCTGTGACCGCATGAGCATCAATCCGCAGACCATGAACGACGAGATTTTGCGCACCATCGGCCGCCGCCACACGAGCGACGAGACGCTCCGCGCCTACCGCGACGCCATCGCCGCCGGCTTCGACGGCGTCAACATGGATCTCATCGCCGGTCTGCCGGGAGACACCCGTGCGTCGTTTCGCGCCTCGCTCCTTCGCGTGCTTGCGCTCGAGCCGGCAAACATCACCGTCCATACCCTCGCCCTGAAAAAAGGCGCCGATCTCTATTTTTCCCGCATGGGACTGCCCGAGGCGGCGGAGGTTCGCACCATGCTCGACGATGCGCAGGCACTTCTTCGCGACAGGGGCTACCGTCCGTACTACCTCTATCGCCAGAAATATATGTCCGGCAGCTTCGAAAACATCGGCTGGTGTCGGGAGGGCTTCGAGGGGCTGTACAATATTTACATGATGGAGGAGCTGCACCCGATCATCTCCCTCGGCGGCGGCGCAATGACGAAAATCAACCTCCCGGACGGCCGCTTGGAGCGCTTCCATAATCCAAAATTCCCACAGCAGTATATCGACCGCATCGAAGATGTCTGCCGCCAAAAGGACGAGACATTCGCACTTCTAAGAGGATGACAGAAAGGATTTATTTATGGACACTTTATTTTCCAACGTGACGGTCGTCACGATGGACGAGGAATTTCGGGTACTCTTCTCTGCCTTTGTCGGCGTGACGGACGGGAAGATCAGCTATCTCTCCCGAACCGCCCCGTCCGAGAAGCCCTCGCAGATCATCAACGGCGAGGGGATGGTGCTCATGCCCGGCCTCATCAACTGCCACACGCATCTGCCCATGTCGCCGCTTCGGGGCTACGCCGACGATGTCGCCCTTGACGAGTGGCTCAACGACCACATCTTCCCTCGCGAGGATCGCCTCGACGGTCGCTGCGTTAAGGCCGCGACCCTGCTGTCGCTGGCCGAGTGCCTCCGCTTCGGCACGACCTCCGTGTCGGATATGTACTATTTCTGCGATGAAGTGGCCGAGGCCGTCGCCCAAAGCGGCATCAAGGCCAATCTCTCCCGTGCCATCTCCTTCTTCGGAGAGGAATTCGACTTCGAAAAGGATACGCGCTGTCGGGAAATGGTGCAGTTGCATCATAAATGGCACAATTATGACAACGGGCGCATCAAAATCGAAGCCTCCATCCACGGCGAATATACCTCCGATCATCGGGTCTGGGACGCCGTGAGCGAATACGCCATCAACGAGGGACTGGGGATGCACGTCCATCTGTCCGAAACGCAGGCCGAGCACGAGGCGTGCAAGGAACGCAACGGCCTGACCCCGGCGCAGACGTTCGACTGTCACAACGTTTTCTCCGTGCCGGCCATCGCCGCCCACTGCGTCTGGCTCGAGCCGGAGGACATGAGGCTTTTGGCCAAGCGGAAGGTCAGCGCGGTGCATTGCCCCGTGTCGAACCTGAAGTTGGCCTCCGGCTGTGCCAAGGTGCAGGAGATGATCCGCGCCGGCATGAACGTCGCCCTCGGCACGGACTCGAGTGCTTCGAACAACAACCTCGACCTCTTCGAGGAGATCAAGGCCGCCACGCTCATGGCCAAGGGCGCAAGCCTCGACCCGAAGGCTCTGCCGGCGCAGGCCGTGCTGATGATGGCGACCGTCTGCGGCGCCCGTGCCCAGCATCGGGAGGCCGAGTGCGGCATGATTCGGGTCGGCATGGACGCAGACCTCATTCTCCTCGACTTCACCCAGCCGCACCTCATGCCCTGCCACAATGTCATGAGCCATCTGGCCTACTGCGTCAGTGGCCACGACGTCGTGATGACCATGGTTCGGGGCAGGATCCTCTATTCCGCCGGAAAATATCTGACCATCGACCTCGAAAGCGTGGTCAAGGAGCTGGCCGACTATGTGATGCCGAAGCTATTTGTGGATAAGGAAGGATAAAATTGGAAAAGAAACGCACAAGCTCGCAGAACTTTCTGACCGGTGCGGCGATCCTGTCGCTGGCGACGATCATCGTCAAGGTCATCGGAATGTTCTATAAAATCCCCCTCAACGCCTTCATCGGTGAGCAGGGCTACACCTATTTCACCGCCGCCTACGATATCTACACCGTCCTGCTCGTCATCTCGACGACGGGCTTACCGGTCGCCGTGAGCCGCATGGTGTCCGAATCCTATACCCTCGGCAACGGCAGACAGGTGGAGCGCATCTTCAAGACCGCACTCATCGCCTATCTGTCCATCGGTCTGGTCGGCACGGGCGTCATGATGCTGCTTCCGAACCTGCTGGCCGATATGATGGGCACGCCCAAGGCGTCGTATTCCATCTTCGCCCTCGGGCCTGCTGTCGTGTGCATTTGCTTCGCCTCCGCCTGCCGCGGCTATTTCCAGGGGCAGGGTAACATGACCCCGACGGCTGTCAGCCAAATCATCGAGGCCGCCGCAAAGCTCCTGCTCGGCCTGAGTCTGGCCTATGTCGTCATGCGCCTGACGAGCAGCTCTGCCTATGCCTCCGGTGCGACCATCGCCGGTATCTCCGCCGGTGCCGCCCTCTCCGCCCTGTATATGTTCTTCCGCCGCCGCAAAAATCAGCGTCAGCTCGACACGCTCGGCGGCTGCGTGACCTCCTACCGTGCCACGGCGAAAAAGCTGATGGCCATCGCCGTTCCCATTACCATCGGCTCGGCCGGCCTGCAGCTCATCAATCTCCTCGACAGCATGACGGTCGTCCGCCGTCTGGCCTCCGCCGCAAAGGGGAGCGGTGCAATCGTCAACAAGCTGATGGCCATCGCAAGCCTCGCCCCCTCCGGCGATCAGTCGCTTGCGCAGGATGCCGCCGAGATCGGCAAGGGCATCTACAGCTTCTGCCAGACCGTCTTTAATCTGCCGACGGCTCTGATCCCCTGCATCACCGCCGCCATCATCCCGGCCATCACCGCCGCCCTGACCCGCGGCGACCGCCGCGGCGTCAAGCAGGTACAGGACTCCTCCCTGCGCGTCATGGCGCTCATCGCCACGCCCTGCGCCGTCGGTCTGCTCGTCCTTGCCGAGCCGATCATGGCGCTCCTGGGCGGCTACGACGGCGAAAAGCTCAAGCTTGCGGCATGGCTGCTGGCACTGCTCGCGCCGACCGTCCTCATCAACAGCATCACCTCCATGACCACCGCCATCATGCAGGCGCATGACCACATGGTCTTCCCCGTCATCAACACCCTCATCGGCGGTATTTTGAAGGTCGTCGTCAACTACATCCTCGTCGGCAACCCCGACATAGGCATTTTGGGTGCACCTGTCGGCACCTTCGTCTGCTTCTTCGTCATCATGGTTTTGAACATCAGCACAATGCGTTATGTTCTCGAAGAGCCGCCGAGAATCTTCCCGACACTTTGGCGCAGCTTGATTGCGTCCGCCGTCATGGGCGTCGCGGCGTTCGGCTCCTACCGTCTGCTGATGGGCTTCTTCGCAAGCTACGCCCTCTGCGGCCTTGCCGCCATCGCCGTGGCCGTCGTCGTTTACTTCATTCTCGTCATTTTGCTCAAGGCCTTGACCCGCGAGGACTGCCTCCTTTTGCCGAAGGGCGAAAAAATCGCAAATATTCTGAGAATCCAATAAAAAATCCAATTTTTTACTTGCGTATTCGAAAAAAATGTGGTAAATTTTAAGGGTGGATAATTTCAAGCACAAATCGAAATAAGATTTAGAAGAAAGAGGTATTTTTTCATGAACAAAACCGAATTGATCGCTGAAATCGCCGGCAAGTCCGGTCTGTCCAAGAAGGACGCCGAGAAGGCTCTGTCCGCCGTCGTCGAGACTGTCACCGAGGCTCTTGCCAAGGACGAGAAGGTCACTCTCGTCGGCTTCGGCTCTTTCGAGGTCAAGCATCGCGAGGCTCGCATCGGCCGCAACCCCAAGACCAAGGAATCCATCGAGATCCCGGCAACCAAGGTCCCCGTCTTCAAAGCAGGCAAGGCTCTGAAGGATTCCGTCGCAAAATAAAAAATCACGGGACTGCAAAAGCAGTCCCGTATTTTTTTCGCCGTACCGCCGCACCCGTAGGGCACGCCGAGGTCGGCGTGCCGCCAATAGGCGCGGAGGATTGCGGCGCGACGGG
>CAZKSR010000021.1:0-15031 GCA_964555465.1 uncultured Oscillospiraceae bacterium
CATAGTACCAGTCTCCCTCACGGACATCGGAGAACGGGTTTTCGAAGGGCGGCTCAAAGTCGGGATCCTTCTCGCCGCAGCTTTCGCAGACGCCGTCGACAAAGCTGTGGCCGAGGGCATCGGTGTAGTTCTCATCAAACGCATCGCCGCAACGAGAACAGACGCGGTGGTCATAGCCCTTCTCCGTGCAGGTCGGGGCGACGGTCGTAACACCGTAGTCATGGCCGAGCTTATTGACGGTTGCCTCGGAGACAGTCTCGCCGCAGTCCTTACAGACAATGCGAACATAGCCGTCCTCGGTGCAGGTGGCAGCGGCGGTTACCGTCTCGAGGCTCGAATGGGCACAAGGCTTCTCCTCTGCATAGAGCGTCCATGTGGAATAGACCGTTTGCAGATCATCGACATTACCGTGGCCGGGATAGGTATCCTCGGCGGAGGCGACGATCGGGAAGGCAGCATCATTGCGTCTGGCCTGCGTAATGGTGGTGTATTCGCTGCAATAGTCCCACTTTCCGACCTCTTCCTTCATGGTGGCAATGGCCGAGGCGACCGTTTCGCCTGCGATCATCTCGTCCCAGAAGCACTCCTCCCAGAGGTAGTCATAGTCGAAGGTGACGGACTGAGAATAGCCGTAGACCACACCGACGCCCTTTTCCAGCATGGGCTTTTCAAGGCCGTCCGTGGCCATGCCGAGACAGATGGCCATCCAGATGAGGCTGTTGGGAGCCTCGGCATCCATGTGGTTTGCGATGCAGGTGCCGTCGACGGCGTAATATTTCATCTTGCCGTAGGAGCCGTAGTTGACGGCGTGGTACGTCTCGCCGTCCTTGGCATAGTCGGCGGTGGTCAGTCCGCTGCCGGTTTGCAGCAGGAGGTAGGACGTCGTTGCGCCGGTGGTGTAGTCTTCGCCCTTGGCGTAGTCGGTGTCGCCGTGGCTGTCGAAAATGACCACGGCACCGGACTCGACGGCATCGGCAACCGCGTCAATGGTCGCCTCCGTCTTGGTGTAGCAGGTGTATGTACCGCCCGTGGCTTTGGCGATGTTCTGCGCCTCGGTCTGGTACTGCTTGGTGAAGCTGGAATCCAAGCCGTAGTACGGCTCGATCAGGTAGACGTCCTTGCCCTTCGGGGCATTTGCGGCTGCGTAGCTGACGGTCTGAAGCTCCGCTTCGTCAAGGGCTTCCTCGTCGGCTTCGGCTTGCAGAGCCAGATTACGCAGACGGGCGGAATAGCCGCAGGTGACGCCCACGACCGTCTCGAAGGTGAAATTGTCCTCGCCGTTCCAGCGCAGGGTACCCTCCACATAGAGGTCATTGCGCAAAACGGCAGTGGCGACGGCCTGCGCCGTGGCAGCGTTCGCCGCCGAACGGAGCACCCGTTCCTCGGCTGCGCCGAGCGTCTGCCACATCAGATCGACGGCCGCATAGTCCGCATCGGAAATGACCGTGTCGGCCTCTTCGGGTGTTTGGGCAAAGACGCAGCAGGGCGTCAGCATCAAAAACGCCAATACAATGGCCAGCAGCTTTTTCAATTTGGTTTCCTCCCTTTTTATAATTTCAATTTCGGGCGCAGGCGCACATGATAGAGCACCACGAGGCGGTCAATCAGCGCGTCATAAACAAAGAAGCTGAGATTTGCCGCAAGCAGCATCGCAAGCAGCATCCAACGTCCGATGCCCTCGAAATCCGAGATCACGGCAGTCAGTCGGAAAACGCGGAGCATCAGCCAATAAGCGGCAAAAACCACCACATTCACATAAATCAGCTTGGCCGCGTATTTGAGGGAACGGGGCAGGCGGCCGAAAAATTTTTTTACCATCGGATAGTAGCCGAAAAAGGCGAAAAGCACGGCAGACTCCTTTTCCGGCGCGGTGAAGGCCGATAAAGCCGCCACCGCCAGAAACCACGTCCAGCTCCATTTTATTCCGCACTCGGCATAGACGGGGATGAGCACCAGAGACGCCAGCACGGGACAGGCAATGGACGCAAACGGCAGGACGCCGCCGAGGAACATCGCAGCCACGGCCACTGCCGCCAGCACACCGCAAAGAGCCATGCGTCGGGTATTACGGCTTCGCATTTTTGTTGCCTCCGGCATTGTCCTTCAGGAGAGAATACTTGATGTCCCAGAGCTTTTGCGACAGGTCGACGTAGTAAGTGTGCGGATTGTCGAACCGCTTGACCTCGTCCCAAAGCGTCTCTACCTGCGCCTTGCAGTAGTCTCGAATCTCGGAAAGCGAGGGCATTTGATAGACCAGCTCGCCGTTTCGGAAGATGGGCACTTGCAGCTCCTTGGCCGTGAAATCATAGACCTCCTTCTGCTTCCACGTCGTCTCGGGATCGAAGATGAGAAGGTTTTTCGAATCATCGACGACCTCGTCGAAGACCGTCAGATAGTCCGCGATGGCCTTGCCGGTATCGTTGCCGTAGAACCGCCAGAGCTTTTTGTAGTGCGGATTGGTGATCTTGCCGACATTCTCGGAGATTTTGATCTTGGGCAAAACCTCGCCGTCATCGTTTTCAACTGCCACAAGCTTGTACACGCCGCCGAAAACCGGCTCGCTGCGGGCGGTGATGAGGCGTTCCCCGACGCCGAACATATCGATCTTCGCCCCTTGCAGGAGGAGATCCTGAATGATGTGCTCGTCGAGCGAATTCGACACGGAAATCTCGCACTGTGTCCACCCGGCATCATCGAGCATCTTTCGCGCCTTTTTTGTCAGATAGGTCATGTCGCCGGAGTCCAAGCGGATGCCGCATTTTCGGATCCCCATGGGCTTGAGCACCTCGTTGAAAGCGCGGATGGCGTTCGGCACGCCGCTCTTAAGGGTGTTATAGGTATCGACAAGGAGGGTGGCATTGTTCGGGTAAAGCTCGCAGTAGGTCTTGAACGCCTCATATTCCGTATCGAACATCTGCACCCACGAGTGCGCCATGGTACCTCCGGCCGGAACGCCGTAGAGCTGGTCGGAGATGGTGCAGGCGGTTCCGTCGCAGCCGCCGATGTAGGCCGCACGCGCTCCCAAAATCGCGCCCTGCGCCCCCTGCGCCCGACGGGAGCCGAACTCCAGCACCCGACGTCCCTGCGCCGCACGGACGACACGGTTTGCCTTCGTTGCGATCAAGCTCTGGTGGTTCAAGATCAGGAGAATATACGTCTCAATGAGCTGCGCCTCGATTGCCGGAGCACGGACGGTGAGCATCGGCTCCTTCGGGAAGATCGGCGTTCCCTCCGGCACGGCATAGATGTCGCCCGTGAAGCGGAAGCCCTTCAAATAGCTGAGAAAATCCTCACCGAAAATTCCCCTGCTTCTGAGGTAGGCGATGTCCTCCTCGGAAAAATGCAGGTCGCGGATGTATTCGATCACCTGCTCCAGTCCGGCTGCAATGGCAAAGCCGCCGCCGTCGGGCACATTGCGGAAAAAGACGTCGAAATAACAAATTCGGTCACGCATTTGGTTGCGGAAATAGCCGTTGCTCATCGTCAGCTCATAAAAGTCGCAGAGCATCGTCATATTCAGCTTGTCATAAGTGTCCATAAGCACACCTCCGAATAGATTATACTTATTATAACCTCGGATTTCCGAAATGGCAAACATTATTTTGTTGACCAAAGCAAAAGAATTTGGTATGATAGGGGAAGAAAAGCGATAAGGAGATCATACTATGGCAATTACAATTGGGATAAAGGGCAGTGCTTCGGCACTGGTGGAAAAAGAAGACACGGCGCAGGTGGTCGGGTCGGGCGATCTGCTCGTCTACGCCACGCCCTGCATGGTTGCGCTGATGGAGGGGGCAGCCTGTGAGTCCATTGCCCCGTTCCTCGGTGAGGGCGAAAGCTCCGTCGGCACACGCATGGACGTGGCGCACACCTCTGCGACCCCCGTCGGCATGGAGGTTCGGGCGGAGTCCGTCGTCACCGCCGTCGACGGGCGGAAGGTCACGTTTGAGATTCTCGCCTTCGACGAGGTCGGTGAGATCGGCCGTGCCACGCACGAACGGGTCGTCATCAAGGCCGACCGTTTCTTGGAAAAAACCTATGACAAACTGTGAGGGAACCGATGGAACAGCGTTTTTTGCAGGCCGGTGAGATCGTCAGCGCGCATGGCATCCACGGCGAGGTGAAGATTCTCCCATGGGCGGACAGTCCCGAATTTCTGCTTCAATTTCACACATTTTATCTCAACGGGGTACCGTATGCCGTTCGTTCGGCACGGGTGCACAAGACCTGCGTCTTGGCGCAGCTTGAAGGTATCGACACACCGGAGGCGGCCGTCAAGCTGCGCGGGCAGACCGTCTGCATCGACCGCAGCGGCGTGAAGCTGCCCACGGGCACCGTTTTTATCGCGGATCTTCTCGGCTGCCGCGTGCTGGACGACGACGGCGTCGAAATCGGCAAAATCAAGGATGTGCTCACCATGCCCTCGAGCGACGTCTATGTCATCGAGGGCGAGCGGTCGTACATGATCCCCGCCGTCAAGGAATTCGTCAAGGAGATCTGCGTGGCCGAGGGTTATGTGAGGGTGCACCTGATCGAGGGGTTTGAGACGGATGCGCATTGATATTTTGACGCTTTTCCCCGACACGGTCGGGGACATGATGAACGAGTCCATTCTGGGCAGGGCGCAGGAGCGCGGCTTCATCCGCATCGAGACGCACCAGATTCGGGACTACACCACCAACAAGCAAAATCAGGTCGACGACTACCCCTACGGCGGCGGCCGCGGTGCCGTCATGCAGGCCGATCCCCTCTACAACTGCTGGTGCCACGCCTGTGATGAGGCCGCCGGGCCGGTTCACACGATCTATCTGTCCCCCTGCGGCCACGTGTTTCGGCAGGAGGACGCCCGTCGTCTGTCCAAAATGGAAAACATCATCCTCGTATGCGGACACTATGAGGGCATCGATCAGCGATTCATCGACGAATGTGTCGACGAAGAAATCTCCATCGGTGACTTCGTCCTGACGGGCGGTGAGATTCCTGCCATGGCGGTGGCCGATTCCGTCTGCCGCCTGGTGCCGGGCGTTCTGTCCGATGCGGAGTGCTTCGAGGACGAGAGCCATTGGGCAGGGACGCTGGAATATCCGCAGTATTCCCGTCCTGCCGTCTGGCACGGACGTGAGGTGCCGCCGATCTTACTCTCCGGCGATCATGCAAAGGTCGCCCGATGGAGAAGAAAGCAGTCGCTTCTGCGCACCCGTGAGCGCAGACCCGATATGTTCGAAGCACTCGACCTGACGAGCAAGGAAGACCGAAAAATTTTGAGGGAGATGCAGGAAGATGATTGGGACGCTGAAGCAGTGGATCACGGAAAGTAAAAAGGCCGTCTTTTTCGGCGGCGCAGGCGTCTCGACCGAGAGCGGCATCCCCGATTTTCGCAGTGCCGACGGCCTGTATCGCCAAAAATTCGATTATCCGCCCGAGACGATCATTTCGCACAGCTTCTATGAGCGTGACCCTGCCTATTTCTTCCGCTTCTATCGCGAGAAGATGCTGCCGCTCGGCTTTGAGCCGAATGTGACGCACCGTGTGCTGGCTCGGCTGGAGCAGGAGGGACATCTGGCCGCCGTCGTGACGCAAAACATCGACGGTCTGCACCAGAAGGCCGGCAGTCGGAATGTCTTTGAGCTGCACGGCAGCGTCCTGCGCAATTTCTGCGAAAAATGTCACAAATTCTACCCTGCGGAATTCGTTCGGGACGCCGACGGCGTGCCCCTGTGCGTCTGCGGCGGCATCGTCAAGCCCGATGTTGTCCTCTACGAAGAGCCGCTCAATGACCGCGTCATGCTGGGCGCGATCCGCGCCATTTGCGACGCAGACCTTCTCATCGTCGGCGGCACGAGCCTGACGGTCTATCCGGCTGCCGGGCTCCTGCGCTACTACGGCGGCAACCGTCTTGTCCTCATCAACCGTGACGCAACGCCCTACGACGATACCGCAGACCTCGTGCTGCACGATTCCCTCGGAAGCGTCTTTTCGCAGTTGTAATTTTTCCGATTATTCAATCCTTCAGGAGGCAATATGAAAGCAATTGCCCATATTTGCAGTGATTTTCCGACCAAATTCGGCATTCCCCGTCAGAGCGGTCTGGCCTCGGAGCTGACCGCCACGGTGGTCTTCGAGCCGGAATTTCGCAATCCCGACGCCCTGCGTGGACTGGAGGGCTTTTCTCACCTCTGGCTGATCTGGGAATTTTCCGCCGCCAAACGGGAGCACTGGTCGCCCACCGTCCGTCCGCCCCGTCTCGGGGGCAACACTCGTCTCGGCGTCTTTGCCACTCGCTCACCGTACCGACCGAACCCCATCGCTTTGTCCTGCGTCCGTCTCTTGGACATCCGTCCGACGGAGCACGACGGCACGGTTCTCCTTGTCGGTGGCGCCGATCTGATGGACGGCACCCCGATCTACGACATCAAGCCGTATCTGCCCTATGCCGACTGCCATCCGGAGGCAATCGGCGGCTTCACGGCGGAGGCGGACGACTTCCTTCTCGATGTCGACTTCCCCCCTACCCTTCTGTCGAAAATCCCCGAAAGCCGTCGCAACGCCCTGATTCAGGTGCTTTCGCACGACCCTCGCCCCTCCTATCAGGATGACCCCGACCGCATCTACGGCATGGCCTTTGCCGGGTGCGACGTCCGCTTCACCGTCCGTGAAAAAACGTTGACCGTCTGCGAGGTATTATGATTAAGATTTTATTTGTCTGCCACGGGAACATTTGCCGCAGCCCGATGGCGGAATTTCTGATGAAGGATCTGGTGCGTCGGAAGGGGCTTTCGGCGCAGTTCGAGATTGCCTCCGCCGCCACGAGTGACGAGGAGCTCGGCAGCCCCGTCTATCCGCCGATTCGCGCGCTGCTCAGCGACCGTGGGATTTCCTGCAAGGGAAAAACCGCGCGGCAGCTCACCCCCTCGGACTATGACCGCTACGACTACATCGTCGGCATGGACGCGGCAAACCGCCGCAATATGCTCCGTCTCTTCGGCGGCGATGCGCAGGGCAAGGTCTCGCTCCTGCTCGAGTGGGCAGGACTTGCCCGTGATGTGGCCGACCCGTGGTATACCCGTGATTTCCGTGCCGCCGAGCATGATATCGACCTCGGCTGTGCGGCTCTTCTGGAAAAAATAGGATAAGGAGAAAGAAAAGTGGAAGATTATGTAAACTACTCGATCGAAAAAACGGTCGAATTATTGGCCGTCGACAGCCCGACGGGATATACAAAGGCCGCCGAGCATTATGTTCTGGCACAATTCACGTCGCTGGGCTTTTCTGCGACACGCACAAACAAGGGCGGCATCCTGATCGATCTCGGCGGCGAGGACGCAGCCGACGCTCTCCTGCTGGAGGCGCACGCCGACACGCTCGGCGGCATGGTGGCGGAGATCAAGGGCAACGGACGCCTGCGCATCGTCAACGTCGGCGGCATGAACGCCAACAATGCCGAGGCCGAGAACTGCCGCATCGTCACAAAATTCAGCGGCATCTACGAGGGCACCTTACAGCTTTGCGATGCGTCCATTCACGTGAACGACGATTACAACGACACCGCTCGCAAGTGGAAGGCGATGGAGGTCGTTTTGGACGAGTGCGTCGAAAGTGCCGACGACGTCAAAGCGCTCGGCATCGGCGTGGGCGACTTCGTCTGCTTCGAACCGCGCACCCGTGTGACGAAGTCCGGCTATATTAAGAGCCGCTTCCTCGACGACAAGCTCTCCGTCGGCATCCTCATGGGCTTTGCCAAATACCTTGCCGACCGTCAGCTGACCCCTCGCCGCCGCACCTATATCCATGTAACGGTCTATGAGGAGGTCGGCCACGGCGGTGCGGCCTGCGTCCCTCAGGGCGTGACCGAGGCGATCTCCGTCGACATGGGCTGCGTGGGCGACGGCCTGCAATGCACCGAGCGGCAAGTCTCCATCTGCGCCAAGGACTCCGGCGGCCCGTATTCCTACGAGGTCGTGCGGAAGCTCATTGCCGCCGCGCAGCGTGAAAATGCGGACTACGCCGTGGACATCTATCCGCACTACGGCTCCGACGTCGAGGCGACCCTGAGTGCCGGCCACGATCTGCGCCACGGACTGATCGGCGCCGGTGTCTACGCCTCGCACGGCTATGAGCGCAGCCACAAGGACGGCGTGCGCAACACCCTGAAGGTCTTGAAGGGATACTTATTCGAATGAAGAAACGATATTGGGTCAGTGCGCTGATTCTCTTTGCATTGGCGGCTCTGGTCGGTCTTACGGCCTCGCCGTACCGCTTCACCTCGGGCTTTCTGGCTGCGCTGGGCGTCGTGCGTCTCGCCTTCGGTCTGCTGAACCTCTGCAAGCGGAAAATTTTCCACACGGTTTTCTGCATCATCATCATTGTCGGCATCGTCGGGATGATCGCAACGGGCATCCGAATCGGCGCAAGCATGGGCGGCACGGAGAACATGGACGCAGAATATGTCATCGTCCTCGGCGCCGGAGTCAACGGCAGCGAGCCGAGCCAATCTCTTGCCGAGCGGCTGGAGGCGGCGATGGACTATTCGGATGCGCATCCCAACGCCGTTCTGATCCTCTCCGGCGGACGCGGCGACGGGGAAGCCGTATCGGAGGCGCAGTGTATGTATGATTATCTGACAAGCCACGGTGTTTCTGCGAGCCGCTTGCGCATGGAGAACGAGGCGAGCACGACGCAGGAAAATCTGGAATTCAGTCTGCGCCTGATTGAGACGGAGACGGGCGAAAAAGTCAGCAGGGTCGGCATCATTTCCTCGGAATATCATCTGCTCCGCGCCTCGCTGATCGCGGAGGATCTGGGCGTCGAGGCCGAGTGCTTCCCTGCCTCGACGCGCAACAGGCTCTATTTCTGCAATATGCTCCTGCGAGAGGTTTTCGCCGTCTGGACGGTTCTTCTGTCTTAGCGCAAGCCGCAGGCGTTTTCTCCCCTTGTCGAAAAACGATCTCATAAGCAAACGACCCTCGGACTGCCTCCGAGGGTCGTTTGCTTGCTTCATATGGTTTTGCTTCGGGTCATTCCAGCACCCCGTAGAGCGTCGTGTCGGCGTGGAAGGTGTTGACATTATAGAGGAAGAGGACATCCGTCACGCCCTCCGTTGAGACGATTCCGTCCACATTGTCGAAATAATATCGGGGGTCGATCATAATGATCCTGTCAAAATACGGCACGAAAAACTGCACCATGCAGTTGGCGTAGGAGTCTTTGATGAGAAGGAGTGTCCTGCCGCTTCCCGATGCCGTGGTCACGTCGATCCTGCCCTGATTGCCGCCGAAGAATACCGCATAATGATCCTTTCCCTTGAGGGCATCACGGCGATAGAGCGAGGCGGTCGTCAGGCTCTCGGAGGTGTAGGTAACGACATAGTCCGTCTGCGGCGCATAGATTTGAACCGTGTCCTGCGCGTCGTGGCAGCCGGATTTGGAGGCCAGCGTCCCTTCGAAGCTCGTCGAGACGGTATAGATGTCATAGACCTCCTGCGGCACGATTCCGAAAGCATCGGCAATCTCCGCAAAGGCATAGTACGCTCCGAGGCTCGTCCAGTGGTGGTCGGTGCGATAATAGATTTCCTCATTGCGATGCGCCCGAAGCGTCTCGGTCACATCGACAAACCCGACGCCTTCAAGATTCTCCTTCAGCGCCGCAATATCCGCCGCCTGATTTCGGATGGGGATATTCGACGGAAGCTTATCATCCGAGACGCAGGCGGCCGTCGGCGCAATGCACACGGCGGTGTTCAAGTTCGGATGCGACTGCGCAAAGGACACGATCGCCGCAAGATTTCGGCTCACGGCCTCCTGATTCGGTGCCGCGGGCTTTTCCATCAGGTAATCGTCGTCACACAGCACGATGCCGTTGGACTCTCGCTGCCCCATCAGGCGCATAAAATCCAACCGCAGGGAGATCCAAAAATCTCTGCCGACAAATTGATCGGCAAAATAGTCGTCCAGCTCCCCGAAGAAGCTGCCGTCCGTCAGAGTCGTCCATGTCAGCCTCGGTGACTGCGCCAGCTTACGGTTTTCCGCCTCACTGCTTGCCCGATCGGGCGCGATGAGATTGACCAGCGAAAACAGCAGGACGACGCCGATGAGCAGAATACTCAACCATGCGCCCTGTTGCTTGCGGTTGCGCCGATACGGTGAGCGGCGTTTTCTGCGTTCGAGTTCCAAAAAAGCACCTCCGATCAGAACTGCGCATAGAGGAAGGTCGTGTAGGTGTCATTCATCATGCAGGCGATGCACAGCAGGAAAACGGCCCCGAAAAACACGACGCTCAGCGGCTTCCACGCACGCTTTTTGCGCAAAAGGCTGTTCCCGACGGCGGCGCCCATCGGCGTTGCGGCAAAGGCCGCGATCAGCAAGACAAGCCATGACGAGCCGAGGTAGTACCACGCTGTCGCATCGGAAAATCCGCCGAGGCCGAGCATCCGCCCGAGCCAAGCGAAGGCCCTGCCGAGGGAGTCGGAGAAGAAGAAGACCCAGCCGACACAGACCGCAAGCAGCGTCAAAATATGCTTGAGCGCTTTGGGGAGTCTTTCCGTCCAATCACGCAGGACGAATTTTTCCAGCACCAGCAAAATGCCGTAGTACAGTCCCCATGCAATGAAATTCCGACCCGCGCCGTGCCAAATCCCCGTCAGACACCAGACGATAAGCAAATTGCGGATCGTCTTCCTCCTTCCCTCTCGACTGCCGCCCAGAGGGATATAGACATAGTCGCGAAACCACGCGCCGAGGGAAATATGCCACCGCCGCCAGAAGTCGGTGATGCTGTCCGACAGATAAGGATAGTCGAAATTTTTGCCGATTCGGAAGCCGAAGAGCTGTGACAGGCCGATGGCCATGTCGGAATAGCCGCCGAAGTCGAAATAGAGCATCAGGGCATAGCTCAGGGTGCCAACCCACGCCGTGACGAAGGTCACATCGGCAAGCGCGAGGTCGTTCACCGCATAAAAGGTCAGTCCGAGCAGATCAGCGAGGAGGACTTTTTTGCCGAGGCCGATCAAGAAGAGCCTTGCACCGCTGCCGAACAGCTCCCATGAGAAGGGGTGATCGTCCAATTGCCGCTCGATATCGGCATACTGAACGATGGGGCCGGAAACCAGCTTCGGAAAAAATGTCGCATAGAGGGCGAATTTCAGCGGATTTTTCGCCGCGCTCGCCCTCCCCCGATAGACATCAAAGAGATAGGACAGGACGGTGAAGGTGTAAAACGACAGGCCGATCGGCGCCGGAAGCGTCCGTGCCCGTAGGCTCGTCCCCAACAGGGAGTTGAGGCTCTCTGCCAAGAAGCCGTAATACTTGAAAAATCCGAGCAGGAGCAAATTCAGAACGACGGATGCCGTCAGCACCGTTTTTGCGCGGCGATGGTGTCCCTTTTGCAGATGTGCTTCCAGCTCCAGAGCGGTAAAATAATGAAAGGCCAAGCTCAGCAACAGGAGCAGGAGATATTCCGGCACGCCCCACGAGAAAAACAGGAGGCTGACGAGCACCAGCACCGCATTTTTCATACGCTTCGGCACGAGGAAATACGCAAGCAGGCTCAGCGGCAGGAGGAAGAAAAGGAAGGTGATCGTACTGAAATCCATAAAGCTCTCCTTATACCGTATTCAAAAACGCCTGCCATGCGTCGTCGACATTCACCGTCAGCAGGATGAAGCTGCCGCAGACCTCCACATGGGCGTGGTCGGTGAGCTTCTCGTACTGTCCGAAGAGGTTGTAATTTTCAAAGGTATTCTTCTGCGTGTTCAAACGCTCCTCGATGGCGGCCAGAACCGTCTCCTTCTGCGAGGCTTCCTTCAGCTCGACGAGAAGCAGCTCCTCGACATAGACCATGCTGTCCGAGGGAATATAGAGCGTTAGGTTGACATAATCTTCCTCGTTCAGCCCATAGAACCGCTCCAGACGGTCCGCGTCGGCCTGCGTCATGGCCGTTCGGTCAATGTGCGCGCAGACCGCCTCATTCAGGTCGGAAAAGCTGACGGCGGTCGTCGACTCGCCCGTGTCGCACCAGCCGATGAGCAGGAGCAAAGCCAAAGCAACACTTGCCCAACGCAACGCTTTACAGATCGTCGTTAAATTCATATACGCCACCTTCAATGAGGGCGACAATCAGGTTTTGTGCCCAATAGGGATAAAATTCCTGACGGACATGGATCCCGTCGGGCTGCCACCAATCGGCGTGCTCGGCCGAGATTGCATCGTTGTCGACGAAGATCACACCGGCCTCCTCGCAGGCTTTTCCGACGGCAGCGCTGAATTCGGGGATGCGCCGCCATTTCGAGCTAAGCTCAAAGGCAGGATCCTGCGCCGGGAGGATCGAGCTGACCACAATCGTCGCCTCGGGCAGACGCTCTCGGAGGTCTGCAATGATCTGCATGATTTCCTCGACATAGTCCTCCGGCTCCGACCAATAGCCGATGCTCACATCGTTCAGGCCGTAGCAGAGGAAAATATATTTCGGATTGAGGGCGATGATCTCGTCCATATGCTCGGCAATGTTGCGGATGGTGTCGCCGCCGCCCGTCAGACAGTAGTCCGAGGGGAGGAAGTCAAACGCCCAGAAGCCCACCGCGCGGCTGTCACCGAGGATCACATAGTCACGGAACATCGACCAGATATCGATCTCGCCGTTGCGCACCTTCTCGATCAGGGCGGTCTGCTCCGGATTCGGGTCAAGCGGCTCGGTCGGGTCGGTCGTTTCGATGGGTTCCTCGCTGCTTTCCGCCTCGCTCGTCGGGTCGGTGGGCTGCTTCGTCGTCGTAAGCACCGTCTCCGGGTCACGAGCCTCGACGGATTCGAGATAGGAGACACCCTCCGACACGGCGGCCTCTTCCTCATCATCCGAGGTCAGCGCCACAATCACCGTAACCAAAAGCAGCGCTGCAAGCAGCACCGCAAAAGCAGCCACCAGAAGCTTCAACGTTCGTTCCTTCATCGTCGTTCCTCTTTTCGTATTGTTTTTTATATTTTACGCAAAATGCGCGGAAAAAGCAAGGGCTTTGTTATTTTTCTTGGCGCTCGGAGGGGATTGCAAGCGCAAATTTCGAACACGTCATTGCTTCGAGCGAGGCGGCAATCCGCTGCGCCCGTAGCTTGGGACGGTTCGGCGCGTCTGCCGTCCGCCGTCTTTTGCAAAGCGAAGCCCACCCGACCGACCGGTCGGGTGGGACAGCGTGTCGAAGAGGGTCGTATGCCATTGTGGGCGCGAGGCACCCGTGGCGGCCTCGCAGCGAGACAAATGAGGCATTTTCGGCAGTCCGGTGGCGTGGCTACGCCTTTAGGGTGTTTTCTTGGCGGTCACGGCGCTCGTAGGCATGGAGCCAGTCGGAGCGGAGGTAGTAGATCAGGAAAATGATGCTGCTGACCGACCATGTGAGCGGATAGGCCGAGAAAATGACCCAGACGTCCTTGACAATCGGCACCAGCACGGAGATGTACGCCACGCGCAGAACGCACCATGCGCCGAGCATCACGAACATGGGGACGGTCGGTTTTCCGGCACCTCGCAGAATCGCCGCAATGCAGTGCGAGAAGGCAAGGAAGCAGAAGAAAAGCGATTCCATCCGTGCTTGGCGGACACCGATCCGAACGGCCTCGGGGTCGTTGCGGATAAATGCCTCGACCAGCGGCTCGGCAAAGACGATCAGAATCACGCCGATGACCTCCGCCATTACCATGGCGCAAATAATGCCGAATCTTGCACCCTTCTTCGAGCGTTCAAACTGCTTTGCGCCGAGGTTTTGGCTGACGAAGGTGGTCAGCGCCATGGTGAAACAGGTGATCGGCAGGAAGGCGAAGCCCTCGAGCTTGGAATAAGTGCCGCAGCCGGACTGCGCGACCGTGTCGAAGGAATTGATGTTCGTCTGGACAATGACATTGGCAAAGGCGATCACGGAATTTTGCAGACCCGAGGGCAGACCGTAGTGGATGACCTCACCGAGCCTGCTCCAATCCACCCGAAGCTCGCGCCACTTAAGCTGATAAACATCCTTGCAACGGAAGAGGCGGAGAAGGCAGAGAATCAAGCTGACAAACTGCGAAATGGTCGTGGCCAAGGCCGCAGACCAGACGCCCCACTCGAAGCAGCCCATGAACAGGAAATCGAGCGCGACATTGACGAGCGAGGAAATGACGAGATAGTACAGGGGGTGCTTGCTGTCACCGACAGCGCGCAGGATGCCCATACAGAGGTTATACATCGAAATGGCGATGCCGCCGAGGAAGTAGTAGCGGAAATATTCGATGGAATACTCGATGCTGTCTTCGGGCGCATCCATCCATTCCAGAATGGTGGGGGTCATCGTCACGCCGACGACGGTCAAAACGACGCCGGAGAAGAGGCCGAAGAGGATGGTGGTATGGATGGTCTTGCGGAGCTTTTCGATGTCATTTGCGCCGTAATATCGGGAGATGACGGAGCCTGCACCGACTGAGATGCCGCCGAAGAAGCCGACGAGGAGAAAAACCAGGCTGCCCGTGGAGGTGACAGCGGCGTAGGGCGCGCCGGGGAGGAATTTGCCCACAATCCACGCATCGGCGGTGTTATAAAGCTGCTGGAAAACCTGCCCGATCAAGATCGGCATGGCAAAAAGAAGCAGACCCTTCCAGATCGGCCCTTCCAATAATGTGTCTTTCTTTTTCATTTCCAAAACCTCACTTTTCTATCCTATTATAATATCACGCTTTTTCCCTTTCGTCAATGGCGGATTGCAAATCGAATTCGAGCCGAAATCAGCTATTTGCACAATTTTGTTCTTCTGTATTTTTATAATAAATAGAATTGAATCGAAACGATTGAGATTTTTCAACATGATACTCTATAAAACATGAGAGTGTGTTTCCGCCGGGTGGAAATGGATTCTTTGAAATCCTTCGCAAGTCCACCATAATCCAAACCCACAATCACCTGTCTTGAAAACTTCGAGCTGCCGCTGCTCTGTCTGAACACCGTCGACCGCAGTGACGACCTGATCGAACGTCTGAAAATCGCGCCCCTGCTGCATCGTCGAGGGAACATCCTCTCGAGCGGC
>CAZKSR010000021.1:15131-18748 GCA_964555465.1 uncultured Oscillospiraceae bacterium
ACGTCTGAAAATCGCGCCCCTGCTGCATCGTCGAGGGAACATCCTCTCGAGCGGCAAAAAACCGCGCTTCACCTCGTATCGGTTCGGTGCATTGCGGCACGCTGACCTCGCCTCTCCTTCTTCATAGGGCACGCCGGGTCGGCGTGCCCTACGGGTGCGGTGCTTTAGCGGCGCGACGGGGTCGGCGTGCCCTACGGGTGCGGTGCTTTTGCGGCACGCCGAGGTCGGCGTGCCCTACGGGTGCGGCGCACTGCGCCACGCCGGGTCGGCGCGCTCTACTGTTGCGGTGCTTTAGCGGCTGGTGAAGTGCGTATGACGGCACGCCGAGGTCGGCTTGCCCTACGGGTGCGGCGCCTTGCGGCACGCAGGGGTTGGCGTGCCCTACGGGTGCGGTGGATTTGCGGCACACCGGATCGGCGTGTCCTACCGGTGCGGTGCTTTTGCGGCGTGACGGGGTCGGCGTGCCCTACGGGTGCGGCGCCTTGCGGCACGCCGAGGTCGGCGTGCCCTACGGGTAAGGAAAATATTGCGAGAATTCGTCTCACACCAACCGCAGCATTGCAATTGAAATGTGCAAGGCACCCTTGAATTTGCGATCGGTTTCACAAGAACTGCCTGCGTATATCGTTTGAAAACAAAAAAATCATGCACATTCCGCTTTGAAGTGAATGTGCATGATTTTATTAATTTAATTACACCAGCTCGATGATCGCCATCTCAGCGGCATCGCCACGACGGGTGCCGATGCGGATCACACGGGTATAGCCGCCGTTGCGGTCGGCATACTTCGGAGCGACTTCCTTGAACAGCTTATGAGCGACATCTTCCTTCGTGATGTAGGAAAGTGCACGGCGATAAGCGGCCAGATCGCCCTTCTTACCCAGGGTAATCATCTTCTCGACGACCGGCTGCACTTCCTTTGCACGGCAGAAGGTCGTTTCGAGCTTGCCGTTTTCGAGCAGATCGGTGGTCAACTGGCGAAGCATCGCCTTGCGCTGATCGCTGGTTCTGCCGAGTTTACGGGTTCCAAACATTCGTATTTCCTCCTTCTTAAAAGGTCAAACGGTTTCTCTTAATTGTTGCCGGACTCTTCCGTGGCAAGGGACAGACCCATCATTGCAAGCTTGTTCTGTACCTCGTCAAGCGACTTCTTGCCCATGTTGCGAACCTTCATCATCTCATCCGGAGTCTTATCGATCAGATCGCGGACGGTGTTGATATTGGCGCGCTTCAGGCAGTTGAAGCTGCGGACGGACAGGTCTAGCTCCTCGATGGTCAGCTTGAGGGCGGGAGGATCCACATCCTGGCTCTTCTCGCGGACGATGGACTGCGTCGCAACCGTCTCGGAAAGATTCGTGAACAGGCTCAGATGCTCGGTCAGGATCTTTGCGGCGATGCAGACGGCGTCCTTGGCCGTGGTGGTGGAATCCGTCCAGACTTCCAGCGTCAGCTTGTCGAAATCGGTCATATTGCCGACACGGGTGTTTTCCACCGTGTAGTTGACCTTGTAGACAGGCGAATACAGGGAGTCGACCGGAATGACACCAATCGGAGTTTGCGGCGTCTTGTTGCGCTCCGCAGGGACATAGCCACGGCCGCGGCTCATCGTGATCTCCATATTGAGCGTGGCATCCGGGCCGAGCGTGCAGATGTGCAGATCCTTGTTGATGATCTCGACATCATCGTCGGTCTGAATGTCGCCGGCGGTGACCTCGCACTCACCGGTCGCATCGATATAGACGGTCTTGACGCCGTCGCAATTCATCTTGGAGATGATTCGCTTGATGTTCAGGACGATCTCGGTGACGTCTTCCTTGACGCCGGGGATCGTGGAGAACTCGTGCTGGACACCGGCGATCTTGATGGAGGTCGCAGCGGTGCCGGGCAGCGAGGACAGCAAAATTCTTCTCAGAGAATTGCCGATGGTCGTTGCATATCCTCTTTCCAGAGGCTCAACATAAAATACGCCATGGGACGGATCTTCGGGAGAGTCAATACACTCAATACGCGGCTTGTCAATTTCTACCATACACAAATACCCTCCTTGTAAAATTGCAAAACGTTTGCTTTGCGTGGAAAATCAGCTTACCAATGAGCGAGGGTGAAGCCTTACTTGGAGTACAACTCGACGATGAGGTGCTCTGCGATCTCGAAGTCGATATCTTCCTTGGTCGGCATTGCAATCACCTTGCCGGTGAGGGTGTTCTTATCACGGTCAAGCCACTTGGGAGCGGCGATGAAAGCATCATCTTCCTTGAGCTTCTTGAAGCGATTGTTCGAGCAGCTCTTCTCGCAGACAGCGATAACGTCGCCGTTCTTGACGAGGTAGGAGGGGATGTTGACGCGCTTGCCATTGACGGTGTAGTGACCATGGTTGACAAGCTGGCGAGCCTCACGGCGAGTAGCAGCGAAGCCGAGGCGATAAACAACGTTATCAAGACGGCGCTCGATCAGGCTCAGGAGAACCTCACCGGTGTTGCCTTCCGCACGGGCGGCCTTTTCATAGTACATACGGAACTGCTTTTCGAGAATGCCGTATACGAATTTGACCTTCTGCTTCTCGGTGAGCTGAAGAGCATACTCGGACTTCTTTGCTCTTCTCTGGCCGCCGGGATTCTTATTGGAAGTCTTGGAATAACCCATAGCAGCAGGAGAAACGCCGAGGGTACGGCAACGCTTGAGAATGGGCTGAGTATTCTTTGCCATTTCTTAAATTCCTCCTTATCGAATTAGACGCGGCGTCTCTTGGGAGGACGGCAACCATTGTGAGGAATGGGGGTGACATCCTTGATGGAGACGACTTCCAGACCGGCCGACTGAAGTGCACGAATGGCAGCTTCACGGCCTTGGCCGGGACCCTTGACATAGACCTCTACGGTCTTCAGGCCGCAGTTGTCGATGGCTGCCTTTGCAGCGGTTTCCGCGCACATCTGAGCAGCATACGGGGTGGACTTACGGGAACCACGGAAGCCGAGACCGCCGGAGGATGCCCACGAAAGAGCATTACCCTGAAGGTCGGTGACGGTGATCATGGTGTTGTTGAAAGAGGAGCGAATGTGAACGGCGCCTTTTTCAATGTTCTTGCGCTCGCGACGGCGCTTGATAACTTTCTTTGCATTAGCCTTTGCCATTTACATTACCCTCCTTACTTCTTCTTGTTCGCAATGGTCTTCTTCGGGCCCTTGCGGGTACGGGCGTTGGTCTTGGTACGCTGACCGCGTACGGGCAGGCCACGACGATGGCGCATGCCGCGGTAGCAGCCGATCTCGATCAAACGCTTGATGTTCAGAGCGACTTCACGGCGGAGGTCGCCCTCGATGGTGTAGTTCTTGTCAATGACATCACGCAGTGCAGCTTCCTGATCTTCCGTCAGGTCCTTCACTCGGATGTCGGGGTCAACGCCGGCCATCTTCAGGATGTCCTGCGCACTCTTTCTGCCAATGCCGAAGATATAAGTGAGGCCGATCTCAATTCTCTTCTCGCGGGGCAGGTCGATACCAGCAATACGTGCCATATACTTTCGAGCACCTCCTATTAGCCTTGTCTCTGCTTATGCTTCGGGTTTTCGCAAATTACCATGACGCGACCCTTGCGCTTGATAATCTTACATTTTTCGC
>CAZKSR010000021.1:18758-22522 GCA_964555465.1 uncultured Oscillospiraceae bacterium
GCTTCACGGACGGTCTAACCTTCATACTGTTTAACCTCCATATGAGTACAATGTCTCTTGTTTTACTTACTTCTCCATGTGATCCGGCCTTGGGTCAGATCATACGGAGACATCTGAACAGTTACCTTGTCACCGGGCAAGATCTTGATATAGTTCATTCTGAGCTTGCCGGAAATGTGCGCCAAAATGCTGTGTCCGCTGCCGATATCGACTTTGAACATGGCATTCGGCAGTGCATCGGTCACGATGCCCTCAAGTTCGATTACGTCGTCTTTTGCCAAGTTTATGAACCCTCCTTGGTTGAAACGTTGATTTCCTGACGGATAGCCGCCAGTTCCCTTCGTAATTCGCTGTTGAGTATTTGCTCGCCGGAAGCGATCTTCGTGGCGAGACTCGAATCAGGCCGAAGGACTTTCTTGACATGGAAGCGCTTTTTACGCTTCGGTTTTTCAACCATTCTTTCCTTGCCGTCTGCGAGGAAGACGTACACACCGTCTGTGTCCATCACATAGAACACATTTCCTTTGTCGCGTCCGGCAAGAGAAAGCACAATGTCCGATTTGGAAATTTCCATTAGATAAGCCCCTCGGTGACGGTGAGAATTTCCGGCTCGCCGTCTGTAATGAGCACAGTATTTTCGTAGTGGGCGGAGAGCTTTCCGTCGGCGGTGACGGTCGTCCAGCCATCCTTCAGCACACGCACCTCATGGGTACCCATGTTGACCATCGGCTCGACGGCGATTGTCATTCCGCGGATGAGTCTCGGCCCTCTGCCGGGCTTGCCGTAGTTTGGAACCTCCGGCTCCTCGTGCAGGTGTTCTCCGACGCCGTGGCCGATAAAATCTCTGACCACGGAAAATCCGTTGGATTCCACATACTCCTGCACGGCATGGCCGATATCGGAAATACGGTTGCCCTGACGGGCGAATTTTATGCCCTCGAAAAAGCTCTGCTTCGTGACATCAATGAGCTTTTGTGCCTCCGGGGAAATTCCTCCGCAGGCGAAGGTAGCGGCGCAGTCTCCGTGGAATCCCCCGAAAAAGGCTCCGACGTCGACGGAGACGATGTCTCCCTCTTTCAGCACCCTGCTGTCCGGAATCCCGTGAATGACGGTTTGATTCACGGAAATGCACGCACTGGCAGGATAGCCGGAGTAATTCAGGAAGGACGGTGTTGCACCTTGTGACACGATGAAATCGTGGACAGCCCTGTCAATCTCTTTGGTTGTTACGCCGGGTCTTACCATTTCCCCTGCCAGAGCACGGGCTGCCGCGGTAATTTTACAGGCACGGCGCATCATAGAGATCTCACGTTCGTTTTTAATCGGTATCATAAGCAGACACCCAACGCCGCCATAATATCACGAGTTGCATCTTCGATGGGCTGATTTCCCTCGATAAGCCTGAGCTTGCCGAGCTTTTCATAAAAGCCCTTGAGTGCCTCGGTTTCGGCGTGATACACGGCAAGGCGGTGACGCACCGTTTCGGGTGTGTCGTCCTTGCGGATGACCAGCTCCGAGCCGCAGGCATTGCAGATGCCCTCCGTCTTGGGCGGGTTTGCAGTGATATGATAGCTTGCGCCGCAGGAGCCGCAGACGCGGCGTCCCGTCATGCGAGCCTCGATCACATCATCCGAAATTTCAATGGAGACAACGCAGTCGATCTCGACGCCTTGCTCCAGCAGGGCTTCGGCCTGGGCGATCGTGCGCGGCACACCGTCGAGGATGTAGCCGTTCGCACAATCCGCCTGCGCCAGTCGCTCGCTGACGATGCCGATGATGACATCGTCAGGAACGAGCATACCCTTGTCCATGAAACCTTTGGCCTTCAAACCGGTCGGAGTACCGTTTTTGATTGCTTCCCGAAGGATATTTCCGGTGGAAATGGTCGGGATGGACAGACGCTTGGCGATGATCTCGGCCTGCGTGCCCTTGCCCGCACCGGGGGCTCCTAACAGAATCAGTCTCATGCTCGGCCTCCTTACTTCTGAAGGAAACCGGAATAGTTACGCATCATCATCTGCGCCTCGATGGCCGTGACAGTCTCAAGGGCAACGCTGACGACGATGATGATAGAGGTGCCGCCGAAGGAGAAGGACGTGTTTCCGGTGACGGCCGAAATGAGCACCGGCAGAACCGCAATGATGCCAAGGTAGATCGCACCGAAGAGCGTGACCTTGTTGATGACCTTGCGGATGAAGTCGGAGGTCGGACGGCCGGGACGGAAGCCGGGGATGAAACCGCCGTTGTTCTTCAGGTTGTTGGCAACCTCGACGGGGTTATACTGGATCGTTGCATAGAAGTAGCTGAAGCCGACGATCAGGAGCAGATAGCAGACCGTGTAGATCGCGCTGGTGCTGCTGAAAACGTTGTCATACCACCAGCCGGAGGTTTTTCCCGCGAAGGTGGCGATGGTAGCCGGAAGGCTGGCCAACGACTGTGCAAAGATGATGGGCATAACGCCGGACATATTGACCTTGATGGGCAGATGGCTGCTCTGGCCGCCGTAGACCTTCCGGCCGACGACACGCTTGGCATACTGCACCGGGATCCGACGCTCCGCCTGGGAAACGAAGATGATGAAGACGATGATCGCAAGCATCGCCACGACCAGCAGGACGACCCAGTACCACTGGGACCACAGCATATCGATCAGAGGCTTGACGATGCCGTCGGGGATGCGCGCGACGATGTTGGCAAACAGGATCATGGAGATGCCGTTGCCGATGCCGCGAGCGGTGATCTGCTCGCCGAGCCACATGACCAGAGAAGAACCGGCCGTGAAGGACAGGACGATGACCGCACCCTGAAGGAAGCCGGTCTCACTCAAGAGGTTGGTATAGCCTTGAGAGGTCATGCTGGTGTTGTAGTTGGTCAGCATGATGTAGTAGGCAAAGCCCATCAAAACGCCGAGGGCAACCGTGGTGTAGCGAGTGATGCGGTTGATCTTCTTCTTGCCCTCCTCGCCGCCTTCCTTGCTCAAACGCTCGAGGGCGGGGATGGCGATGGTAAGAAGCTGAATGATGATCGATGCGTTGATATACGGCTGGATGCCCAGAGCGAACACGGTCGCCTGAGAGAAGGCCGAGCCGGACATCATGTTGTACATTCCGAAGATCGTGTCCTTGAGCTGATCATCAAACATCGCGCTCATGGCTTTCACGTTGACAAACGGAACCGGAATGACATTACCGATTCGGTAAAGCAGAACGATCAGGAGCGTGAAGAGGATCTTCTTGCGAAGATCGGCGATCTTCCACGCATTGCGAAGTGTCGTAAACAATTACACCACCTCAGCCTTTCCGCCTGCCTCCTCAATCTTAGCTTTGGCACTGCCGGAGAATGCTGCTGCCTTCACGGTCAGCTTCTTGGTCAGTTCACCGTTCGCCAGAACCTTCAGGCCATACTTGCAATCACGAATGATGCCTTTTTCCTCCAAAACCGCTGCGTCGACGACCGCACCGTTCTCAAATACATTGAGCTCGCTGAGGTTGACTGCCGTCAGGGGCTTTGCGAAAATGTTGTTGAAACCGCGCTTCGGGATGCGGCGTGCCAGAGGCATCTGTCCGCCTTCGAAGCCGATACGAGTCTTGCCGCCGGAGCGAGCGTGCTGACCCTTATGACCACGACCTGCGGTCTTACCGTTGCCGGTGCCGCAGCCGCGACCCTTGCGTTTGTTCACATGGGTAGAGCCGGCGATGGGAGCAAGTTCATGCAATTCCATATCTTGTCTCCTCCTTATTGTACTTCGGTGACCTCAAGCAGAT
>CAZKSR010000022.1:0-21947 GCA_964555465.1 uncultured Oscillospiraceae bacterium
TCCGTTGCGCCGCAGGCGCAGGTGCCGTCGGTGAAGGTGTGGGCAACGGTTTCGGTAGCTGCGCAGGTCGAGCAGGTAGCGGTATGCGTGCCGTCCTGATTATCCACATAGGAGTATGCATGGCCGAGAGCGTTAACGGTTTCCTGCGCGACGATGACTTCCGAGCAGACAGAGCAGTGGGAGCCTTCGGTCAGGCCGGAATCGGTGCAGGTTGCAGGAACAGCCTCATCGGTAACAGGCGTATGGCCGGTAGCGGGGATCGCGATAGCCTCGGCAGCATAGGCGTCACAAAGGGCGCACTGCCAGTAGCCGGAGCCGTCCTCCGTGCAGCTCGCTGCGGTGACGGTATGCTCCGCATCGGGGGCAACGGTATAAGAGCAGGTATGAGCCTTGGTGAAGATATACAGCTCGGTTCCTTCCGCACCAACACCGAAGGTGCCTTCGGCAAAGGTCAGGTACTTGCTGTTCTGATCGGCTTTCAATGTGACAGCGCCGCTCGTCGTTCCTGCAGCAAGGGTGAAAATACCGTTCTGGAAGGTGCTGGTCACGCGGATCTTGGAAGAATTCAGGTGCAGATATTTGTTATCCGCTGTGGGGTTCTTCAGGCCGATGCCGCTCCAAGAGCTGCCGTTGGAAGAATAGGTACCGTTCTTGCCGACAAAGATGACATCAGAGGCAGGATTATTGATCGCATTCAGGGACTCCACAAAGGTAACTTCCTTGCAGGAGGTGACGGCATTGCTGCCATCTTCATAGTTAAGCAGTGCCCAATACTTACCTTCAGCGTCCTTCGCCACGATGACAAAAGAGTCACCGGCCTTGAGCGAATCGGTCAGGTAATACAGATCAGCCGCAACGGAAGTGCCGCAGTTGTCACAGGTTCCGTCGGCATTGGCATCGGAGTGGCCGGTAGCCGGGATGGTCTGCGTCTCTGTGGTGCTGCAATTGGAGCAGGTATGGGACTGTTCGCCATCGGTGGTGCAGCCGGCTTCCGTGACAGTCGTCCAATCGCTCCAGCTATGGCCGAGGGCAGGGAGAACCTCGGTCTTGGAAGAGCCGCAGTTGTCACATTCATAGGTCGCAGAACCGTCTTCCGTGCAGGTTGCATTCGTCGAACCGGTCTGTACCCAGTCATGCTCGCAGAAGCTCTCGACATTGGTCTTGAAGAAGGTCAACGCATAAATGTCAGTGCTTCTGTTGGTATAGGTGGTAAAATTGTTGTTGTAATACTCAATGGCCTTATTGGTGACCGTGTTGACCAAGTATGTACCGTCGACCAGAGTCCATACGGAGTAATCCTTGTCCGTGGGAAGCGTTGCGCTGTTGGAGAAGGAGCCGTAGGAATTGGTGATGAGGTAGACACCCTCGGCGGTCTTGAAGCGGTAGGTGCCGGCTTCGGCATCGACGAGCTCAACCGTCCAAACGGTGGCCTCGGGATTCACGCGCAGCAACTCGGTGCCGTCGATCGCCGCAACGCCTGCAAGGTAGTTGCCGCTTGCGGTGTTGCTGAGGGTCATGTTCGACTTGGCGTTATAGATGATAATGGTGTCTCCCGCAGTCAAAGCGTCGGTCTTCTGACCCTTGATGCAAGCAAGGCCGCAACCGACATTCTGGCAGGAGTCATTGCCGGAGATGAAGTTATGACCTGTTGCGGGGATCGGCTCGGTGTAGGTTGCGCCGCAGCCGGAGCAGGTGAAAGTCTTGACGCCGTTTTCGGTGCAGGTGGGTGCAGTGGTCTCGACGCCATCATCATAGGAGCAGGTATGCGCGGGGGTATAGGTGTAGAATTGAAGTGCGAAGAGGCCTTCGCTACCGGAAGAAATGGTATAGTAAGCAGACCAGTAGGTCTTGGAAGCATACCATTCCATGTAAGCCGAACGACCGACATTCTTCACATTGAAGCATCCTTCGGTGGAGGCGTTCTCAATCGTCCATGTGTCATTGACGCCGCCGAGGGGCATGGAGGTGTACTGAGCACCCATGCCGAGCTTTTTGCCGTCGTTGGTGAAGGAATAGGTGCCGTCATCGTTGACAATAACAGTCCATACAAGAGCGGCATCGGGGTCGGTCAGGACGCCGTTGGAGGGATTAACTGCCACGCCGGAGTTGTAGTTGCCGGTGTAGGTGCTCGACAGTGCCATATTGTATGCGGCACAGACGATGACGACCTGCTGACCGTTCGTGAGGGTAGAGGAAAGCGTATAGCTGACGGTGGTTGCGCCGCAAACGGAGCAGACACCTTCCGCGTTATACTGATGCCCGGCAGGGATCGTCTCCGTCTTGGTTTCGGAGCAGCGAGAGCAGGTGAAGGTCTTCACGCCGTCGGTCGTGCAGCCGGCTTCGGTGGTAACGGAGCCTTCGTCCCAGTCATGGTCGAGGGCGGCGATCGTCTCGCAGCCGGAAATGATCACGCCGCAATCGGAGCACTTTACACCGGCAGTAGTACCGGCGGCAGTGCAAGTGGCAGGAACCTCGGCCACATCGGTGGTGTTGGTGTGTGCGCACTCGGTCGATTCGGATTTGTAAGCGTAGAATGCGAAGGTCTGCCCTGCAATCACACTGCCGGTCTTGTAGCAGCGCCAGTCGGCGGAGTTATAGACGCAAAGGAAGCGGTCATTCGTTCCGTCGGAGGCAGTCAGATAGCCACCGGTAGCTTCAGCGGTCGAAACACTGAAAACAGCGGAAGTCGTGCCGACCTTAACGCCCTTGTTGGTGTTCGAGAAATAGAGGTATTTGCCGTCAACGCCAAGCGGAGAAATGCTCTTGTCGCTGTTGACCGTCCACTGAATGTTCGTGGCGTTGGTTGAAAGGGAATCTCCCTCGGGCGCGACTACGACGACAGCGGGGTTACCGGAGGCTCCGTCGGTGGGAAGTGCCCAAACGGTGGTGCCGTCGGTGCCGGTGATGATGACCTCATGTGCGGTGGTAATGTCCGCGAAGTCGATCTTGGTATAGACCTTTGCGGTCGGTTCGGCTGCGCCGCAAGCGGTGCAGGTGCCGTTCGCATAGGTATGGCCGGTGGCATCGACCTTCGAGGTCTTGGTTTCGGAGCAGCGAGAGCAGGTGAAGGTCTTCACGCCGTCTTCGGTGCAGGTGGGTTCCGTGGTGACAGTACCTTCGTCCCAGTCATGGCCGAGAGCGGCGATCGTGTTCGTGCCGGAGGCATTGCAATCCGGGCAAGTCCAGCTTTGTTCGCCTGCAGCGGTGCAAGTCGCCTCGGTCACCGTGGAGAAGGTTGCGTTGGCGTGTGCGCAACCGTCAGCGGAATAGACATAGAGCTGAACAGCATAGTAGGTCTTATCCGCGGTTTTGCCGGTATAGCAAGCAAAGCGCGGGCTTTGGTGATTCCACCAAATTTGGCGAGTCGAATCGGCCTTGTTGCAAATAGTTGCGTTGCCGCTTTCGTCGAGCACGACAGTCCACGAAGAGTTATCCGTAAGATCTGCATTTTCATTCAAGGAGTTACCGCTCGTCCATGCGAGGTACTTGTCGCCGCTTTTGAAAGCATAAGTACCTTCGGAGTAACCGGCAACGACCTCAAAGGTCTTTGAGCCGGCAGGGGTACCGGTGTATGTAGCACCGACACCGTAAACCGTTTTCGTTGTGGAAAACGATGCGAGTTCCATCAGTTCTCCCTCACAGGCAAAAACGATCGTATCACCGACGGCAATAGAGGTCGCCTTGCTGTAGCCGGCGGCGCCGACGGTAACGGTGATGCCGGCAAACAGGGAGGCCAGAATGGCGATCGCGAGAATCAAGCTGAGGAATCTTTTGCGCATAATTCACTTCTCCTTAATAAATATAGTATTTGGGGGATGCGAAAGGATATGCGATGCAGGGGAAAGTTGATTTTCAACCGGTTCGATACCGGAAAAATCACAAAACAGCCGAAAATCCTCAACATTATTTCATTTACCCGAATATTGTAGCACGCTGAAATCAAAACATCAAGCACATTTTTTGAAATCCGTGTGGATGAGAAAAAAATCCGTTTATTTTGATAAACGAGATGCTGCTTTCGGATAACGAATGTCGTGTTATGAGACGGAAATTGACATAATTTTTCGGCGTTTTCGGGGCAATTGCGAGGCTTTTTGCGACAATTCTTTGTCGGTCGGGCGCTCCCATTGACGACGCTTTGGAACGGTGCTGCGATCAATTTCTGTAATTTTTTGAAACGGGCAAAAAAGTTTCGCTCCTGTTACGATTTTCGTGCTATAATATGTCACGGCTCGACGTAGGGAGAAATCGGCACCGGCCGGAGGGTGCAAATCGCCGCGCTTGCAAGGATGCCCTCGGCTCGCTCAGAGCTCGGCAACGGCCTCGACCTCGACCAGAACGCCCTTGGGCAGCGCGCCGACGGCGACACAGCTTCTGGCCGGTTTTTCGGTGAAATACCTTGCGTAGACCTCATTGAAAGCGGCAAAGTTGCCCATGTCGGTAAGGAAGCAGAGGGTCTTGACGGTCTTGGCCGTTGAGGAGCCGGCCGCCTCGAGAACAGCCTTGAGGTTCTGCATGACCTGCTCTGTCTGGCCGCCGATGTCCTGCGCCTCGACATTGCCCGTCTTGGGGTCGATGGGGATTTGGCCGGAGGTAAAGACGAGATTGCCGACCTTCATGGCCTGACTGTACGGGCCGATGGCAGCGGGTGCGAGTTCGGTAAAGATTTTTTCCATAAAAGCATCTCCGTTTCTATTGTGATATTCCTATCATAGCAAGAAACTCCGCAAATGTCAATTTCGAAAATCACTGCCAAGCTCCCCTGCCCTATTTCGGTGAATATGCAAAAATGCATCGCACATACATTACTGAGGAGGCTTTTTCATGAGAAAGAACTTCAACCGTCGTATTCTGAGCCTTTTGCTGATGCTCTGTATGCTTCTGTCACTCCTGCCGCTGCCCGTTACGGCGGAGGAAACGAAGCAGACGCAGGAAGCGGAGCAGACCGAGCAAGCCGAAGGCGGCGAAACGCAGATTACGTATTCCGACCTTTCCGTTTTCTTTGACAGCATCGATGCCCCCCTGTCGGAGCTGAGCGGCGAAAACACCGTCACGCTACGCAGAGGCGGCAATGCCGCCGAAAGCCTGACGTTGACCCTGCTGGTCTATGACAACAGCGCACGCTACGGCGAGGACTACCGCCTGGTATATGACGGCAAAGCCGTTGGGGGAATCGACGGTGCGACCACCGTCTACGATGCGTTCCGTGACGGCGGCAAAATCAACGAAGGCTGGACGATGAACGTCACAACCGAGGAGATCGAGGAGGCCGAGGCCAACGGTGAGATCAAAGAAAAAATCCGTGCCGCGGATATGCTCGCAGAGCTTGACGGACTGAATGTTCTCGCCGCTCGTGTCCCCGTGACCTTTGCCGCCGGTGAGGGGACTGTCTGCGTCACGGTCGAGATCTTGGACGATGCGCTGAGCGAATATGAAGAAACCCTCCTGCTGGCCGTGCTCGATCCGAACGGTGAGGTCATCGAGGACGCCATGCTCCTGCTCGGCATCGAGGACAACGAGGAGACACCCACCGTCACCGTAGCCTTCGACTGCGGCAATACGCTCACTGCCGACCCCGGCACCGGCGTGGCTGCAATGCCCTTCCGCCGCGTGGGTGATCTCGCCACCTCTACCGAGGCTCTGCTGTACAAGGACGGCGAAATATTGGGCTATGTCGATTTCACCCCCTATCAGGAGGCGCAAATCGTCTATGCCGAGCCGGGCACCTACACTCTCCGCCCGTCAGAGGGCTGCTTCGTGACAAATGAATCCGTCACAGTCCGTGCCACGGACGGCTCTGTCACCGTGCCCGAGGGCGCAGACCCCGACTTAGACGCCATTCCCAATGCCTATGCCCCCGTCGAGGACGGGGCAGAGGAGCGTGCGGCCACCCGTCTGCCGGGCTGGTATCCCTCGTGGGCAAAAACGGTCGGTACCACCGAGACGGAGGATGCCGTCTGCTATGTCAATTCCTACTCCGATGCTTTCTTCTATGAGAAAAGCACGAAGGGGCTTGGCGACTATACCTATAATACCGGTGGCTACGGGGATCTTGATACCTCCGGAACCGGAAGCCGTATCAAGTCGGGCTACGTTCAGGTTTGGTCGCATGGCAAGTACGACATGACGGGCATCGAGTCCATCGAGACGAGCGCCTATGTGGATGGTCTGGACAAGACCAACCATGTCATCATCGGTCTGCACAGCGGCAGCTCTGAGCTCGGACGCAACACGCTGACCAACTCGCGGGACGCCACCACGGTCACGACGAGATACACTCTGCCAAGCAAGACGCAGGGAGGCTACTATGTTTTCGTGGAAAACAAGGATCCGTCCAACAGTGACGACGGATGCAGCATCTACATTCCCAACGGCTTCAAGGCCAACAAGCGAACCTATCGCTTCGTGATTCAAAACGCCGCGCCGATCGAATACTTCGGCGTCGGTCTGATCGACATCACCGCCCAGAATGAAAGCGGCACCATCCTGACAAAGATGGGCAGCAGCTCCAAGGTGACCATCGCCTACACCGTGGAAAACAATATGCCCGTCAAGCTGGTAGGCTATCGCCTCAAGAATCTGTCAACCGGTGCGCTGAGCGCGGTCATACCCATCAGCGGAAACAGCTTCGGCTTTACGAAGTCTTTTCTGACCTCCTACGAAAGCACCTATTGTGCCAATACCCTCTATAACGGCACGACCTACTCCACCTTCGGCATCGTTCCTGTTTTTGAAAAAATCGAGATCTCCGTTACGCTGGAGACAGCTACGCTCGGCACCATCTCCATCCGCAATTCCTTTTCCGGGCAAAAGTTCTATGCCGGCGAAAAAATCGTCATCGACGGTGACCCTGTCGACGGCGCAAGCCTCGGCGGTGTGTACTATAAGTATTATAAGAATCTCAGCGGCAGCATCTCTCAGAGCGGCACGATTGATGCCGACTCCACCCGTGCCGTCACTATCAGTCTGGGCACCGAATACAATCGGGTCATCCTGCAAGGCTCCTTCGGCACTACGGTCGACCGTCTGATGGTCAATTACCGGGATTCCGATGCTGCCACCCGTCACGGCAAGCTGGGCTTCAAGGAGGGTGTCGTTGTCAAGACAAGCGAGTATGTCAAAAACGACTATTTCCCCCTGATCGCACAGCCGGACGAGGGCTATATCACCCGTTGGATCTCCGACAGTCGGGTCTTCTACGGCAACACCTATTACTATCAGCTCGACGGCAACGCAAACCACAACTGGATTAAGGTCGACTTTATCCCCGAATCCTCCGTTTCCGTACGCACGGGAACGCTGCGCGGTAACCTGAGCGTCGGAGATGTGCAGCTTCGTACCATGACCGACTCCACCGCCGCGCTGAGCAATGTCACCTTCACCGTCTATGCCGACAAAGCCTATACCGGCACCACAGACGCAAACGGCAACTATTCCATCCCCGACTTCACGGCGGTGGAGGGCGGCTCGTACTCCATGCAGGTCATCTACCGCAACATGATCGGCTACGCCACCTTCACTCCATACACCGGCATTTCCTCCACCACCTACGCCAACGTGACCCTGCCGCAGTTTGCCTCCGGCAGCATCTATCCCAGCGATATCGATGTCTCTCTGGGCTACGTCACCTCCTCGCAGAATGTCATTCAGATCCGCTCCACCGATACCGGCTCGATCACAGTCGAGGTTACAAATGAGGTACAGGGCGAGATCAGCGAGGTCACGCTGCACTTCCTGTCCACCTCCGAGGCCGATTACGGCTCCGAGCTGACCACCATCAAAATGCAGCTCGACGAGGGGCGCACCGATCAGAGCAATGCAGACCTCTATTCCTACTGGGTGGCCGAGATCAACGACACCGGTGTGCTTCCCGTCAATTCGGAGATGTATGTCTCCGTTACGGCCACGAAAAAGTATGCCTCCTTAGACGTCGAGACGGATGTCGAGGGCAATGTGATCCACACCGCCGTGTCGGTCACTGCCATGCCCTGCAATTCCGGCCTTGTCGACAGCGGCTATGAGCTGATTACCGCCATCACGGATACCTCTGTCATTCTCGAACAGACCATTCCCGATGTCCCCGGTGCCACGAACGCCGTCAGCACAGGCAGTGAGCTTGAAATTCCCGTTCTCGGCTGGGCAGACTTCAGCCTGACCAGCAAGAGCGGCGGCTATTTCGTCCAGAAGGTGGAAAACGGAACGACCTACCTCATCTGCGGCTATTCCATCGCCCCTGTCTACGGCGTCGGCACGCTCGACAGTAAGATGCAGGCCGCGCTGGACACGCAAGCCTATCTGAACGAAAAGCGCGCAGCCTCCACCCGGCAGGTCATGGGCGGCGCGAATCCCGAAAGCATCCTTCTCGGTGAGGGAACGGGCACGCAGGCCGGACAAGCCGCCGGACAAACCGCGCCGAAGAAGGCTTCCAACTGGTCGATCGATCCTGCCTTCTACTTCAAATTCGCCCTCGGCTCCGAGCAGGACAGCGACGGCAACACGCACGCCTATGTCAAGGGCTTTGAGATGGCACTGGGCTTCGATGCCTACTATATGAAGAATATCCCCTTCAGTGTGCAGGGTCTGCCGATGTACATCTGCTTCACCACGCAGATTGAGGCTCTCGCGCAGCTTCAGGCCACCATGAATTCCGACATCGGGGATGATCTGACCCTTGCGCTGTATGACCATTGCCAAACGCCGACCGAGGAAAACAAGGATCAGGAGGATACCGGCGCCGGCTTCTTCGCCGTTCCGACCCTTTCGCTGGGCTTGAAGAGCGGCGTGGGCTACAATGCCTTCCTCAGTGCCTATATCAGCGGCTCCGTCTCCGTGCCCATGATTTTCCAAATCGATCCCTACTTTGACGCTGCCGGTCGGATCGGCTTTGCCTTCAATGCCGGCGCAGATTTGGTCTTCTTTACGGCAAATTACAATGTCCTGAGTGCCTCCGCGCAGTTCGGCAATGAAAATATCTACCCCAATCTGCACACCGTTCAGGCCGGCATGAACCGATTCAAGGGCTCCTCGACCGGCGACCTCTACACGCTCTCCGATGCCGATGAAAGCACCGTTATTCTGAGCGAAGGCGAAGCATCGCCCTCCGTCGAGGAGATGTTCAACTCCATGACCTTCTCCTTCATGGAGCGTCCGCAAAACGGCACAACGCTGATGCGCTCGACCGTCGTGGACAATGCGACCCTTGCGGAAAATGTTTTCAAAAACACAAAGGTGCAGCTCGTTCCGCTCGGAAACGGCAGCATCATGGCGCTTTTCCTCGTCGACAACGGTGAAAACGGCTACAACTACCTCTCCGCAGCCTACGCCGTCAGCTCCGACAACGGCGCAACGTGGAGCGACCTCAGCTATGTCAGCAGCAATATCGGTCAGGCAAATACCTCCCTGCAATTCGACATCCGCGTCTTTGCGCTGGACGATTCCATTCTCATCACATGGTCTGCCGCCGACTTTGACACGCTCCTGTCCGACCTCGACAAGGACAATCTGACTCTCGGTCAGATAGCGAGTCTGATGAATTCCATGAACCTCTGCGGCCGCCTCTTCGACAAGGAAAGCGGCGAGCCGCTGGGTGAAGCGTTCACCGTGGCCGAACATTCCACCGTCGCCTGCGGCGCACTTGACGCGGTGCAGAACGGCGAGAATGTCTACATTTACTATCAGAGAAATTCCTTCCCCACGGGGCAAGACGTCGAGCTGACCGACCTTCTCACCACCGACCGCACCGTGGCTCTGGCTCGCGCCGATATCAACGATCCGACGCAGTGGGTATCCTCCTCCGTCCGTGCGCTCAACGAGAACGGGCAGCAGTACCGCATCACCGAGGTCACGCCCTTCGTCCATGACGGCGTGATGGGCGAGCTCCTCGTCATCGACCGCAACGGCAGGCTCTCCGTCTATGACGCCGCATCCGGCGAATGGACGGCGGACAATGAGGATCGTCAGCTCTACCTCAGAACCTATGACTTCGACGAGGACGGCACTCCCCTGCCCACCGCCCTTCTTCCTCTGACGGATGCGGCCGACTGCGCGCAAAGTCCGCAGGTTGTCAGCAACGACGATTACCTCCACCTCTTCTGGAACCACAACGGCGAGGTCGTCTATCTGACCGATTTCATCGCCACCTGCGAAGACCATGCGGACGTGCAAGCCGCCGCCGTTTTGGTGAAAAACAGCGACGGCAGCATTACAATAACACCGCATCTCGACGAGATCAACGGCTGCAGCATCGCCGGCAGCGAGTCTTTGACCGTCGGCACCGCCTTTACCGCTTCCATGGCAGACGACGGCAATGTCCTTCTTGCGTGGGTCGGCAATGAAGAGGGCAGCACCGACCTCCTCCCGACGGAAGAGATCTACGGCGTCATCCTCCACACCGTAACGAACGCCGAGGCCATTGCCGACTGCGCCGAGGAGACTTTCGACGACGCGGGCAACGAAAACATCTATCAGCTCCGTCCGGTCGGCTCTCCCATTGCGCTGACCGACGAGAACAGCCTGATCGGGGCGCTCGACAGCATTTGCATGGAAAGCGGTGCCGAGAATAAATTTCTTTTGGCCTTTACCAAGCTCAACGCCACCGTTCGGGAGGACGTCACCTCCGCCGATCTGATCGCCTTGCAGAGCACGGATGCGCCGAGATTGGAAATCACGGAAGTCTCCGGTGACACCTATCCCATGCCCGGAACCGACCTGACCGTGCAGATTACCGCCGCCAACTACGGTCTGGAGCCGCTCGACGGCGCTGTCTTCTCCCTCTCGGGTCTTGGCGAGACGGTCAGCGTAGCCTGCGCAGACAGTATTCTCCCCGGTCAGTCTGCCTCGGTAGACGTGACCGTCGCCGTCCCGACCTCCTTTGCCGAAACGACGCTTCTCACGGCGACCGTCACGGGCGTCGGCACGCAGGCGGCCTACACCGCCTCCGGCGAATTTACCGTCAATTACGGCCCCTACTTCACCATAGACGAGATGTCCGCTCTCATCGCCGTGCCGAACTGCGCAGACTGCGAATCCGTCACCACCGTGCGAAACATCGGCAACGCCGCCGGCGCCCCGACTCTGACCTTCGTCAACACGATCTACGGCTCCTCTGAATACGAGCTGAACTATGTCTTCGAAAGCGACAGCGTCATTGAAGCAAACGGCGTTGCGAGCATCTCCTATCTCCTGACGGACAGCCTCATCAACAAGGAGCAGACCGCTTATCTCCGTGTCAGCGTGGGCGGCAATGCCGATCAGGCGCAGGCGTCGCATATGCCCGTTGCCATCATCGGCATGACGGAAGCGGCCGACGCCACGCCCTCTTTCACGGACGTGGAGGGTCACTGGGCGCACGACGCCATTGAAGCCGTCTGTGCCGAGGGGCTGATGAGGGGCATGAGCGAAGCCGCCTTTGAGCCGGAGACTACCATGACCCGCGCGATGCTGGTCACGGTGCTCTACCGCATGGCAGGCGAGCCGAGCGTCACGGGCCCCATCCCCTATACGGACATTTCGGACGGCCTCTGGTACACCGACGCCATCCTCTGGGCAAGCGAAAACGGCATCGTCGAAGGCATCGGCAGGGGGCTGTTCGATCCCGACGGCGGCGTAACACGAGAACAGATGGCAACGATCTTCTACCGCTATGCGGACTATGCCGGCTTCGATGTCTCTGCCCGTGCCGAGCTGTCCGTCTTCCCCGATGCGCCGCAGTGCAGCAGCTACGCCGCCGCACCTGTGTCGTGGGCGGTCGGTGTCAATCTTCTCCAAGGCACGCGGAAGGTCGACAAGATCTATCTCGATCCGCAGGGCTTTGCCACCCGCGCGCAGGTCGCCACCGTCATCCGACGTTTTCTGGAGACTTTCGTCAAATTATCCGCTGCATAATCAAAAGCCCCCTCGGGATTTCTTCCCGAGGGGACTTCATTATGCGCTGATTTCGATCTTCGAGCGGATGAAGGACGGCACCTCATGCTGTGAAATATTCAGCACCAACGCAAACTCATCATTCAGGAGCTTTTCCGCTTCCCGAAGAAGCTGCTCGTCTCCGATGCGCAGATGCTTGCCCTTGGACTGAAGCTGCTGCTTGTGCAGATACAATCTGCGGATGAGGCGCAGGAGCGTGAGCCGCTCGCCTGCGAGGAGAATTTTTTGATATTCGGTCTTGCGCTCGTTCGGATCGTCGATCCACTCCAGCTCTTCCTTCGTGACCTCGAGCAGGATCGCGTGGATCTCCTCGACCGAGAGGACGGGTCGCATCCGCGAGAGCAGAAGCTCGTTATCCTCCGGCACAAAGATCGTTGCTCCGGGTCTGGCGACCGGCTTGAGGACATAATAATAGGCTTTCGTGCGCCCGACCTTCATCAATTGTCGCTCTACAATGGTGCAAACGCCCTCCGTGCCGTATTGCACGGTCTGCCCGATCTGATACAATGCCGGTTCCTCCTTCCGCGAAGCTCCTCTTCATCTGATTCTATTATACCACTTTTTCAAAAAAATACCATGGTGAAAATCAACAAATTTTCTCTCCGTATTTTTGCGCAAAAACACCTGTGGTTGCTATTTCTTCCGATTTTTGCTATAATAAGGCAACGGAAAGGAGTGAGCCGATGGAAACTCAAAAATCACCGCAGGAATGTGCGGAGGTGCTCTATGAGGACGACGCCCTGCTCGTGTGCGTCAAGCCGCGCGGCGTTCTGTCCTGCGCCGATGCGTCGGGAAAGCGGTGCATGAACGACCTTCTCGCACCCCGAAGGATCTATCCCGTCCACCGCTTGGATCGGGAGGTCGGCGGACTGATGGTCTTTGCCAAAACCGCCGATGCCGCCGCCTTTCTCAGCGGTGCCGAGCTGCGGAAGGAATATCTGGCCGAGTGTGAAGGCTCGCTTCCCGACGAGGGCGAGATGGTCGACCTTTTGTATCACGACCGTGTAAAAAACAAGACCTATGTGGTCAAGCGCAAGCGTGGCGGCGTAAAGGAGGCAAGGCTGACCTATCGTGTCGTAGGTCGTTCGGACGGGCACACCATTGTCCGAATTCGCCTGCAAACGGGACGGACGCACCAAATTCGGGTGCAGTTTGCCTCCCGGGGCTGTCCCCTCTGCGGCGACCGCAAGTACGGGGCAAAAAGTGGCGGCAGCATCGCCCTGACCTCGGTTTTCCTTGCCTTCCCCCACCCCGACGGAAGGTTTTCGGAATTTTCCCTCAACGAAGCAATCGGAGAGACGGCCGGCTGACCGTCTCTCCGATTCTTTTATTTCAAAACACCGCCGGCGGAGTTGAGCATGGTGGTGCTGTAGAGGAAGAGCACATCCGCATCTTCAAAGTCAATGAAGCTGTCGAGGTAGTTTGCGGAAATATAGCGCAGGTCGACCAGCGTGACGCTTGCGTAGCTCTGCGTCAGGAGCGGTGCCAGAGAGCTTCCGAAGCTGTCACGGAAGAGGATCAGGTGGCGGTCGCTCCGGCCATTCGGGTTTTCAATGCGGATCAGTGCCTCTGCGCCGGAGAGAAAGACGTCATACGGGTCGGGATTTTCAAACTCCGAAGCGTCATACATCGGGATTTCCTCCCACTTGCCTGTCATGTCGTTGACACGGCTGACCGTCGCATTTTGCATGGCTTCGTTCACCAGATAGATCAGCGTTTCCGAGTGGAGCAGATCGGCGGTATGGTCGCCGTAGACCCCTCGGAAGTCCTCCAGCTCATATTGCGTATAGCTTTCATAGGGTGCCGCCGCTACGCCCATCGCCGCACAAAGCGTCTCAACGACGGGCTGTAGGCGCTCCTGCCGCCAATGGCTGTCCGTCTTGTAGTAATCGTTCACGGTCAGCAGGGGGAAGAGGTCAATCTTTTCCGCGTCCAACGTCTCCATGCAGGCAAGAATCGCGTCATAATCCAGGGAAGCATAGCCGTTCTGCTCCGCAAGGAAATAATTCTTGTCGGGAACGACGGCATAGAACGCATCGTTGATCTGCGGATGCTGCTCGAGGACATATTCGAATCGGCCGACGGCATAGTTCACCTGAGAAAGATCCGTCTCATCGCTCAACTGCGACCAGTGGCCGTCCGCGAAATAATAGCCATTGGTATCACGCATCTGCCAGAGGTTCACATTCAGCAGCGTCTTGATGCCGCGAAAGGTATCACGCAGGGGAAATTGATCCTGCAAATAACCCTCCAGCGCGGACTGGTACGTCCCGTCCTTTACGCCCTCGAAGGAAAGCGTCGGTGTCTGTTCCAGCGCGCGGCGTTCGGAATCGGAATACAGGGCATCCGAAGCAAGAAGATGCGCCACGCCGAAGCCGAAGATAATGGCAAAAAAGACTGCCAAAACCGCATATTTTTTTGTTTTTTCCATAGGGCACCTCCTTTAGAAGCGGAAGTAGAGGAAGGGGCTGAAGCTCCCGTCCACCAGATAGGCCGTCGATGCCAGAAGCAGGGCGCAAACGGCAATGGGCTCTGCGAAGGCCGAAATGCGCTTGCCGACCTTCGTTTCCGTCAGGCGGAGCCAAAGCTTCTTGCACAGCGGTGTCGCTCCGACGACCGCCACGACGAGCAGAACGGCGTAGCTGCCGAGGAAATAGGCAGTGTCGGCGTTCCAGAAGGGCAGTCCGCCGAAGAGTCCGCGCAGGTCGCCTCCGAGCTGTGCCATGCTTTCGGCCTGAAAGATCACGAAGCTCAGGGCGATCACCACGACCACATAGGCATGGCGGACAAAGCTTCCTGCGCGGCGCAGGAGGTCATTCAGGAAGCACTTTTCCAGCACGAGCAGGACGCCGAACAAAAGTCCCCAGAGGATAAAATTCCACGCCGCACCGTGCCACAGACCCGTTGCCGCCCAGACGACGGCGATGTTGAAGATCCAGCGCAGCCGTCTGACCCGATTGCCGCCCAGCGGAATGTAGAGATAGTCACGGAACCAGCCGCCGAGGGTCATATGCCAGCGCCGCCAGAACTCCGTGATGCTGCCCGAAATGAAGGGATAATCGAAGTTTTCGGGGAAGTTGAAACCGAAAATTTTGCCGAGGCCGATGGCCATGTCGGAATAGCCCGAGAAATCGAAATAGATTTGCAGGCTGACCGCAAAGGCATAGAGCCAGCAAAAGACGACCGATGCCTCGCTCTCCCGAAACTGCGAGCACAGGGCACCCATCGCATCGGCAATGAGCACCTTTTTGGCCAAGCCGAAGACAAAGCGCCGCACGCCGCTGTAGACTCCGTCGAGCGTGTGCTTTCTCGTCTCAAGCTCTGCGGCAAGGTCGGAATAGCGGACGATCGGCCCGGCAATGAGCTGCGGAAACAGGCAGACGAAGGTCGCAAAGGTCGCAAGATTCTTCTGTGCATGGACTCTGCCCCGATAGACGTCGATCGTGTAGCTCATGGTCTGGAAGGTGAAAAAGCTGATGCCGATGGGCAGCTTCACATGGGGCAGAGGGATATCGGTGCCCAGAAGAAGATTCACATTGCCGATCAGGAAGTCGGCGTATTTGAAGAAGCCGAGCATCCCCAGATTGATGATGACGGAGGAAATGAGTGCAAGCTTCGCCGCCCGTGTTCCGCGCCGCGTTTCGATGAAGAGGCTGTGCAGATAGTCCGAAACGGACGAGAGGATCAGAAGGATTACATACACCGGCTCACCGAAGCAGTAAAACAGCAGGCTTCCGACCAGAAGGACACCGTTTTTCAGGCGCTTGGGAGCCAGTGCATAGGCGATCAAAATGAGCGGCAGGAAGAAATATAAAAAGCTGATGCCGGAAAATACCATCCGTTTTTCTCCTTTCTTTGAAAAAAGCCCTCCGCAAATCGGAAGGGCTTTTTTGAAAAATGTGATCGGCGTCATTGTAAGGAGCGCGGCGAGATAAAGATCTGCAATTCAGCAGAGCGGCTGCTCATTCAAGCTCTGTGCGAGCGCCCGTCCTCGGTTGTCCGGTAGCGGAGCTTCACGCTTTGTCCGTAATGACGCGAATTTGCTCAAAATAAGGCTGTCGAGGATCAGCTCCAGAGTGCGTTGAAGTTTGCGCTGATGGTGTCGACGCGCTCGACGGTGCTCATGATGAGGAGGATGGTGTTATTGTGTGCGATGACAGCGGTCTTCTCTGCCTCGACGCAGACCCACTTTGCCGGGTTGAGTTTGGCCTCGATTTCGGAACGAACGGATTCGACATCGGTGCCGTCGGGAACACGAACCAGAACGACGGAGTGCGCAATGGAGCTCATCATCGGCTCGGAGCAGACAGCCTCATAGCCATCGACATAGGGGATGAAGGTGATCCACTCGAACGTCTCGGGGTCGGTCAGCTCGTTGGTTTCCAGAGCGGGCAGATCCTCTTCGGAATAGCCCTTGTACAGCTCGTCGACGATCTCGAGGAGGCTCATCTCGTCGCCCTTGGCGGTGGCAGGCTCTTTGATCTCTTCCGAGGTGGGTTCTTCAGTGGTAATTTCTTCGGTGGTGGTTTCGGGGGCTGCAGTCGTCTCGTCGTCGTTGCCGGCGCAGCCGATCAGGGTGGCAAGCATTGCGATGCAAAGCAGCAGTGCAAACAGTTTCTTCATAATGTTTCTCCTTTGAATTTGAATTTCTTTTCCTTGGCTTTCCGTGCCGTTTGGATAGACGACGGATGCACAAAAAAGTTCCCGAATTTTTCAAAATATTTCATTCGCAAATCATTTTTTATTTTTCCTTGAATTTGTCGCCCGAATGTGCTATAGTTATGGGGTATGTTTAGAAGTATCACCATTTTTCGGGTGCAGTATACCCGACGGTCGGTTTTCCCCCGATCGATGTCGCCGGACGGAGGCCGCCATGATCGATCTGCATTGCCATATCATCCCCTATATTGACGACGGTGCATACTCTGCCCATCTTGCCTGTGCCATGGCTCGCCATGCGAGGAAAAGCGGCGTTTCCGCCATCGTCGCCACGCCGCACTGCGACATCGGCAGCCGCCCGAACTACCGCGACCGTGAATACTTTATTGTATTGGGGATGTTCCGTGCGCTGCTGAAGCAGGCAGGCATCGACATCACGATTCTGCCCGGCGCGGAGATCTTCGTCCGCCCGTCCGACATTCGCGAGCTGATCGAAGGAAACCGCCTCGTCACGCTGAATCACTCCCGTTATTTGCTGGTGGAGTTTCCCTTTGATTGCAGCGGCAAGGTCATCTCCCAGCTCCTTGACACCATCGCCCAATGCGGTCTTGTCCCCGTCGTGGCGCATCCCGAGCGCTATGATGCCGTTCAGCGCAAGCCGCAGCTCGTCGCCCGTTGGTTCTCACAGGGCTACATCATTCAGGTCAACAAGGGCAGTCTCCTCGGTCGCCTCGGCAGCGGTGCGGCCCTTTGCTCCAACCATTTGCTGCATCACGGCCTCGTCCACGTCATCGCCAGCGATGCGCACGATATGAAATACCGTCCGACAGGCTTTCAAGCCCTGATCCCCATCCTTGAGGATCAGATCGGCAGTGAATATCTTCAGCTTCTGCTTCACACCAACCCCCTGCGTATCATCTCCGACCAACCCATTCCCGCCCCCAACACTTCGTTGCCAAAAGAGGAGTTCCGATGAAAATCATTCAATCCGCCCTCATTGCCCTGTTTTTAATCGTCTCGATCGCCTTCTGCGTCCTTTTCCTCTACGAGCAGGAGGTCGTGGACACCGAGCCGCCCGTCATCATCTGCGACGGCGTTCCGCTGGAGGTCAGCGTCAATGCCACCGACCGCGAGCTTTGCGCCGGCCTGTCCGCAGTGGACAATGTCGACGGCGATATCACCGACCGCATCATTGTCCGCCGCGTCTCCCGTCTGATCGAGTCCGACCGCGCCACCATCTACTATGCCGTTTTCGATTCCTCGTCGAATTGCTGCACCTATTCCCGTTACATCACCTATACCGACTACCGTAAGCCGATCTTCTCCCTGTCGCAGCCGCTGATCTACTCCGTCAATGCGCAGGTCACACTGAACGACCGTCTCACCGCAACGGATCTCATCGACGGCAACATCACCAACCGCATCCGTGTCTCTGCGGACAATGTCTCGACCTCCGCCGCAGGCGAATACCCCATCACGGTTCAGGTCACCAACTCCAGCGGCGACACCACCCTGATTCCGCTCACCGTCACGATCCGCAACGACACCTCGCAGCACCCGGTCATCTATCTCGATGAATACATTGTCTTCATCGACTCCTCCGATCATATTGACCTTGAAACGCTTCGGGAGCACATTCTCTCCGTGCGTGAAAGTGCCTACGGTGATACGGTCGACCCGAAGGCTGTCGAAATTTCGGGAGAGATCGACTATTCCACCTTCGGGAGCAATGACATCACCTTCTCCTATACCAATGCCGACGGACTGACCTATTCCGTCATCCTGACCGTCGTGAGACAGTAAGGAGGATCTATGAACGACAAAAAAAGAAATCCGTGGAAGTGCGTCGACGCTTACTGTGTCATTTCCTATGTGATGAAGCGTTTTTGGATGGTCATTTTGACGATGCTCATCTTCGTGATGGGGATCTATCTGGCGCAGAGCCTCTTCAACACCCCGACCTATTCCAGCTCCGTCACCTTCTCCGTCACCACCAAGCGCGCGAATGCGTCCGCCTCGGTCAACAGCGTCGCCGTCACGGACAGCGTCGCAAAGCAGTTCGGTGAGCTGCTGAAAAGCGACATCGTCCGCAACGCCGCTGCCGAGCGTCTGGGTCTGAACGCCTTCCCTGCCGAGATCAGCATCTCCGTGCCGAGCAATACCAACATCATCAGGATGACTGTCACGGCAGCCTCCCCCGAAATCGCCTACAAGAGTGCGCTGGCGCTCATCGACTGCCACGGAGAATATTCCTCGGCCATTTTCTCCACGGCCGTGCTCAGCAGCATTAACGGCCCTAGCATCTCCACCACGCCGAGCAACCTTCCCTCTCGCCAACAGCTTCTGCTGCTTTCGGCTCCCATCGGCGGCATTTGTATGATCGCCCTGCTCGTCCTGATGTCCCTTCAGGCCGACACCATCCAGACCCCCTACGGCGCAAAGCGGCAGGTCGACGGAAAGCATCTTTCGACCATTTTCCACGAGCGCAAGCGTAATTCCCTCAAAAACCGCATTCGCGGCAAAAAGACCTCCCTCCTTATCTCCAATCCGACGTGCAGTTTCTATTACACCGAAACGATCCACCAGCTTCGCATCCAGCTCGAGCACGCCAAGGATCGGAACGGCCGCAAGATTTTCCTTGTTTGCAGCTGCTCCGAGAACGAGGGAAAGTCGACCGTCGCCGCAAACCTCGCCCTTTCCCTTGCGCAGAAGCATCAGAAGGTTCTGCTGGTCGACGCCGACCTCCGCAAGCCCTCGCAGTCCTTGATCTTTGAGGACAACGACTGCCAAAAAGCCGACGCCACCGCCTTCATCGGCAAGCGCTTCCTCAAAGAAACACTGATGGATGCGATTCAATACTCCGCCGCATCCAATCTGCACACGCTCTATTTCTCCGCCGCCAGCCGCCGCCGTCTGGAGACACTGACGCCGGATTCCTTTGCCCCCCTGATGGACGCTTTGCGTGAGGAATTCTCCTATGTCATCGTCGACACGCCGCCCATCGGCCTCTTTGCCGACACCGATGCGCTGGCCGATGTCGTCGATGCCTCCGTTTTGGTCGTCCGCCAAAACGTTGCCTCCGCGATTGCCGTCAACGATGCCATCGACAATCTGATGGATGCCCATTCCGAGTTCCTCGGCTATGTGCTCAACAACTTCCGCTCCTTCCGTCTCTTCTCCTTCATGAAGAGCGGCTACGGCTACGGCTATGGCTATGGCTACGGAAGCTACGACCGCTATGGCTACGGGAACTCCAAAAAGCGACGGAATAAAGGAGGTGCTTGACCATGGATGACCAGATCAAAGAAGCTCCTCAAAATGAGCCGAATTTTAATATCCTCTGGCACAATTTTATCAACGCCGCTCGCAGACTTCTCTGGATCGCCGTCGTTGTCGCCCTTCTCGCCGGTGCCTACGCCTACTACTCCGCAGAAACCGCCTTCGTGCCGAGATATCGCTCCGAGGCCGTCTTCACCGTCCACGCGAACTATGCCGACACCACCGACATCACCAGCGTCAGTGCCTATATGGATCAAAGCGCGGCCAAATCCCTCGCCTCCACCTTCTCCTATGTCATCACCAGTGAGCACGCCAGAATGTTGCTGCAGCGAGTGCTGGGCGGAAGCATCAACGGCACCATCACCGCCTTTTCCACCGCCGACTCCGCCCTGTTCACCATGCGTGTGACCAGCACCAATGCGCAGGACGCCTACAGTATTCTGCTCGCCACGATTGAGGTCTATCCGCAGGTGGCCGGCTCCGTTTTGGGTGACACGGCGATCAATGTGATCGTCATGCCCACGCAGGCACCGACCGAGCCGATCAATTCCAGCGGCGCCGTCGACAGCGCGCTGTCGGCCTTCCTCATTGTCTTCCTCCTCGGCACAATCGGCATCTTCCTGCTCTCCATGACCCGTAAGACCGTCCATTCGTCCGAGGATCTTCGCAAGGTGCTCAACCTGAAATGCCTCGGCTATGTTCCCTCCGTTCGTCTGAAAAAGCACTCCAAGAAGAGCAGTCTTCATGTTACCATCACCAATCCCCGAATTTCGTCGATCTTCGGTGAATCCATCCGTTCGCTGAGCCTGAAGGTGCAGAAGCAGATGGGAGACGGGAAGGTGCTCTTAATCACCAGTACCCTCCCCGACGAGGGGAAAACCACGATCTCCACCAACCTCGCGCTCTCGCTGAGTAAGGCCGGCAAGCGCACCATCCTGATCGACGGCGACCTTCGAAAGCAGTCTCTCAAGGAAACGCTCGGCATCGACGAGCCCTCGGAGGGTCTGGTCGAGGTGCTCTCCGGCAGCTCGAAGAACTTCCGCCTCCTTCCCGTTCCGGATTCCAAGCTTGTTCTTCTCTCCGGCGACAAGACCATCGACCGCCCCCAGCCGCTTCTCGACTCCGCCCGTTTTGCGCAGGTGATCGATATGCTGCGGCAGAAGCTCGATTACATCATCATCGACTCTCCCCCGGCCGCTTTCCTTGCCGACGCCGTGACCATTGCAAAATACACCGACGCAACGCTCTATGTCGTCCGTCAGGATCATGCGAACTCCTCGCAGATCATCGATTCCATTCATTCCCTCTCGGCCAGCGGCACCAACCTCATCGGCTGTGTTCTGAACCAGACGCAGGCCGGCACCACGCGCTACGGCTACGGCTCTCGGTACGGCGGAGGCTACGGCTATGCCTACGGATATAAGTATGCCTCCTCCTATTACGGAAACGGTCATTACCGCAAGTCCACCGCCGACGACCTGACACAGCGCATCAACGACATCACGCAAAATGACGAGGATGGCGATGAGGACGACGCTCCCTCCGAGTCCTGACGCACCATAGCAATTCCAAAACGACGCTCCCGCCGAACCGATGAGCCGCCGCAACGATGGCTTTGAAAAGAAGCTGTAACGGCAATCGGTACGGTATATTGCAGAAAAATCGAAGGCTTAAATTTGGAGGAAGCTGCAATGAAATCATTCTTTGAACAAACGGGCGGCACTTGTCGTGAGGAAACGCTTATCTCATCCCCGGCTTGATCTTGTCCGATGAGGAACAGGTTGAAATCGGAATATCGGGACAGAGACATTGGGAGTATATCAAACAATATCACAAGCTGCGATATACTGATCTGCTGTCCGGCGGCAAGTCGAACGGCTATCTCGCCGGCATCGCATGATCTGTTTTTCGGCTCGTAAAACAGATGGCCGAGCGTGAGGATGTACCCGAAAAACTCAACTCGCATGAATCACATTCGCAGCAGAACCACGGAAATTGTCAATCACGATATCATTTACAACGAACCAAGCACGGCGGCAGGGAGAGTATTTCTCCTTGCTGCCATTTTCTTTTTCAACTTTTTGCAA
>CAZKSR010000023.1:0-21867 GCA_964555465.1 uncultured Oscillospiraceae bacterium
TCGACCTCCAGCGTGACAGGCTGGCGTGCTAACCGACTGCACCACCGGGCCAAATTGTGTGGTGGGAACAACAGGGCTCGAACCTGTGACCCCATGCTTGTAAGGCATGTGCTCTCCCAGCTGAGCTATGCTCCCGAAGTGCCGCATATCTCAGCGACGGTTCGTATTATACACGACACTCGGCCATTTGTCAAGCATTATTTTTAATTTTTTTCAAATTTCTTCTTCGTGGAAAAATTCGGTGCTCACGGGCAGTAATAATGCGATGATCGGATTACTCCTCTGCTTTGATCGGCTCGTCCAGCCTGCGCAAAAGTGTCTCGACCTCGCTCGGGGTGAAGCGATAGAGCCGATCGCAGAAGCTGCACTCGATGGTGATGGGCTTTCCCTCGTCGACGATTTCCCGAAGATCCTTGCGGCCGATGGCGATGAGGCTCTTTTCGACCCGTTCCCGACTGCAATAGCAACGGTAGGCAACCTCGGCAGGCTCGAAGAACTCCAACTCGAATTCACACAGCACCTTCCGCAAAATTTCCTCCGGCGTCATGCCGCTTTCCATCATCGGCGTGACCGCGCCGGCGCAGGCGATGCCCGTTTCGATCTTCATGATGACGTCGTCGGGCGCACCGGGCATGAGCTGGATGAGATAGCCGCCTGCCACCTTGACGGAGCAGTCCGTGTCGACCAGAACGCCGAGCGCACAGGCTGTGGGGGTTTGCTCGCTCTGCGCAAAATAAGCCGTCACGTCGTCGGCGATCTCCCCCGTGACAAGTTCGATCGAGCCGACATACGGCTCCTTCATTTGAAGGTCACGGATGACCGTCAGCATCCCGTTTGTGCCGACCGCCGCACCGACATCCAGCTTCCCCGCATATTTCTCCAAAAGCGCAACCTCGGGATTGGTGACATAGCCGCGGACATTGCCCTCGGCGTCACTCGTCGCCAGGATCGTCCCCAGAGGGCCGCCGCCCTTGATCTGAAGCGTCATGGAGCCGTTTTCGACCTTCTGCAAATTGCCCATCATCGACGCCGCCGTGAGGACACGGCCAAGCGCCGCCGTTGCGGTCGGGGTGGTGTGGTGAATCTGTCTGGCTCGCTCCACCATATCCGTAGAGCAGATTGCCATGGCCTTGACGAAGCCGTCGGTGGTAATTGCCCGAATGATGTGATCCATGCGTTTACTCCTTCACTGCAACAAAATAAATTCTCTGCTCGCCGTCGGACGGCGGACAGAGCCGACGATCCGCCAACTGCTCCACACGGGCAAAGCCGGCCTCCCTGAGCCACTTTACAAGCTCGCTCGGCTCGTAGGCATATTCGCAGTGATGCTCCTCGCTGCGCCGCCAGAGGCTCCCCTGCCTTTGGAAGAGGTCAATGGCGTAATAGCAGCGGTTTTCCGTCTCGTCGAATTCCGCTCGCCAGAGGCAGTAGCGTTCCTCGTCCTCGTCCAGAAAAATTTGCCCGTCCAGTCCCCTGAGCTTGCAGGGTGTGTTGATATCAAAAACAAAGACGCCCTTTTCGCTCAAATTGCGGTAGACGCGGCGGAGCGTCTCCCGGGCATCCTGCGGATCTGCGAGATAGTTCAGGCTGTCCAGGAGGCAAAAAACGGCATCCACGGGCGTGGGAAGGCGGAGCTTCTGCATCGGCTGACGAATAAAGTACGGCGGATTATCACATTCGGCCGCCTTTTGCGCGGCAACGGTCAGCATCTCTTCCGACAGATCCGCGCCGAGCACACGATAGCCGCGCTGTGCCAGCAACACAGACATGGAGCCGGTACCGCAGGCAAGGTCGAGCACCGTTTTCGGCTGTCTTCCCTGCTGTTGCAGTATCGCCTCCAAAAAGTTCAGTATTCCGGCATAGTCGATATCCGTCGTCAGGCTGTCGTAGGATGCGGCCAGCGACTCATACGCACTCACTGCTCGTCCTGCATCCGGTCGAAAATCATCTGATAAGCATTCGTGCCGTTGAGCAGGCTGCGGTTAACACGGCTGACCGTGGCGGAGCTTGCGCCGGTGATTGCGAGAATGTCGTTATAGATCATTCCCTGAGAGAGCATCTTGGCGACCTCGTAACGCTGCTCGATGGCGCGCAGCTCCGTCTGCGTGCACAGATCGAGGAAGAAAGCATAGCACTCCTCCGGCGTTTTCAGCGCAAGGATCGCGCGGTAAAGCTCGGAACCGGGATCGGATTTTTTTCTGCGGTTATTCATACAATAAATCTCCTTGTTTCTGCCGCCAAAAACATGGTGTTGTCGACCGTGCGGCGGCTTAGCACGGTGGGATTGTATTTCCAATATAAGAGTATAACACTTTCTTTCGTAAAAGTAAAGCATTATTTGCGAAAAATTTTCAACCGCCGCCCGAGGGCAGCGGCTGAAGCAATGATTCTTATCTCTTGTTGAAGATATCGAAAATTTTGTCGATGTCGTCGATATCGGAGCTGTCGGTCTTGGGAAGCTCGGAAGCAGGCGTCTTGGCAGCGGAGAAGATGCCCTTGCTATCGGCCTTCTTCTTGCTCTCGTCAAAGCCGGTAGCGATGACGGTAACGCGCATCTCGTCCTCGAACTCGTTGGAGAAGGTGGCGCCGAAGATGATGTTGGCCTCGGGATTGGCGGCCTCCATGACGATATTGGCGGCAGTCTCGACATCATCCAGGCCCAGATCGGCAGAGCCGGTGACATTGATCAGAACACCCGTTGCGCCGTTGATCGACGTTTCGAGCAGGGGGCTGGCGACGGCAGCCATGGCTGCCTGCTCCGCCTTCTCGCGACCGGAGGCGGTGCCGACGCCCATATGGGCATGGCCTGCATTCTTCATGATGGCGGAGACGTCGGCAAAGTCGAGGTTGATGATGACGCGGTCGGAATAGCCGACCAGCTCGGAGATGGAGGAAACAGCCTGCTTCAGAACGTCGTCTGCGATGCCGAAGGCGTTGGCGAAGGTGATCTTCTGATCGGTGACGTATTTCAGGCGGTCATTCGGGATGATGATGAGGGAGTCGACCTTGTCGCTGAGGCTGGCGATACCGGCCTCGGCCTGCTTCATGCGGTTGGCACCCTCGAAGCGGAAGGGCTTGGTGACGACGCCGACGGTGAGGATGCCGGCCTCATGCGCCAAATCAGCGATGATGGGAGCCGCACCGGTACCGGTACCGCCGCCCATGCCGGCGGTGATGAAGACCATGTCCGCACCCTCGAGGATCTTGGAAATGGCGGCACGGCTCTCCTCGGCGGATTTCTTGCCGATCTCGGGCTTGGAGCCGGCACCCATGCCGCCGGTCAGCTTCTCACCGATCTGGAGCTTATTGTCACACTTGGACTTATTCAAATCCTGACGGTCGGTATTGACGACGACGAATTCCACGCCGCCGATCTTGCTGTCGATCATGCGGTTGACGACATTGTTGCCTGCGCCACCGACACCGATTACTTTGATATTAACTACTTTTTCTGCGAAAACTTCGGACATTGTCAATCTCCTCCTATGTATCATGAAAACTTGTCATTGGTATGATATGCAGATTTATACTTTTTTATTTTACCGTGAAATTTCTCTCAGGTCAATAGAATTTCTCATTTTTTCCGAAAATATTTACAATTTTTCCGAAATTATTCCGAATCCAACGATACGGTCACCCGATGATCGGCAGCCTGCGTCAGGTCGATCGTCCCGGTGGCGTAGCTTTTCTGACTCTTGACCGTCTGGATCAGGAACTGGAACTTGTAATCCAGCTCCTCCGTATCGCCCACCTTAACCTCAAAACGATCCTCATACCGGAGGGTGATCTCGTAGGAGCTCGGGACGCTGACCGAGCGGACGGTCTGTTGGAGGCCGTAGGTTTCGATGGCGGTCAGCACCTTTTTCAGTGCCGTGAGCTGTCCCTGTGCGGCGACCTCCTGCCCCACAGGTGCCATGACGCTGATCTGTCCGCCGAGCGTCGGCGTTTCAATGGTCAGTGCCTCAATGCGGATATGCTCGCTTGCCTTCGCCGCCGTGATCTTCTCCGTGACCTTGCCACTTGCGGTGATGAGATAATACTCGCCCTTCGCATCGACGACGGCATAGGTCGCATCGTATTCCGTCACCGTGATGATGACCGTGTCGGGCAGTTGGCGGCTCACCCGAACGCTCTGCGCATAGGGCAGCTTTTCCAGCACATTCCCGGCAATCTCGGCACGCGACAGGATCAGGAGATTGTCGCCCTTCTCCAGGCCTGCGGCGTCGAGGATGTCCTGCGGCTGATAGTAGCTCGTGCCCTGCACCTCGATGCTGCGCACGCGAAAGAAGATGAGCATACTCAAGATCACCGCCAGCACGATGCCGGCCATGATGACCATTCGTTTGAACGCTTCCCTGCTGATGCGCTTGCGCACCCGATTGCGCCGTCTTGCCCTTCGGCTCTGCTTTTCCCGAAGATTTTCAAGACGGGCACGCTCCAGCTTCTCCTCACGCCGACGCTGTGCCACCTGCGCCGCACGGGAATGGCGTGCCGATGTGTCTTGTCGGGTGCGCCGAGGTTCCCGTTCGTGTCCTTGTTCCATAAGCATCTACTCCGTATTCTCAATGCACGCACCGCAGGCTCGCAGCTTTTCCAAGAGGTTCGCATAGCCCCGTTCGATGTGTGCAAGATTTGTCAATTTGCTCTTTCCTTGTGCGCTCAGAGCCGCCACGAGCATTGCCGCACCGCCCCGAAGGTCGGTCGCCGTCACATTCGCACCGCGCAGCTCCTGCACTCCCTCGACCACGGCAAAGCGGCCCGCAGCGTGGATATGCGCCCCCATGCGCTGCAGCTCCGCCACATGGCGGAAGCGATCGGAAAAGAGGTTTTCTTCAAAAATCGTGGTTCCCCGTGCCCTTGCCATCACCGCCATCATAGGTGCCTGTGCATCCGTCGGAAAGCCGTCATACGGTGCCGTTCGGATGGGTGCGACCGCTCGCAGACGGTGCGGAGCCCGAAGAGTCAATTCGTCCGCATCGGCCGTGATATGGCAGCCGCTCTCTTGCAGCGCTGCCGTCACCGCCGCAAGATGTGACGGGCAGACCGAGCGCAGACGCACCCGTCCGCCGCTCGCTGCCGCAGCGCAGAGATAGGTCGCCGCCTCCATGCGGTCGGGGATGACGGTATGCTCGGCAGGGTGCAGCCGATTGCCGCCGCAGATACGTACAACGCCCGTACCCTCCCCCACGATCCGTGCGCCGCATTTGCGCAGGAAATGTACCATATCGACGATCTCCGGCTCCTTTGCCGCATTGCACACAACGACCTCCTCCGGGCAGCGCAATGCCCCCAGAATAAGGTTCTCCGTCGCACCGACGCTGGGAAACGGCAGGGCGATCGTACAGCCGCGCAGGGCTTCCGCGCGGCAAAAAAGGCGTTCGCCGCGGTATTCGCAGACGTAGCCCATGTGCCGCAGTCCCATCAGGTGCAGGTCAATCGGTCTGTCACCGAGCCGACAGCCGCCGGGATGCGACACCTCCGCCTCACCGAAGCGGGCAAGCAGCGCCCCCAGAAACAGGATCGCTGCCCGCAGCCGCTGCATCATGGCGCACGGGATATCGCTTCGGTCGGCGGAATATGTATTCAGGCAAACGGTCTGCCCGCTTCTTTCCGCTCGGCACCCGAGGTATTCGAGGATCTGAATGGTGTTTTCCACGTCCGAAATCTTCGGACAGCGGTGCAAAACGGTCGTTCCCCCACAGGCAAGGCTTGCAGCCATGATGGGAAGAACCGCATTTTTTGCGCCGTCAATCGGTATTTCGCCGTTCAGCGGCACTCCGCCCGTGATTTGATAAGCTCGCATAGGCAAACCTCCGCATCGGAAATTTGCCCCATCCTATGCAAAAAAGGACGTTATGGTTCGTTGGAAAGCTCAAGAAGGATCTTATAAATCCGCTCTGCCGAGTCGATCACGGCTACATCGCGCAGGGCAGTCCGCATTCTCGCTCGACGGGGCGCATCGTTCAGAAGCTCCTTCGCGGTCTGATAGAGCACCTCACCGCTGCACTCCGCCTCAGGCAGAACAACCGCAGCCCCGTGTTTTTCCAGAATGGCGGCGTTCTTCTCCTGATGATGATTTGTCACATTGGGAGACGGGACGATGATGCAGGGCGTCCCTGCCGCCGCGATCTCGTTGAGGGTCGAGGCTCCGGCACGGCCGATGAAAAGATCCGCCGCCGCCATCAGGGTCGGCATATTATAAATATACTCCTGCATCGTGATGTGCTCTTGCTTTTCAAGGTCAAGTCCCTGCTGCCGCACATATTCCGGCATCCAGCGCCAGCCGAATGAGCCGGTCGCGTGGATATGTCGGAAGGGCTTTTCTTCGCTTTCCAGCTTCATGAATTGAGCAATGATTTTGTTCATCTCTCTTGCGCCCAGGCTGCCCCACGCCGAGACGACCAGCTTTTCATCGCCCAGTCCCAGCTCTTTGCGCGCATCCTCCCGTTTCGTGAAGATGAATTCGTCACGGACGGGCATCCCGACGGGAATGACACGGTCGGCATTTTGATATTCCGAGCGGCTGTCCTCAAAGCTGACGAGAATACGGTCGACCCGATCACAGACCATGCGCGTGGCCAGTCCCGGGACGGCGTTGGCCTCGTGCAGTGCGGTGGGTATTTTCTTTTTCGTGCCCATTTTCAAAATGGGGTAGCTGGCATAGCCGCCCGTGCCCAAAATCACATCCGGACGAAATTCGTCGATGATGCGTTCGGCGCGGCGCAATGCCCTTCGGATGGTGAAAACCGTCTGTACATTGTGCGCAAGGGCGGTCGGCTTGAGGCTGCGCTGATAGCTGGATATTTTCACGGTCTGTAGGCGGAAGCCCTCCCTCGGAACAAGCTTCGTCTCCATGCCGTCATCCGCGCCGACAAAAAGGATCTCGCTGTCGGGCTTGCGCTCCCGAAGGATCTTCGCAACGGCGATGGCCGGGTTGATATGTCCGCCCGTGCCGCCGCAGGTAAAAATCACTCTCAAGACTTTTTCCTCCTCTCTTTCGGCACTTGCGTAATGCTTCGCGAAATGTTCAGCATGATCCCCGACTGGGCAAGCTGGACGACAAGTGCGGTACCGCCGTAAGAGAAAAACGGCATTGAAATGCCGGTCGACGGCAAAAAGTTGGTCACGACGGCGATGTTCAGCATCACCTGCAGGGCAAAAAGCGTCGTAAGTCCGGACGCCATGAGCATGGCAAAGCGGTCACGGCAGTGGATGGCAATCCAGAACCCTCTGCAAATCAGGAAGGCAAAGAGAAGCAAAATCAGCAGCGCGCCGACATAGCCAAGCTCCTCGCAGACGATGGCGAAAATATAGTCGTTGTGCTCCTCGGGCAGATATTGGTATTTCTGGCGGCTCATGCCGAAGCCCAGACCCAGCCAGCCGCCCGAGCCGATGGAATAGAGCGATTGGACAATCTGGTAGCCCTCGTCGGAGGCATAGGCGAACGGATCCTGCCACGCCATCAGTCGGTCGCTCGTGTAGCCGCCGAAGAGAAGCAGAAGCAGAATCGCTGCCGCGCCGACAATTCCGATGGTGATAAGGTAGGCCAAATTCACGCCGCCGAGTGCCATCATGATGAAGCACAGGAGGCAGACGATGATGGTTGCGGAGAAATGCGGCTCCAGAATCAGCAGAACCGCCACCAAAAGCAGCGCAACGGCGCAGGCCGAAAAGGTGCGCAGGCTCTTGATATGGCTGCGATAACGGGTCAGGATGCTCGCCATGGAGATGATGAGGGCGACCTTCGCAAGCTCGGACGGCTGAAAGCTCAGGAAACCGATGTTCAGCCAGCGCTGCGCGCCGCCGCCGGCCAAGCCGAAGAGAGCAACGGCGATCAGCAGTCCCAAAGCAACGAAATAGATGATCTTCGAAAACCTGAAATACCACCGATAGGGCACGCGGCTGATGAAATACATTGCCACCACACCCAAGGCCGCAAATATCGCCTGACTGGTGAAATAGCTGGCGGAGTTTCCCGTCTCGTTATACGCGCTCGGGAAGCTTGCGGAAAAGAGCATCACCAGACCGACACCCATCAAAATGAGCGTCAGAACGAGGTACGGCAGGTCAATGACACCGATATCGTTTTCAATGACCGCTTCGGAAGACGGTGCTTCCTTTTTTGCGGATTTTTTCCAAAACATTCGCCGTACCTCCGAAGAATTATTACAGGAAAGCGTTCACGCCGAACCATGCGACGACGCACATGGCAACGGTCACGCCGACAAAGACAACCCAGATTTTCTTCTCCGACCAGCCGCATTTTTCAAAATGGTGATGAATGGGCGCCATCTTGAAAATACGCTTGCCGTGGGAGAGCTTGAAATAGCCGACCTGAAGGATATCGCTCACGGCCTCGACAATATAGATAAAGCCGACGAGAATGAGCACCAGCGGCATATTCAGCGCAAAGGCCAGGCCGCAGACGGCACCGCCCAAAAACAGCGAGCCCGTGTCGCCCATAAAGACCTTTGCAGGGTAGAAATTATACAGGAGGAAGCCGCACAGACCGCCCAACAGAGCCGCAGGGAAGGTCGCAAGTCCGGCCTGCTTCGCCGTCATGGATACCAGAACGAAGAAGAGCATGACCGGTGCCGTCACGCCGCTTGCCAAGCCGTCGATGCCGTCGGTCAGGTTGACGGCATTGACGCAGCCGACGATGATAAAGATCGCCGCCGCAAGATAGACGAGCTTCGGCACGGTGCAGACCGCACCCTTGACAAACGGGATGTAAAGCTCATAGCTCAGATGCCCCGTTAGGTGCAGTGCCGCAAGGAAGATTGCCGAGGCGATGATCTGCAAAACGAGCTTCTGGATGCCCGTCAGTCCGAGGTTTCTCTTCTTGCGCACCTTGATGAAGTCATCCAGAAAGCCGATCAGTCCGAACATCAGTGCCAAGGCCAAAACGATCAGATTCAAACAATCCCCCTCGGCGTAGGCAAACCACGCCGTTGCCGCACACAGGAGGGAGGCGGCGATGAACATCAGGCCGCCCATCGTCGGGGTACCGGCCTTGTTGTTGTGCCATGTCGGGCCGATTTCCTTGATGGACTGTCCTGCCTTCAGTGCGATGAGCGCAGGGATCAGGAATTTTCCCAAAACGGCGGCAAGCAGGAAGCCGCCGACGACCGAGGTCAAAATCATAGCCAGATCCATTTCAATTATCTCCTTTGTTCCGCATATCGAGCAATTGCAGGATGTTTTCCATGTGCATCCCGTGGCTGCCCTTGACCAGCAGGGTGTCGCCCGGGCGAAGCTCCTTCTTCAGTGCCTCCGCCAAGGCTGCGTGGGTGTCGAATTTTTTTGCGAACGCAATGCCGCTTTTGCTTGCGCCGCGTACATATTCCTCGCTGTTGGCGCCGTAGGCAAAGAGGAGATCCGCGATCCCTCCGGATTCCAGACCGACCTCGTAATGCGCCTGCGGCGCGAGGTCGCCCAGCTCCAGCATTGCGCCGAGGACGGCGATTTTCCTGCCGTTTTCCGAGGAAAGCACCTTCAGCGCCGCTCGCATGGATTCCGGCCCTGCGTTATAGCAGTCGGCAATGATTTTCACGCCGTCGACCGTATAGATGCTTTGCCGCAGGCCGGTATTGCGGAAGGCGGCAAGTCCTCGGCAGATGTCCTCCGTCCTCATGCCGCACAGAAGCCCCACCGTGACGGCGCAAAGGGCGTTTCTCACATTGTGTTCACCGACGGTCGGGAGGCTCACCTCGAACCTCTCACCGAACGCGATCACCGTGAAAGCGGTCGTCTGCCCCACCGTGCGGATGTTCACGGCTCTGACGGCATTGTGCGCCTCCAGACCGAATTCCACCGCATGATATTCTTCCGCCACGCCGTGCAGGAGGTCATTGTCTCCGCAGAAAACGACACGTCCGTTTTCACGCAGTCCCTCCATGATTTCAAGCTTCGCGCGCAAAATTCCCTCACGGGAGCCGAGATTTTCAATGTGCATCGTGCCGACGTTCGTAATCACGGCAATATCGGGCTGCGCAATGCCCGTCAGGAGCGAGATCTCACCGAAATGGTTCATTCCCATCTCCAAAACCGCCGCCTCGCAGTCCCTCGCAAGCGAAAGCACCGTCACGGGCAGACCGATGTCGTTATTGAAATTCGCCTCGGTTTTTTGCGTCCGCATGGCGCACGAAAGCACGGCGGATATCATTTCCTTCGTCGTGGTCTTGCCGACCGAGCCGGTGATGCCGACACAGCGGCACGAAAGCGTGCGCCGATAGCCGCAGGCGATGTCCTGCAGGGCTTTTACGGTATCCTTGACATAAATGGTCGGAATCGACGAGGGCAAGCGCTCACCGGCCAGAACCGCCGCCGCTCCGCGAGCCATTGCAGAGGCCGCAAAAGCATGGCCGTTGCGTGCACCGAGGACTGCGACGAACAGCTCGCCCGTTTGCAGTGTTCGGGTGTCGAAATTTGCGCCCCGAAACGTGACGGCTTCAAATTCCGCCGCCACCGTGCCGCCGCACCATGACGCCGCCTGTGCCAGCGTTATTGCCGCATCTCGCATAGTGCCAATGCAACCTCCTCCCGTTCGTCCAATCGGGTCTTTTCCGTGCCGAGGATCTGATAAGTCTCGTGGCCCTTTCCAGCCAGTAATATGATATCATCTTTTTCCGCAGAACGCAAGGCAATACGGATGGCCTTGCGGCGGTTTTCTTCCACAATATATGGCGTTTGGGTGTTCTTCATGCCGCCGAGGATCTCCGAGATGATCGTCATCGGCTCCTCCGTTCGGGGATTATCCGAGGTCACAACGACAAGGTCGGAGTGCTCTGCGGCAATGCGCCCCATGATCGGGCGCTTCGTGCGATCGCGGTCGCCGCCGCAGCCGAAGACTGTGATGATGCGTTTTTTGCTGAAATCCCGAACGGAGCGCAGCAGATTTTCCAGCCCGTCGGGGGTATGGGCATAGTCGATCAAAACGGTAAAATCGCAATTCGGCGTCGGGACGACCTCGATGCGTCCCTTGACGCCCTTTGCCGTCGAAAGTGCCCGAACCGCCGCGTGCAGATCAAGTCCCAAGGCTCGTGCGATGCCCAAAGCCACAAGACAGTTGCTCACCGTAAAGCGGCCGGGGATGCCGACGGTCAAAGTCTCCCTCTCCCCTGCCTCGCAGATTTCCATGCGAACATGGTCGGAGGCCAGAACGACATTCTCCGCGCGGAGGGAAGCCGCCTTTGCAAGGCCGACCGTATGACAGGTGCAGGTCGCAGACGCCATCATGGTTTTCGCCGCCGCATCGTCGAGGTTGAACACACCCCTTCGACAGCGCGTGAAGAGCATTGCTTTTGCTCTGCCGTATTCCTCCATGGTGTGGTGGAAGTCAAGATGATCCTCCGTCAGATTCGTGAACGCACCGACGGCAAAGTCGATGCCGTCCGTCCGCCGCTGCACCAGCGCATGGGACGAGACTTCCATCACAACATATTTGCAGCCCGAGCGCTGCATTTTCGCAAGCAGACCTTGCAGCTCGATGGCACCCGGGGTCGTACGCTCGCCCTCAATGACCTCCTCACCGCAGAGGTTATGGATCGTCCCGATCAGTCCGACCTTCTCCCCCGTCGCCTTTTCCAGAAGATTTTTCAGAAGATAGGTCACGGAGGTCTTTCCGTTCGTGCCCGTCACGCCGATCATCTGCATTTTTTCCGCAGGCCTTCCGTGCCAGTTCGCCCCGATGGTCGCCATCGCCGCGCGCGAATCCTTCACCCGTACCCACGGCCGATCCTCCGGCATCTGCCGTTCGCAGAGGACGACAGCCGCCCCTCGTTTTACGGCATCGGGAATATATCGGTGCCCGTCGGTCGCATAGCCCGTCACGGCGAGGAACAGCATCCCCTCCGTTGCCTCCCGACTGGAATCCGTTACGCCCGTGATCTCGGTTTGCATTGCGGCGTTCGTCTCGAGGATTTCAACGCCCTGTAACAATTTTTCCAGTTTCATACTTTCCCCTTTAATCCAGTGCAGTTGTGTCCGCAAAGATCACCGTGACCGTCGTGCCGAGCGCTACCTCCGTACCGGCGTCAATGTCCTGACCGGTCGCAAGAACATAGGACGCAGTCGAGTCGGTGCCCTTTGTTTGCAGGTACAACCCCAATTGCTCCAGCTGCTCTGTTGCCTCGGAAACGGTCATGCCGATCAGATCGGGCACCTTGACCGTGTTGGTCGGCATGGAATCATCCGTGTAGAGAATGACGGTGGAATAGCCGGGCACGGCCTTCCCCGCCGCCGGAATCTGGCCGACGATCTTATCGCCGTCTCCGACGATGCGGTATTCCAAATAGAAGCTTTTCAGAACGGAGGCCGCCTCCGTCTCGCTCTTTCCGACAACGCTCGGCATTGTGACATTCACGCGGTACATATCGCTTGCGGTATAATCCGCCTCCACGCCGAGGTAGGGCAGAATATCCTCAAAGACCGCCGCAACGGTCGGAGCGGCCATCACGCCGCCGGAGATATAAAGGCCGGTGCTGCGGCTGGGCGTATCGAGGGCGACAAGGACGACATACTGCGGATTCTCCATCGGTGCCACACCGACGAAGGAGACGATCTTGTCGTTCGTGATATTGCCGTTTTCATCGACCGTATCGGTCTTTTCGGAGGTTCCCGTCTTGCCGCCGATGGAGTAGCCGACGACCTTTGCATTACCTGCCGTGCCCTCCGTGACAACGGATTCGATCAGGGTGCACATAGTATCGGAGGTTTCCTCGGAGATGACCTGACAGATGACGGAGCGGTCGTTTTTCGTAACCACATTCCCATCGGCATCAAGCACCTCGGACACAATATACGGCTCGAGCAGATAGCCGCCGTTGACCACCGCCGAGATTGCCCGAACAAGCTGTATGGGCGTGATCTTGAAGGTTTGGCCGAAGGTGGTCGAAATCAGGTAGCTCGTGCCGTTGGCCGCCGTATTCGTCAAGCGTTCTCTGGAATGGAAGAGGCCGCTTGCCTCGCCGGGCAGGTCGATGCCGGTTGAGGTCATCAGTCCGAAGGACTCGTAATAATCATACAGCGTGTCGCCGCCGGTCATCAGGCCGATGTGCGCAAAGGCAAGGTTACAGGAATTCTGCAATGCCTGTGCCGTGGTCTGCTCGCCGTGGCCGTAGGGCTTCCAGCAGTTAAGCACCTGCTCACGGCCTTCAAATTTCTCATTTCCGGCGCAGTAGAAGCTGTCGTTCAGGCTGACCGAGCCGGAGTCCAGCGCCGCAGCCAGTGTCAGCACCTTGAAGGTCGAGCCGGGCTCGTAGCCGTCAGAAACGCAGCGGTTTCTCCACTGAGACAGGCGAGCCGCGGCAACGGCGGAATTATACTCGTCGAGCTTTTCCTGCCGTTCGGTGCTGTCCTCCGGGTATGACATGGCCTCTTCATAAAGAAGCTCCGTCTTCTCGTAGGTCTGCACGTCGAAAATTTCCAGATAGTTGTTCGGGTCATAGCCGCCCAGCGTCGCCATCGCCAAAATCTCGCCCGTGTTGACATCCATCACGACGCCGAAGGCCCCGTTTTGGACATCATAGGTGTCGATGGCATCGCGCAGCTGCTTCTCCAGCGCGCGTTGCACCGTCAGGTCGACGGTCAGTACCAGGCTCTCTCCGTCGGTCGCCTCGTAGTATTTTTCATAGGAATAGAGCATTTCCGTCTCGTGGTTGCCCTTGGTCGTAATGACGGCGCCGGCCGTTCCCTCAAGGATGGAGTTATAGTAGGATTCCAGCCCCTCCGAGCCGATGTTCTCCGTATTGGTAAAGCCGAGAATCTGGGAGGCGACCTCGTTATTGGGATAGTAACGCAGAGAGTCCGGCTCCAGATGCACGCCGATGATGCTGTTTTCGCTGATGAAAGCACGGACTCGGTCACAAACCTCCTGTCCCTGCTTGCGCTTGAGCATTTTATAGCGCATATTGGTGTCCGCTGCCTGTTTTTTGACAAATTCCTCGCTGACATCCAGAATTTCAGACAGATTTCTCGCCAAAAAATCAATGTCGACTCCGTTTTGCGACAGCTCCAACGGATCGAGGAAAATATTTTCCACGCTTGAGGAGGCCGCCAGCGTCGTCATATTTCGGTCATAGATCGTGCCGCGCGAGGCCGTCACGGACGTTGAACGGGTCTGATTGCGAATGGCAAGCTCCTCATACAATTCGTGCTTTGCGATCATCAGATAGGCCATTCTGCCGCCAAGCACCGCAAAAAGCACCACACAGCACACCGCAAGGATCATCACCGCTCTGCGAATATAGCCGGTCGATACAGCAGAATGTCTGTCTTTTTTCGAGTGTTTTCTCCTTTTTCCGAGATCTTCTCGCCTCATAAACGCCTCCATGAATAATCCAAAACATGGGCGGCAATTTTTCTCACCGCCCATGTCCCGTTATATGACCCGTGAAATCAGGAGAAGTACTCCCCAACGCTACGGAACACGCCGTAGAACGCATCATAGATCTGTTCCAATATATTCCGCTCCTTCGGCGCAGAGAACACCTCCGTGCTGTCTCCGCCGCCGATTTGCACATAGCGGATACGGTCGCCGGTCGCCTGCGTCATGCCCAGCGCCAGCGCGCGCTCCTCAATCACCGAAAGGTCGATGGAGCTTTCATATTCCGAACGCAGCTTTTCCTGCTCGGTCAAAAGCTCGCTCTTCGTGCTTTCCAGATCACCGATCTCGTTGCGCACCTCGAAGAGGCTGACATAGCTGAACACGACCAGCAGCAGCAGCGCCACGCACAGAAGCGTGCCGACGACCGCAAAGGGCGATATTTTCAGACGGAATTTGACGATTTTCGCAGGCTCGGCAGGGGCTTGCGGCAAATTTTCCGGCAGCTCCAGCGGTCTTGCGGTATTGCTGCGCACGGAAAACAGGTCGACCGCCGCCGAACCGTTGTTGCGATATCTGTTGTCCGATGCCATTGTCGGCACTCCTTTCGCTTGTTATCTCTTTTCGCAGACGCGGAGCTTCGCGCTCCGTGCGCGGGGATTTTCCTCCAGCTCCTTCGCCCCCGAGACGATGGGCTTTCGGGAGATCAGGTTGACCAGCGGCTTCTTGCCGCAGACGCAGACCGGAAATTCCGGAGGACAGGTGCAGCCCTTCGCCGCCGTCTGCATCGCATTTTTCACGATGCGGTCTTCCAAAGAATGGAAGGTGATGACGGCCAGTCTGCCGCCCTTATTCAGCCGGCCGATGGCGGCATCCATCATTCGGCTGACGGAGTTCAGCTCGTCGTTGACCGCAATGCGGATGGCCTGAAAGCTGCGCTTGGCCGGGTGCTGTTTTTCTCTCAATGCCTGCGGCGGCATCGCGCTGCGGATGATCTCCGCAAGCTCCAGCGTCGTCTCGATCGGCTTGCTCTCCCGACGCTTCACAATCGTCGATGCAATCGACGGCGCATAGCGCTCCTCGCCGTATTCGTACAATAGCTTCCGCAGCTCCTCAAAGGAGTAGCCGTTGACCACGTCGTAGGCGGTCAGGCTGTCTTCGTTGTTCATGCGCATATCCAGCGGCGCATCGGCCATATAGGAGAAGCCTCTTGCGGCGTCGTCCAGTTGCGGCGAGGAAACGCCGAGATCAAAGAGCATCCCGTCCACGCCCGAAATATTCAGGCCGTCCAAAATGCCGTTGAGCTCGGAAAAATTGGAATGAATCAAGCAGACACGGTCGGCAAAGGGCGCAAGCCGCTTCTCCGCCGCTGCCAACGCAACACGGTCACGGTCGACGCCGATCAGCGTGCCGGTCGTCAGGCGCTTTGCGATTTGGAAGGAATGTCCTGCGCCGCCGAGCGTCCCGTCGAGATAAATGCCGTTCGGACGGATGTTCAGTGCCTCGATGCACTCATCGAGCAGGACGGATTTATGTGAAAATTCCATATCAGAAGCCAAGCTCCTCCATCACGTTTGCCAGCGTCTCGGGGGTGAGGAAAGCTGCCTCCTCCGCCTCGTAGCGCTCCGCCGACCAGATCTCCGCACGGCCGGCCTGTCCGATAAAGACGACGTCCTGCGTGATCCCCGCCCATGAGCGGTAATCCTCCGGCAGGAGGAAGCGCCCCTGCTTGTCCGGCTCGCATTTCCAGACATTGGCGAAAAAATAGCGCATCTTGCGAGCCTGCGCCGGCGGCAGCTCGTCAAAATGGTCGAGAACCTTCTGCCACTGCGCCTCCGGATAGACGGACAGGCAGGCATCCGGTGCCTTTGCGACGTAAAACTGGGAGCCAAGCTCTTCCCGAAGCTTTGAGGGCACGAAAAGGCGACCCTTTGCGTCGATCGTGTGCTTGTATTTGCCGAACATCGCCCTCACCTCGCTCCATTTCGCTCATTTTTCATCCATTTTGCTCCACTTTGCTTACAGTATACACCCTTTGGGCAAAATAATCAATCCCCTTTTTGCAATTTTTGAGCAAAATCTTCGGAAGTTTTTCCCATTTTCCCCGTAAACTCTGAATTTTAGAACGCTTGTTCATATATTTTCTCTCGTTTGCGGCTTCACTTCCTCATTTACGGCAGAGCAAAGCTCGCAACCTTCCGCTCCTTTTTGTGATGCTTCCGGCATCTTTGAAATTAACTTGCCGTACTCCGATTTTTATATTTACGATATCATTTTTTATATTGACAAAAGCATCTTTTTATGTTATCATTTCTAACAGGAGGGGTTCGCCATGTCATTAAAAAAAGAAGCCAGAGAAGAGATCAAACGCTATATCCTGCGCCACATTCAGTCGTTTGACCCGAAGGTCACATCGAAAACAGTCGCCGCTTACGGCATTTCCAGGACGACCGTCAACAACTACATCCGTCAACTCCTGCAAGACGGGGTAATCCTTGCGGACGACTCCAGCGCCTCAAAATACAAGCTTGCCGATACCGGCTCCCTGTTTTCTTATTCCCTTTCCGAGCATCCGACAGAGGATCGGATTTTTAATCGGGACATCCGACCGTTTTTGTCCGAAATGCCGCATAATGTCATCGAAATTTGGCAATACTCCTTTACGGAAATGATGAACAATGCGATTGAGCACGCTGAAGCAACCGAGATTTCCGTCTTTGTTTCCAAAAACGCGCTTTCGACAACCATTCTCATTGCCGATAACGGCGTTGGAATTTTCGAGAAAATCAGAGCCTACATCTCCGAGACAGAGCACATTGACATCACTTTGGACGAGGCCGTTTCGGTGCTCTATGCCGGAAAATTCACCACGGATCGTGCCCATCACAGCGGCGAAGGGATTTTCTTTTCTTCCCGTGCCACCGATCTGTTTTCCATCTATTCCAAGGGTAAGGTTTTCACACACAATGTTCTTCCGGACGCTGTCTTTGATTCCCCCCTGCCCGATTCCGACGAAGGAACGATCGTTATCATGCGTCTGGAAAACGAATCTCGCCGCGACCTTCTTGAGGTGATGAATATGTTCTCTGACGTGGAGCGTGGTTTTTTCCGCACGCAGCTTCCCCTTGCGCACATTTTTTCCGACACAAAAATGGTCTCCCGTTCCGAGGCTCGTCGGCTTGTGCCGATGATCTCCCGTTTTGAAGATGTCACGCTGGACTTTGCCGGCATCACGGGAATCGGTCAGGCCTTTACCCACGAGCTTTTCATCGTCTTTCAGCGGGAACATCCGGAAATCCGCTTTACCTATATCAATGCGTGTAGCGCCGTGGAATCGATGATCCTCCGCGTGCAAAACACAAAATAATAAGTTCAAAAGCCGACCCCCGTGCTTTTTTCGAAGCACGGGGGTCGTTGTCTTTATTCGGTTTCGCCCTCTTCGGGCTTCTCTTCCGGAGCTTCCTCGAAGTCCTCTTCAATCTCCGCCTCGTCCGGACGGGAATTGTATTCCTCCTTTGCATCCTCCAATGCGTCCTTCAGAGCATTGATGCGGCGGAAGGAATCCGAGATCAGCTCGCACAGGGGCTTGTACTCGGCCTCGTCCGGCTCTTCGTCGGTGACATGGTCCTTGTAATAAACCTTGCCGAGCTTGGCATAGAGGCGGCGGATCTTCTCCTTCTCCAGACGGATTTCCATCTTGGTTTTTGCAACGAAAGCGAGATACTTTGCCGTCTTTGCGGCAGCTTCGGCAGCACTGACCGCCTTTTCCTTAAACTGTTCCATGTTCTTCCTCCGTTTCCGAATTTTCTTCAGCTTCCTGCGGCTCCTGCGCATCGGCTGCTGCTTCCTCCGTTTCCTCCGCTGCCCGAGCAGCCTCGGCCTCCGCCGCAAGGCGGCGCACCAGCAGCCCTTCGCTGCTCGGCCGCTTGAAGCAGAGGAAATAGATCAAAATTGCCACGGCGATGAGGCAGCTCACGCCGCCGAGCACCTGAGAAATGCGGATGTCGCCCGGCATCAGGCTGTCCATACGCAAGCCCTCGATAAAGGCCCTGCCGAGGCCGTACCATGCGATGTAATACAGGAAAACCTGCCCGTCGAACTTCCGCTTTTTCGACAGGAAATGCAGGAGGATCAGACCGAGCACATTCCACGCCGACTCATACAAAAACGTCGGGTGCACCTGAATGAAGCCGTCGACGGCGTTGTCACGCAGGGTCTGCATTGCGGGGGAATCCTTCAGCTCGACCAGACCGTTCAGGCGGTTTTCGGACAGGCGCATGGCAAACAGTCCGTCGGTGCAGGTGCCGAATGCCTCACGATTGAAGAAATTTCCCCAGCGGCCGACCGCCTGCCCGATCAGCAGACCGAGTCCGCCGACATCAAGTGCAGGCAAAAATTTTCTTCTGCGCTTCTTGCTGAGAAGGTAATATATCGTGAGCGAAAGCACCGCGCCGATCACCGCGCCGTAGATGGCAAGGCCGCCGTCACGAATAGAGAGCCACTCGCGGAAGGGTGTGCCGTGCGAGAGGACATAGTAGAGCCGTGCGCCGACGATGGCGCTCGGCGTGCCGATGAGGACGATGTCCAAAATATCGTCGCTCGTCAGGCCGAATTCTCTTGCTCTGCGCATGGCGTAAAGCACCGCCAGCAACAGACCGAACGCGATGATCACGCCGTAAAACTTGATCTCGAAGCCGAAGATCGTAAAGCCGTCGGCAGGGTCAAAGTCCCCGATTCCGAGATTCGGGAAGCCGATGGAGCCGACCTTGGATAAAAGTGTCATTGTTTTTCCTCCTTATTTCGGATCACCGCCATACAGGAACGCTCCGGCCGCACGACACGGTCGATCAGCTCCTGCACCTCCTGCGGCGTAACGGTGGCGTAGACCTCCGGGAAGCGGAAGTAGTCCATGCCGTCAAAATCATAGGCGCAGTTGCGATAGCAGACATTTTCAAAACCGTCGAGGTCACGGGTGCGGCGTCCGAGCGCCGAGCGGAGCAGACGGTCGAATTGCGCACGGTCGAAGCCGTTTTGTCGGATGCGGTCGGCCTCGTCCAGAATCGCGCGGAAAACGGCCTCCGGGTCGCGGCTGTCTCCCGTGACGGAGATGAGACAGGCATCCTTGACGCCCTCGAAGCCGGCGGAGAAATCCGTGTCGATCAGTCCCTCGTCATACAGGCGAAGGTAAAGCTCCGACGACTCGCCGCAGAGGATTTCGGCGGCAAGATCACCGACGATCTCGTCGTGCATCAGCTTCTCCCCTCTCGCGCCGCCTTCGCATTTGAAGGCGATGGCAAAGGTGGGCATGGATACCGTCATCTGCCGACAGGAGCGCTCTTTTTGACAGCGCATCGTCTCTTTCCGACCGTAGTTGCGGACGGGCACCTCCGCCGCCGTCTGCGGCGTCAGCTCACGCACCAGCTCCTCCACTCGCTTCTCGTCAACATCTCCGGCCACGCACAGCGTCATGTTTGCCGGCCGGTAAAACGCCCGATGGCAGTCGCAGAGCATTTGCGGCGTAATTTTTTCGATGCTCTCTACCGTCCCGGCGATGGGAACACGTACGGGATGCTCCGCGAAAGCATCGGCGAAGAGATCCTCATACACACGGGAATACGGGCTGTCCTCATACATTCGGATCTCCTGCGCAATGATGCCGCGCTCCTTCTCGACACTCTCGGGTGTGAAATACGGCGTGAGCACCATACGCAGCAGAATTTTGAGGTTTTCCTCGAATTCCTCCGTGCAGGAGAAGTAATAGGCCGTCATGGAATAGCTCGTAAAGGCGTTCGGGCTGCCGCCGTGTGCGGCGAAGAGATTCATCGCATCGCCCTCGGGCAGATCGAACATTTTGTGCTCCAGATAGTGGGCAATGCCGTCGGGCACACGATGCTCCGCGCCGCCGAGCGTGAAGGCGGTATCGATCGAGCCGAAATTCACCGCCAGAAATGCGTATTTTTTCACAAAGCCCCGTTTGGGAACCACTCGCAGATGCAGGCCGTTTTCCAGCACGGCGTCATAGCAGTGCTCGCCCAGTCGGGGGTAATCCGTTCTTCTCATGCCGTCTCCCCCTTCAGAAAATACACCGTATCAAGCGTCAGCTTCCGAGCCGCCGCCGCAAGGTCGTCCGCGGTGAGTGCTTCAATATGCCGTATCAGCTCCGGGATATCCTCGCAGGGCTCGATGGTCATGCCGACATAGAAATCGTCCAGGCGAACGGGAGCATCGAGCGCCATGCGCAGCGCGGAAACGGTCTGCGTCCGTGCAGAGCGCAGCTCCTCCTCGGAAATTCTGCCCTGCCTGCAGTCGTCCAGCTCCTTTAATATCGCTTTCTTCGCCCTGTCGTAGTCGGCAAAGTCGATGCCCGAGGAGACGATCATCAGACCCTTGTGCTTGTCGACGGAGGACGAGGCGTAATAGCACACGCTCATTTTCTCTCGGACATTGACGAAGAGCTTGCTCGTCACACCGGAGCCGTAGACTGCATTGAGGAGCATCAGGGCGGCAAAATCGTCGTCCCCGGCCGTGATGCCGGTACGCAGGCCCATGACGAGCTTGCCCTGCGTCACATCCATCGTCTCCGTACATTCCCGAAGCGTCTGCGCCGCACGGATGACCTCGGTGGAAGCCGCCTCAAACGGCCCCGTCCGTCGGGGCAGAAGGTCTGCAAAGGCGGCGGCGACCGTCCGAGCCTCCTGCCGTCCGGCATAGAAGATCTCCACACGGGAGCTTTCCAGTACCCGTTGATAGTGCGTCCAAAGCTCGAGTGCCGTGATGCTCCTCACGTCCTCGGCCTCGCCCAGTCTGGGCACGCCGTAGGCTTCGTTTTCGCACATCATGCCGATCAGCTTCTGCGTGGCATAGGTGCGCTTATCATTCACGGCTCCCTCGATGGCGTTGATGAGATTCTGCTTCTCGCCCTCGACAAAGCGTTCCGCGAAGCAGCCGTTTTCGGTGTAGGGGTGCAGGAGAACCTCCTTGGCAAATGCGGCCATTTCCTCGAAAATGTGCTCGCCCTGCGGCAAAAACGCATCCTCGATGAAATCGGCATAAAAGCCCGTCAGCTTTGCCTCTCCCTTTCTGCGCACGATTGTGCCGAGGGAGGCTCCGTAGAGCGCATCCAGACGCATGGAGATCGCACGGATGTCGGGATATTTTTCCGTGGCACGCAGAAGGACGCTCGGCAAAAGGGCGTCGAGCGCCGCCGTCTGCTTTGTGTGCGGCCGCAGAAGGTTGATGCTGAAGCAGCCGGTCTTAAATTTATCGGTCAAAAGAGCGTGCAGCGTCACGCCCGGAGCAATGGTCAAATCTGTGGTCAATCGTTTCGTTTCCTTTCTCGACATTCCTTTATATTATACACGATTTTTTCGGAAATGAAAGACTTTCTGAAAATATTGCTTGTCTTTCTGCTCGTTATCCTGTAAAATATAAAGAAACAATAGAATGGAAATAAAATAAACAATGCCCGAAAGCCCTGTATTTTCAAGGCTTTCGGGCGTTTTTGTTTTGTCAGCGTACCAAAATCGTACCATTATTCGCTATCA
>CAZKSR010000024.1:0-20498 GCA_964555465.1 uncultured Oscillospiraceae bacterium
TGGCGGAGATCTCCTGCGGAGTGAATTTCTTGGAGTCGATGGTGACACGGTAGTCCGTGCCCATGTGACGCTTGATGGAAGCGACGGTGCGGTCGGCGTTCGTGACGGCCTGACGCTTGGCGACCTGGCCGACCATGCGTTCGCCGGTCTTGGAGAAGGCAACGACGGACGGCGTTGTGCGGTTGCCCTCGGCGTTGGCGATGACAACAGGCTCGCCGCCCTCGATGACGGCGAAGAACGATTTGTTAGTACCTAAATCAATAACTATAATTTTTCCCATTATAAGTTCCTCCTATATGATAATGAAATATTGTTTACGAATTTTATTGTCCCGTTTCAGGGACGGGATGAAATAACCCATAGGGTATGAGAGGCGGCTTCAGTTGGCCACCTTGACCATGGCGAAGCGGATGACCTTTTCGCCCTGCAGGAAGCCCGTCTGGAACACATCCGCGATGACATTCTCTCCGAAAGCTTCGTCCTCACAGTGCATGACGGCGTTGTGCTTTTCGGGGTCAAAGGGCTCACCGACGGCACCGAAAGGAACGATGCTCAGACCCTCGAGGGTTTTGACCAGCTCGGCTTGGATCATCTCAACGCCCTTTTTGTATGCCTCGTCTGCCGTTTCGCCCTGAAGGGCGCGAAGCAGATTGTCATACACCGGCAGGAATTTCTTGGCGGTGTCCGCCACGGCGTCGGTATAAATGGCGTCCTTTTCCCGCTGGGAACGCTTGCGGAAGTTGTCATATTCGGCGGCCAGACGCAGATATTGATCCTTCTGCTCGGCAAGCTCGGCTTCCATGCGCTCCGTCTCGGTCGGCTCCTTGACCTCCTCGACCGCTTCTGCGGTCGGCTCCGTCTGTGCCTCGGGCTGCTTGTTTTCCTTATTTTTCGACAAATTTTATTCCTCCTTCTTTGCCTCGGGCAGCTCGGATTTTCCGAACATTCTGCCCAGTCCTTCGGCAAAGTAGCTTAGTCTGGCGGTGATCTGCGCATAATCCATGCGCTGTGGGCCGACCACGCCGATCATGCCCTGCATCCCGTCACCGATGTCGAATCTCGTCATGACGACGGAGGTGTCCTTCAGCTCCTGTGCCACGTTTTCGGGGCCGACCAGAATTTGGACGGAGCTTGTGGCGTCGAGCTTGGCCGGGAGATTTGAGATCGTCTCCTCGTCGAGTGCACCGAGAATCTCCTGCGCCTTGCTCAGATCTTGGTATTCCGGCTGACCCAAAAGGCGGTTATGGCCGGTCACATAGACCTCGCTGCGGCGGCAGGATTCGAGCAGATGTGTCGTGAAATCGACGACGATGGGGACAAGCCCCGCCGCTGCACCGGCACTTCGGATTACCTTCTCAATGGCCTCCGGCGTAAAGCCCTCGACGGTCAGATCGGTCAACGTGGCGTTCAGAACGGCGGACAGGAGCTTCAGGTCGGACTCACCGACATTCAGCGGCAGCTTGATGAGCTTGTTTTTCACCGTCTCATCCGAGGCCATGACGACCAGAATGAAGCTGCCCTTATCGGCAGGGAGAATTTCATATCGTCGCACCGTCACGCCCTGCGTCGGGGCGGTCACGGTATAGGCCGGCAGGTTCGTGAGCTGGGAGACAAGCTTGCTGACGCGGCTCATAGCACGGTCGAACTCCTGCATTCTCAGCTCCATGGCTTGATTGATGGATTTCGTCTCATCGACCGAGAGGCTGTAGTCCTGCATCAGACGGTCGATGTAGAAGCGGTAGCCGGCAGGACTGGGGATGCGGCCGGCAGAGGTGTGCGGCTGCTCCAGAAAGCCGAGGCTTGTCAGCTCCGCCATCTCGTTGCGGATGGTAGCGGAGGAGAAATCCATGTCCGGAAGCTGGGCGATCGTTTTCGACCCGACCGGCTCGGCCGTGCGGATATACAGGTCAACAATGGCCTTTAAGATGCGCTGTTTGCGTTCCGACAGCTCCAAGGGAAATCCCCCTCCTTTCACTTTAGCACTCCTTTCTCCTGAGTGCTAAAGCAATTCTACAACCTTTTTAGCACTTTGTCAATAGGTCTGCTAAAACTTTTTGTGAAATATTTGTGACGCAATGCACCGCTTCGGCAAAAAACAACGGCGTACCGTCCGGAAAAGGCGCGCAGGAGTGAATTTTGCTTGCGCCTTCAATCTTTTTTCAATCTTCACACACTATTATATCGCTACAGTATCCCCAAAATCAGGAGGTTTATCGCATGAAAAAGGTTCTGTCCGTATTGCTCTGCTTGGCGCTGATGCTCTGCGGCTTTCCCTCGGCCACGGCGGAGGAGGCGGAGTATGACGCGGAAAACGCGACCTATTTCGTTTTTTCCGACGACGGCATAGCCGTGACGGAGGGCAAGTACGATGGCTACAAGATCAGCGGCACGGCCCTGACCCTCAATGCAGAGGGCACCTATGTCGTCTCCGGCACCTGCTCGGACGGCTCCGTCAAGGTCAAAAAGGGCACCGAGGGCGTGACCCTCGTTTTAAGTGGGGTCGATCTCACCGCAACGACCACGGCGCCATTGGCCTGTAACAAGTCCTCCGCCGTCACCGTCATTGCGGCGAGCGGAACCGTCAACACCCTGACCGACGCCGCTTATAACAACGATGACAGCTATCCCGACAATGCAGACGCCGAAAATGCCGTCATCAAGTGCAAGGACGGATCGCAGGTGACGCTCTGCGGCGGCGGAACGCTGAACCTCGTCGCCAACGGCAAAAACGGCATTAAGGCAGGCTGCACCACGGAGGCGGAGGGCGAGGCATGGCTCACCATCCGTGACCTGACGCTTAACATTACGGCCATGGTCAACGACGGCATCAACGCAGAGCAGCTTCTCTCCATAGAAAGCGGCAATTTGGTCGTGAATTCGGCGGATGACGGCCTGCACTGCGACCGAACGATGAACATCGGAACCGAGGACAGCTCGGTCGGCCCGACGATCACGATCGAGCAGTCCTACGAGGGCATCGAGGCGGCCACGCTGAATATCTACGGCGGAGATATCACCGTCCACGCAACGGACGACGGCCTGAACGCCGCCAACTCCGACCTGACAAATTATGATTTTTCTCTGAATATTTTCGGAGGCGACCTCTATGTCGATGCACAGACGGGTGACGGCCTCGATTCCAACGGCAGCCTGACCATTGCCGGCGGCAGCGTGGAGGTCTATTCCTCCGCGCGGGGCGATAATGCACCGCTTGACAGCGACGGCACTCTTTTGATCAGCGGCGGCGTTGTTCTTGCCGTGGGTCAAAGGCAGATGGCGCAGACTCCGGCAAACGGGTCGCAGCCCTATCTCTGCTTCGGCGGCGGCTTCGGCGGCTTCGGCGGCGGAGGCGGTTGGCACGGCCCCGGCGGCCCCGGCGGAGGAAACCAAGGCTCGAGCTTCACGATCGACGCAGGACAGACCGTTACCGTCACCGATGCAAGCGGCAATGTGCTCGCTACCGCGACGGCTCTGCGGTCTGCAAACTATGTTCTTTTCTCCGCACCGACCTTGACCGTGGGTGCGAGCTACACGCTCAAGTGCGACGACGCTTCCGTCGCTGCGGCGCAGTGCACGGGAGCGGAAAGCCCTGCCGAGCCGACGGAGCCGCCCGAGCCTCCGACGGGGGAGGAGCCACCCGAGCCTCCGACGGGGGAGGAGCCGCCAGAGCCTCCGACAGGGGAGGAGCCGCCCGAGCCCCCGACGGGGGAGGAGCCGCCCGAGCCCCCGACGGGGGAGGAGCCGCCCGAGCCCGTCGAGCCGCCCTTCGAAAACCCGTTCTCCGATGTCCGTGAGGGAGACTGGTACTATGCCTATGTCATGACGGCGGCGGAGGCGGAGCTGATCAACGGCTATCGGGACGGCACCTTCCTCCCGACGAAAGCCCTGACCCGTGCGGAGGCCGCCACGCTCCTGTACCGACTGAGCGGCTCGCCCGAGGTCGACGGCGGTGCCTCCTTCACCGATCTTCCCAACGAGTGGTATCGCGATGCCATCGCGTGGGCGGAGCAGAGCGGCGTCGTGACGGGCTTCCCCGACGGCACCTTCCGCCCCGATGAGCTTGTGACCCGTGAGCAATTCGTCACCATGCTCTGGCGTCTGAAGGGCGAGCCGGAGGCAAGCGCCGAGGCGGAGGGCTTCGAGGACATCGACTGCGTCAGCGGCTATGCAAGGACGGCCTTTGCGTGGGCGGTCGAAAACGGCATCGTCAACGGCACAACGAGCCACGACAAGGAGGGTACCTACCTTGCGCCGCAGGACAATATCAAGCGCTGCGAGGTCGCCAAGATCCTCTGCGTCTGCACTGATCTGATCTAAACAAACAAAAAAACGGCTCTTCGGGGAATTCCCCCGCAGAGCCGTTTTCATGCCAATCATCCAATGAAATGTGCTTTGCACGGTTTCATTGCGGTGCGCCGCCTCGGTCGGCTGCGCTTTGCTGCTCGCAATATGCCGCTCGGCGCAAGCGGTGCGCCGAAATCCGAATTGCCGGCTCGAAAAATTCGTAATGCGGCAAAAAACGGTTGAAAGTCCCTTCAAAATATGTTAAAATCGGGAAAAAGGAGGCCATGGGTTATGATTTGCACCGACCGCTTTGCGATCCACCCGACGCAGATGCAGACGATTTTGCAGCCGGAGTGTCCGGTCTATATCCATTGCAGCCGCCGCTGCACGGATCAAAAAAGCGGAACGAGCTTCGTCCAGATTCGGATGGTCAACCGCTCCGAACGGCTGATTTGCAGCGTTTTTCTCCGCATCGAGGGCGTCCGAGCCGACGGAACCGCGGCCTATCTCCTGCCCGAGGTCGTTCTGGCCGACTGCAACGCCGCACCGCACACCGTCTTCGGGGAAGAACGGCTGACCGTTCTGGGGAGGGAAGCGGTGCAGAGCCTGAACATTACCGTCGTACGGGTCTGCTTTGCCGACGGGATGCTCTGGCGTAAGCTCCCCGGGCAGAGGGTCACGACGGCACGGGAGGTCGGCTGGCTTCCCTGCACCTGCACGATGCTCAATCCGCCGAAGGCCGAACGCTGCGCCCTCTGCGGCCGCTCGCTTTCGGCGCAGGAGGAGCCGGTCGAAGAGCCACATGATGCGCCTCGGCTCCCAAGCCCCTTCGTCCCGAAGCCTGCACCGATCCTCCGCGATTACGAGCCGACGCTCCCACCCGTTCGGGAGAAGCGCTCCACGGCAATGCGGACGGTGCTTGCGGTGCTGTCGCTGCTCGCCCTGCTTTGCGTCGGCGCAGTCGCGTTTTATGCCCACCGGCTCGGAATCATCTAGGAGGAAGATCATGCCGCAATTTATTCTGACATCGCAGCAGGAGATCCTGCTGGAGACATTTGTTGCCGACCTGCCGGATTACCGCAAAAAAATCCGCATCTCGCAGGCGGAGCTGGCAAAAACGGTCGGAAAGAGCCGACAGACCATCTCGGAGATCGAAAGCGGCGCCGCGCCGCTCGGCTGGGACACCTTTCTGGCCATTTTGACCGTTCTGGCCGCACGGGGCGCACTGGACTGCAAGGGAAGCGATGCAGACCTCCTGACTGCAACCGAAAAGATCATCGGAGGCCGCCTCCGTCTCGGCTGATTCGAAACCGCATAGAAAAGCCCCGATCGAAGCCGACCTTGCGGTCGGTCGGATCGGGGCTTTTTTCGGCTCGTCACTCCGAGTGCGTGATGAGCTTGATGCTTTTCTCGACCTTGAAGCGCGGAAGCATGACCTCATGGCCGCAGCCGAGACAGCGGAGCTTGATGTCCGCACCCGTGCGCAGGACGACCCAGTCCCGACTGCCGCAGGGGTGCGGCTTTTTCATGGTCAATTTGTCCTGTAGGCGTAGGTCGATCATTTTTTCACCTCGTCCCAATAGCGCTTGGCGGCCTGCTCGGTTTTATTCTCGCCGTAGTGATAATACTGTGTGCCGACCAAAATGTCGGGCAGATATTGCTGCCTGACCCAGTGATTGGGATAGGCGTGGGGGTAAAGATAGCCCTGATCGCGCTCCTGTCCGGCGCTGTCGGCGTGGACATTTTGGAGCTGACGCGGAAAATCACCGAGCTTTCCCTCTCGGACGTCCTGCATGGCGGCGGCAATGGCCTCATAGCCGGAGTTGGATTTCGGAGCGGTCGCAAGCAAAATCACGGCATCGGCCAAGGGCAGACGCGCCTCCGGCATTCCGAGCTGGAGGGCGGAGTCAACGCACGCCTTGACGATGGGGATGGCCATGGGGTAGGCAAGGCCGATGTCCTCGCAGGCCGAGCACAGCAGGCGGCGACAGCATGAGGGCAGGTCGCCTGCCTCCAAAAAACGCGCCAGATAGTGGATGGCGGCGTCGGGGTCGGAGCCTCGGATGGATTTCATCAGTGCCGAGAGAGTGTCGTATTGATTGTCGCCGCCTCGGTCATAGCGCATGGCCGAGCGCTGGGTGACCTCTTTTGCGTCGTCGAGGGTGATCAAAAGCTCCTCGTCGCCGGCCTTTGCCGCAAGGAAGACGGCTTCCACGGCGTTGATGGCCTTGCGCACGTCACCGCCGCAGGCCGAGGAGATGTGCTCAAGGGCACCGTCTTGGGCCGCAACACGAAGGCCGGTCTTTTGCGACATATAGTCCACCGCCCGACAAACGGCCTTTTTGACGGCCGATGCGGAGACGGGCTTAAACTCGAAAACGGTCGAACGGCTCAAAATGGCGTTGAATACGTAGAAAAACGGGTTTTCCGTCGTCGAGGCAATGAGGGTGATCTTGCCGTTTTCGATGTGCTCGAGCAGGGATTGCTGCTGCTTTTTGTTGAAGGACTGAATCTCATCGAGATAGAGCAAAATGCCGTTCGGTGCCATGAGCGTGTCGAGCTGCGAGGCAAGCTCCCGAATGTCGGCGGTGGAGGCCGTGGTAGCATTGAGCTTGCAGAGCTTGCGCTTCGTTGCCTCGGCAATGATGTTGGCCACGGTCGTCTTGCCCGTGCCGCTGGGCCCGTAGAAAATGAGATTCGGCACATGGCCGGACTCGATCATGCGGCGCAGCATTTTGCCCTCGGAAAGGATCTCCTCCTGCCCGACGACATCGTCCAGCGTTGTCGGACGCAGCTCGTCCGCCAAGGGTCGGTACATTTTCATCGCCTCCTTAAAAACATATTATACAACACCTCCGAAAAAAACGCAATACGGCTTGTTTTTTTGCGGAAAATCGTTTACAATAAAAGAGATTTTACATCGGAAAGAAGAAAGATACTATGAAGACTATCCTTATCACCGGTCAGACGTTGACGCTCGGGGAACTGGCAGCGGTCTGCCGCCGAAATGCGCCGGTCGCCCTCTCCGAGGAGGCAAAGGAGCGTATTGCGACCTCCCGTGCGGCCGTTGACCGTCTGGTCGAGGACGAAGCTGTCGTTTACGGGATCACCACGGGCTTCGGAAAATTCAGTGATGTCAGCATTTCGGGCGAGGAATGTAAGCAGCTTCAGCGCAATCTCATCATCTCCCATGCCGTCGGCGCAGGCGAGCCGTTTGCCCGTGAGGTCGTTCGGGGCATGATGCTCCTGCGTGTGAATAATTTGGCAAAGGGATATTCCGGTACCCGTCTGACTGTAGTGCAAACGCTGATCGATATGCTCAACGGCGGCGTGACTCCCGTCGTCCCCCAAAAGGGCTCTCTCGGTGCCAGCGGTGACCTTGCGCCTCTCGCACATATGGTCTTGCCGATGCTCGGCCTCGGCCGTGCGGAGCTCGGAGGAGAGGTTCTTGACGGTGATGAGGCCATGCGCCGTGCCGGGATCGCAACGGTTGAGCTGGTTGCCAAGGAGGGACTTGCCCTCATCAACGGCACGCAGGCCATGACCGCAGCCGGTGCGCTTGCCCTCTATGATGCGCTGGATTGCATGAAAATTGCGGATATCAATGCGGCGCTCGGCTTTGAGGCCAACCGAGGCGTCATCGATGCGCTGGACGAACGGGTGCACCTTGTCCGTCCGCACGACGGTCAGCTTGCAACGGCCGAGCGCCTGCGCAGGCTGCTGGAAGGCAGCGCAAACGTGACAAGACAGGGCGAGCTTCGGGTGCAGGACTGCTATTCTCTGCGCTGTGTGCCGCAGGTGCACGGGGCGAGCCGCGATGCGCTGGAATATATTCTCTCAAAGGTCAATATCGAGATAAACGCCGTCACCGATAATCCCATCGTTTTGAGTGAAACGGGCGAGGCAATCTCCGCAGGAAATTTCCACGGTCAGCCGATGGCACTGGCCTTTGATTTTCTCGCGATTGCCCTGAGCGAGCTTGCCGATATCTCCGAGCGTCGCCTGGAGCATCTGGTCAATCCGTCGCTCGGCGGCTTTCCGGCGTTTCTGGTCGAAAACGGCGGCCTCAACTCCGGCATGATGATCGTCCAATACGCCTCCGCCGCACTCGTTTCGGAGAACAAGGTCTTGGCGCATCCTGCCGCCGTCGACAGCATCCCCTCGTCCGCAGGACAGGAGGATCACGTCTCCATGGGCACCATCGCCGCTCGCAAGGCAGGAGAAATTCTGAAAAACGTCCGCCGTGTGCTTGCCATGGAGCTGATGTGCGTCTGTCAGGCAATCGATCTGATGGGCGGCAAGGCGAAGCTTGCAAGGGGCACCGCCGCCGCCTATGCCGCCGTCCGCGCCGTGTGCCCCGTGCTTGAAGCCGACCGTCCGCTCTACGGCGACATCGAGCGCTGCGAAGCGCTTCTGAAGGACGGCACGCTTTTGAAGGCGGTCGAGGAGGCCGTCGGCACCTTATAATACTGCCGTCGCCCTGTCCCGAGGCACATCTCGGGGAGCGAAGCGGCGCGGAGAACCGCTTCCCGATCCTTTGCCCGTCGAAATTCGGATTGCCGCGCCGAGCATGATATCATCGGGATATTTCGAATCATAACGGAGGTTTTCTTATGGATCTGAATACAATACAATTTCAGCTCACCGAGCTGCCGGAATACCCTGCCTTCGTCGAGGGCATCCGCCGCGCGCCCCGTCGGGAAGCCAAGCTGAGCCGCAATGACCGAGAGCTTGCCATCGCCAACGCCCTGCGCTATATCCCCGAACAATATCACCGCCAAATGGCAGAGGAATTTGCCCGGGAGCTGGAGGAACGGGGCAGAATTTACGGCTACCGCTTCCGTCCGGCCGGTGCCCTACACGGCAAGCCCATTGACGAATACAAGGGCAACTGCATCGAGGGCAAGGCCTTTCAGGTGATGATCGACAATAACCTCGACTTCGACGTTGCGCTCTATCCCTATGAGCTGGTGACCTACGGCGAGACGGGTCAGGTCTGCCAGAATTGGATGCAGTACCGCCTTTTGAAGCAATATCTTGAGGCGCTGACGGACGAGCAGACGCTTGTTGTCATGTCCGGCCATCCGCTCGGCCTCTTCCGCTCGCACAAGCTTGCGCCCCGTGTCATCATCACCAACGGCCTGATGGTCGGTGAATTTGACAATCTCGAGAGCTTCAACCGTGCCGCCGCCATGGGTGTGGCGAACTACGGCCAGATGACGGCCGGCGGCTGGATGTACATCGGGCCGCAGGGCATTGTCCACGGCACCTTCAACACGCTCCTCAACGCCGGACGCCTCGTGCTGGGCATCCCCAAGGACGGCGACTTGCGCGGCCGTCTCTATGTCACGAGCGGTCTGGGCGGCATGAGCGGTGCGCAGGGCAAGGCGGCGGAAATTGCCGGTGCCGTTGCGCTGATTGCCGAGGTCGATATGTCCCGCATCCAAACCCGTTATACCCAAGGCTGGGTCAGTGCCGTGACCGAAAGCCTCGATGAGGCACTTGCCATGGCGCGGGAAAAGCTTCAAAGGAAGGAGCCGTGTGCCATCGCCTACCACGGCAACATCGTCGATCTGCTCGAATACCTCTACGAAAACAATGTCACGATCGACCTGCTTTCCGACCAGACCTCCTGCCACGTCCCCTATGACGGCGGCTACTGTCCGCAGGGCTTGACCTTCGAAGCGCGCACCGAGATGCTTGCCACCGACCGCGAGGGCTTCCGCGCACTGGTCGACCGCTCTCTGCGCCGTCATTATGAGATGATCTGTGCGTTCCATGAACGCGGCACCTATTTCTTCGACTATGGCAACAGTTTCCTCAAGGCCGTCTGTGACGCCGGCGTGACGGCCGTGTGCCGCAACGGAGAAAACGACCTTGACGGCTTCGTTTTCCCGTCGTATGTCGAGGATATTCTCGGCCCGCAGCTCTTTGACTTCGGCTACGGCCCGTTCCGCTGGTGCTGTCTGTCCGGCAAGCCCGAGGATCTGGATAAGACCGATGCGGCCGCCATGAGCTGCATCGACCCCGACCGCCGCTATCAGGATCGGGACAACTATGTTTGGGTTCGGGATGCGAAGAAGAACCGACTTGTCGTCGGTACGCAGTGCCGCATCCTCTATCAGGACGCCCTCGGCCGCCGCAACATCGCTCTGAAATTCAATGAAATGGTGCGTAACGGGGAGGTCGGCCCCATCATGCTCGGCCGTGACCACCACGACACCGGCGGCACCGACTCCCCCTTCCGCGAGACTTCGAATATCAAGGACGGGTCGAATATCATGGCGGATATGGCCGTGCAGTGCTACGCAGGCAACTGCGCGCGCGGCATGAGCCTCGTCGCTCTGCACAACGGCGGCGGCGTCGGCATCGGCAAGGCCGTCAACGGCGGCTTCGGCATGGTGCTCGACGGATCGGAGCGCGTCGATACGATTTTGCGTATGGCCATGCCATGGGACACCATGGTCGGCGTCTCCCGTCGCGCGTGGGCAAGGAACGCCAACGCCGTCGAGACGGTTTTGCAGTATAACGAGGAATTTAAGCAGACCGACCACATCACGGTGCCGGCCGTTGCCGATCGGGACATGATTCGGGAGGTTCTGGGCGAATGAACCTCCTGATCCGTAACATCGGCGTGCTTGCCACGCCGATCGGGGACTCCGCCTCCGCAAGGGCAGAGATGCAATACCTGAAAAACGCTTATGTCCTGTGCGAAAACGGTCGAATTTCGGCTATCGGCACGGGAGAGCCGCCGCAGGTCGAGGCAGAGTGTCTCGATGCCGAGGGCAAACTCGTTACCCCCGGACTGATCGATGCGCATACGCATCTGGTTTTCGGCGGCTGGCGAGAGCATGAGCTGGCCATGAAGCGGAAGGGTGTGCCGTATCTGGACATTCTGGCGCAGGGCGGCGGTATTCTTTCCACCGTCCGCAAAACCCGAGCCGCCACGGAGGAGGAACTGACGCAAAAGGCTGCCGAGGCACTCGACGAAATGCTCTGCCTCGGCGTGACGACCTGCGAGGCCAAGAGCGGCTATGGTCTGGATGACGAGACGGAGTGCAAGCAGCTCCGTGTCGCCCGACGGCTGAACGCCTCGCAGCCGATTGAGGTGGTTTCCACCTACCTCGGGGCGCACGCCGTGCCGGAGGAATATCAAAAGGATCGTGAGGGCTATCTGCGCCGAATGGAGGCGCTTCTGCCCCACATTGCCGACGAAAAGCTGGCCGAATTTTGCGACGTGTTCTGCGAAAGGGGCGTGTTTTCCGCCGAGGAGACGGAGCGCATCCTCCGTGCCGCGCGGGACTGCGGCCTGAAGCTCAAGACTCACGCCGACGAGATTAATCCCATCGGCGGCACCGAGACGGCGGCAAAGCTGGGTGCCGTCTCGGTTGAGCACCTGATCTGTGCCACGGACGACGGCATCGGGGCGATGGCGGAAAACGGCACGATTGCCGTCCTCCTGCCTGCCACCTCCTTCTACCTGAGCAAGCCCTATGCCCGTGCCCGTGCCATGGTCGATGCCGGTGTTCCGGTCGCCGTCGCTACGGACTTTAACCCCGGCTCCTGCCCGAGCCTGAATTTGCAGCTTGCAATGAATCTGGCCTGCTGGAATTACGGCTTGTCTTGCGAGGAGGTCCTCGCCGCCGTCACGCGCAACGCCGCTGCCGCCGTCTGCCGCGCCGACCGTCTCGGCACGCTGGAGGTCGGAAAACAGGCCGATCTTGTCGTCTGGGACGCGCCGAATCTCGACTATATTTTCTATCGTTTCGGCCAAAATCTGGCCAAAACGGTCATCAAACGGGGAACCGTTGTGAAAGGAGCCTTATAAATGGATCGCATTTTGGAATGTGTACCGAATTACAGCGAGGGCCGCGACCTTGCGAAAATCGAAAAGCTCTGCGACTGCTTTCGGGGCAAGCCCGGCGTCAAGCTTCTCGATTATACCAATGATCCCGACCATAACCGCTGTGTTTTGACCGTCATCGGTGAGCCGGAGCCCTTGCGCGACGCCGTCATCGAGTCCGTCGGCAGGGCCGTCGAGCTGATCGACCTGACCAAGCATACCGGTCAGCACCCCCGTATGGGCTGTGTCGATGTCATCCCCTTCATCCCGATTCGCAACACGACGGTCGAGGACGCCGACCGCACGGCCAAGGAAGTCGCCGCCGCCGCCTACGAGCGCTTCGGTCAGCCCTCCTTCCTCTATGAGCAGTCCGCCACGGCACCGCACCGTGAAAACCTCGCCGCCATCCGCAAGGGGCAGTTTGAGGGCATGGCGGAAAAAATGCTCGACGAAGCGTGGAAGCCCGATTTCGGCACCACCATCCACCCGACCGGCGGCGTGACCGCCATCGGCGCGAGAATGCCGCTCATCGCCTATAACATCAATCTCGACACGCCGAATCTCGAGATCGCCAACGCCATCGCTCGTCAGATTCGTTACCTCAACGGCGGCTTCCGCTATTGCAAGGCCATGGGTGTCCGCCTGGAGGATCGCAACCTTGCGCAGGTTTCCATGAATCTGACCGATTTTTCCAAGACTGCCGTCTATCGTGTTTTCGAGACGGTCAAGATGGAGGCCAAACGCTACGGCGTCAATGTTCTCGGCAGTGAAATTTGCGGACTTGTTCCGCAGCAGGCGTTGCTCGACTGTGCCGCCTACTATTTGCAGCTTGAGGGCTTCGACGGCTCTCAGGTATTGGAGAATCGCCTGTGAAAAAGCTGATCGACCGCACCGTCACGGACTTTGCCGCCGTGACCGCCTCGGACGCACCGGCGCCCGGCGGCGGCAGCGTCTCGGCTCTGGCAGGGGCACTGGCGGCGGCACTGGCGCAGATGGTCGCGAATTTGACCGTCGGCCGTGAAAAATATGCCGCCTCGCAGGAAAAGATGCAAGACCTTCTCGAAGCCGTTCCGTTCGTTCAACAGGAGCTTCTCGAGGCAGTCGACAAGGATTCGGCGGCCTTCGACGGGTATATGGCCGCCCTGTCTCTTCCGAAGGGAACGGACGGGGAGAAGGAGCGGCGCAAGGCCGCCATGCAGGAGGGGCTGCGACAGGCCGCGCTCGTCCCCCTGCGCACGGCGCAGCTTGCCGTCACCCTCTTTCCGCATCTCGAGGCCGCCGTCACCCTCGGCAACCCGAACGCCGTCACCGACGCCATGGTTGCCGCGATGCTGGCGCGAGCCTGCGTCCTCGGTGCCGTGTTCAATGTCCGTGTCAACCTGGCCTCCATCCGAGACGAGGCGTTTGTCCGCAGTCTCGCAAAGGAATGTGACGAGCTGCAATCCGCCGCCGAAGCCGCCGAGCACCGCATCCTGCAGGCCGTCCCTATTTCCAGATAATCACAGAAAAGCCGACCGCTTCGACCTGCTTTGCGTCGAAACGATCGGTTTTTCGCAGTTTTATTTCAGCGGAAGGTAAAAAGAGAGGATGTGGTATTTGCTCCCATGGTGACATAGCACATACCGAGGTTGTACCATTTTCCGTCGAAACAGACGGCGTCTATGGTGAAGTACAGCTCATAATCGCCGATGTCAACCTCGACGATGACCAATTCCATTGCGTCGGCGTTCATATATTCCGCATGCTCATCCATTCGGCTGCGGTATTCCGACGACGAGATGCCGAGGTAATCCTCGGTGGAAACGAAGTCGCCGATTTTGAGCGAGGAGAGCATTTTTGACCATTTTTCATCGATCAGATATTCGGCGAGGGCGTCCGCATCCCTGTCCGAGATTCGATTGTCCATTTGACCGACACTGAAATTCTCCCGGAGCCAAGAACCATTGCTGCGATAAAAATCATCCTCCGGCTCCTTCGCCAGAGTCAAATAGGTATTCCATAAGAAATGCACATGGTTTGCATAATAGTAGTTTGCTGCATATTGTTCCAGCCCTTCTACCGCATAAGCACTACGATCTCGCAGATCGGGCGTGATGACAAGGTGGGCGTTTCCATCCATCATGGCTTTGACATAGGACGCCGATGCGAACGAAGAGAGAGCTTTTTTGACATCCTGATCACGAAGCGCTTCCAGATACGCCGTGACCGCCGCCTCCGGCGAGTCATAACCCTTCTCACGGAGCGTGTCATCCTCCCCGAAAATCAAGAGGCCGACGGAAAAAATCAACGCAACGACCAAAAGTCCGCTGATGAAGCCGAGAAGCCTTTGCTTCCAAGATGCTTTCGCTTTCTCTTTTACTACAGCGGCAGGGGCTTTGATCGGCGCACCGCAGACGGAACAAAAGGACGAACCATCGGGGTTCGCTGCGCCACAGCTTGAGCAATAAGACATATTCCTTACCTCCCCTTAGATCTCGTAATCGAAGCCGCCGCAGCAGTAACAGCCAACGGAGTAGGTCGCGCAGTGGGCATTGTACCACACACCGTCATAGCAAACGACGGTCATTCCGAAATAGCAGTCATTCCCGTCTACCTCGACCTCTGCGACGTAAAAACGGCAGTCGTCTGCTCCGTAAATCTTAGCCCAAGCCTCTGCGCTTTTGCTTTCCGGATTTGACGACGATAGCTCATACACATCATTTATTACAATGCTGCTTAGAATCGGCTCGTAATCCGAGCGTCGATGCTTCTCGTAAAACGCCTCGATTTCATCCGGATCGGATATGTACGGGTAATAGCTTTGTGAATATGCCGCCAAGTCTTCAAATGCACCTTCTGCTGCCATGTAAAACGGGGCGACAATATCATTCGCCAGAGATGCCAACCGGTTTTCTATCATCAGGTCGCAGCCAAACGGGAAATCCGACGGCAGAAGGTTGATGTTCGGTGCGGAAGTTGACCAGTCTACCGCAGTGAACGTCCAATATTCCGCCACATCATAATGCTCCATCATCGTCTCAATGGCAAAGGTCTTTTGCATGGCCTCCGTGTCGCAGTCTCGCAGGGCTTCAAGATAGCCTCTCACTGCCGCTTCGGGCGGTTGGAATCCATCACCCTCATAGGTGTCTTCCGAACCCTTATAGGAGCCTTCCGAAAACGGGTCAATCAGCAGAAGCGCGCCGACGATCACCACGCCGCACAGAAGCCCCGACAGCATACACTTCCAAAACGGACGCATGACCTTTTTATTCTGTTTCATAGAATTCCTCCTGTAAGCGATATTCTAAGCTCATTATAGTAAATATATTTACTAAAGTCAATAGTAAAAATGTTTACTATGATAAAATATCGTCCATGCTGGTAACGGACGGTGGGCGGATGGAATATTACATGAAAAAAATTCGGGATCTGCGAGAGGATGCCGATCTGACGCAGACGCAGGTCGCGGAGCTTTTGGGAACCTCGCAGACCATGTATGCCCGATACGAGCGCGGGGCGAGCGAGCTGCCGATTCGCCATTTGATCGCGCTGTGCCGGCTCTATCGGGTCAGCGCGGATTATGTGCTGGGGACGGAGCAGACGGAACGCCCCTGCACCGAACGGCGCAGCGTGCAGACCGTCGCGATTTCCGAAAAAAAGCAATAAAAAAGCCCGATCCTTTTCGACGCGGTTGCATCGGAGGGATCGGACTTTTTGAATTTTATTGGATCGGCTCGGCAATTTGGGCGTCGATGACGGAGACTTCGTAGGCGGTGCGTTGCTCTGCGAGGTCTGCCAGGAGCTTGATGTAATTGCGGCTCTGCAAGCGTCCGCGCAGCAGAAGGGTCGTGCCGACGGGGTAGGTGGAGGCCTCCTGCGCATTGCGCCCCCAGAGGATGCACGGAAGGTAATCGGCACGGTGGTAGGGACGATTGACGGCCAGCATGATGTCACAGATCTCCCGACCGAGCGGTGTGCGGCGATAGGTCGGCTCCTTGCAGATCACGCCGCAGAGCTCTACCTCGTTTTCGTGCGCCTCGTCGCAGAATTCCAGCGTGTCGGCCAGAACGGAGATGATCAGCCGCCGCCCGGTCAGAGCCCGACTGTTATGCGAGCGAATTTGACCCGTGATGCGCAGACAGCTTCCCTGCGTTACCTCGGTTGCGGCCAAAAGTGCCTCCGATGCCAAAATCGGAAGCGTGTCGACTGCGCCGGAGAGCCGCGCGACCTCCAGCTCAAAGGCAAAAAACCGACGCCCGTGATTGGTGTGCGAATATTCCGGCCGACTCGTCGGGACGCCGACGAGGGTGATCGTGTTAGTTCGTTCCATTTTTCCACCTCGTGAACTTCATTTGCTCCAGTATATTCGCTCGGGTGGACGGATATGAGCGCGGGTTTTCGATGCGCGAATGACGCAGAGGGCAGCCTGCCGAAGCGGTGCGAGCGGCGCGCAATGCGCTTATGCGGCCGCCCCTTTCCGCGCGTGGGTATATTTTTGCCTCGGGGCGGAAAAAATGGAGGCGAACGGAGGTTTTGATATGAAACGATTTGGCGCATGGCTTTCCGGAGCGGCGGCCGGAGCGGTCAACGGCTTGTTCGGCGCAGGCGGCGGCATGGTGCTTCTGCCTCTGCTCACGGCTACGACGGATTTGGGCGAAAAAGAGGTCTTTGCCAACTGCGTTGCCATCATTTTGCCCCTGTCGGCGGTTTCGGCGGCGGTTTATTTCCTTCGGGGCGGCGCATTTGCGGTGCAGAGTGTTCCGTATCTGCTCGGCGGTGCCGTCGGCGGCGTGATCGCGGGGCTTGTGCTCAAAAAGCTCAAGGCGCTCTGGCTGCACCGTGCGCTGGGGGTCTTCATCCTCTGGGGCGGCATCCGCCTGCTTGCCGCATGATCGCCGCGCTTGCCGGCCTCGTCTGCGGCGTCCTGTCCGGCCTCGGCATCGGCGGTGGGACGCTCCTGATGGTCTGGATGACCGCCGTCATGCAGATCGGGCAGACGACGGCGCAGGGCATCAACCTGCTGTATTTCCTGCCGACGGCGGCCTGCGCCCTGATTTTGCACGCAAAAAACCGCCTGCTGCGGCCGAAGGTCATCCTTCCGGCTGCCGTTGCAGGCGGTATTTGTGCCGTCGGAGCGGCGTTTTTGGCAACGACGCTCGACACGGAGCTGCTGCGCAGACTGTTCGGCGGCTTTCTTCTGCTCGTCGGTCTGCGTGAAGTGCTTTATCGGGAGAGAAAGGCCAAATAACCCTCCAAAATCAACGAGGCGGCGACGGCGTCGACGGTGTTTTTCCGTTTCTGCCCGTGGTAATTGTGCGCCGAGAGGATGTTGTGCGCTTCGACCGTGGTGCGACGCTCGTCCCAGAGAACGACCGCTTGCCCCGTCGTGTGCTCGACCAGAGCGGCAAAGGCACGGTATTTTTCCGCACGGGGGCCTTCCGACCCGTCCATGTTTTTCGGGAAGCCCATCACAAGCCGCTCCGCCCCGACCTGCCTTGCAATCCGGTCGATCTCCGCAGCGGTTTTCTCGGCACTGCGGCTGTGGATGACGGAGGTCTGCCCGACGATCAACCCCAGAGCGTCCGAGACGGCGATGCCGGTTCGTGCGTCGCCGTAATCAATGGCCAGAACTCTCATGCTTACCTCCCGAGATTGCTTTTTTCAGCGGAATCCATACGAGAAATGCTACTGCGGAGCCGAGAAGCGCCGTGATGAGCTGCGTCACGGAAAAGGTCAATTTGACAGCCTCGGGTGCGGCTTGCGGCAGAATGACGCGGACGATCACGACCCACATGGCAACCGCCTTGACCACCGAGCCGATGACCATGCCGGCAATGAGCGACCAGGTCTGCGGAAAACGGGCGACCAGTGCCCACAGGCAGAGAAAGACCAGAAATGCCCCGATGATCAGTCCCAGCGCGGTAAGGAAGACCGAGGAGATGCCTTCAATATCAAAGGCGGAGGAGAAGGCCGTCAGGAAGGCAAGCGTGATGCCCGACCAGAGCGCGCAGGCGACCGCCGCAATGACCGCAACGATGCGGAAACGGCTGTCCGAAAAGCGCAGGCGCTCGGTCTGCGGTATTTTTTTGCCGAGCCAAAGGGCAAAAAGCCATACACAGGCGACGAGCAGCAAATTGCCGCCCATGACCGACGGGACGACGGCAGGGTAGGCGCTCATCACGGGCGAGCCGCTGATCCACCACGAGGTCAGGGGGGTGATGAGGGCGATGGCCGCGCCGGAGAAAAAGCCGCAGCTCAGGGTCGCGAGGATCAAGACGGCGTTGACCACGGGGCCTGTGAGATAGACAGAGGTATTTTTGAGAAATTGGCTTGCCACGCACAGCGCAAGGAGCAGCGCGGTGCGGCAGAGCAGACGTACATTGATCTTCATGGGGGCTTCCTTTCGGTTTTTTCTTCTATTATAGTCCAAAACGGGAGGCAATACAAGCCGGTTTTTCGCGGCAATGCGAAATCCTCCGAAAAAGTCCGAAAAAATCCAAAAATTTTTGCGAAAAAGGGTTGACCGCAGGGGAAATTTATGCTAGAATGTCTTCACCTGTGAAAAGAGGGCTTTTCTTTTTGCGCCTTTTTCGCCTGCGGAACGGCATGGATGCCGGCTAAATTTTTCATAGCCGCGGGAATGCAGGGAGGCAATATTTTAAGGAGGTGCCGAAATGCGAGTTAAGATCACTCTCAGATGCAGCGAGTGCAAGCAGAGAAACTACAACACCATGAAGAACAAGAAGAATGACCCCGACCGTCTTGAGATGAAGAAGTATTGCAGATTCTGCAGAAAGCATACGATTCATAACGAGACGAAGTAATGAAAGGATGAAATGATATGGCAGAAGCAACCAACAAAAAGCCCAATTTCTTCGTCCGCACCGGTCGCCGGATCAGCAAATGGTTCCGTGAGATGCGCAGTGAGCTGAAGAAGGTCGTATGGCCCTCCGGCAAGCAGCTTCTCAACAACACCCTGATCGTTCTGGCCTCCGTCGTGATCGTCGGTGTCGTTCTGTATGCGTTCGATTCCCTCGCCGGTCTCGGCGTTGCCGGTCTGAGCAAGTCCTTCTGATTCGGATCGTTATGGCAGATGCAGCAAAATGGTATGTCGTTCATACCTATTCGGGCTATGAAAACACCGTAAAAGCAACCATTGAAAAAACCGTCGAAGCCCGTCAGCTTCAGGACATCATCTACGCAGTTTCCATCCCCATGGAAACTGTCACGGAGCTGACCGATAACGGGCCGAAAACCTATGACCGCAAGGTCTTCCCCGGCTATGTTTTGGTGAAGATGGTCATGACGGACGACGCTTGGCACATCATCAAGAACGTCCGCGGCGTAACCGGCTTCGTCACCTCGGGCAGCACCAAGCCCACTCCCTTGACGGAGGACGAGCTTTATCAGCTCGGCGTGGAGAAGCGTGAGATCGTCGTCGGCTATGCCGTCGGTGACACCGTCTCCATCGAGGACGGCCCGTTGACCGGCTTCAACGGCGTTGTCGAAATGCTCGATGTCGAAAAGAACTCCGTCCGAGTCATCGTTTCGATGTTCGGCCGTGAGACCCCTGTCGAGCTGGAGCTCGATCAGGTCGAAGTCGTTTCCGAATAAGAAACGACCGTGGGAGGGGTTATCCCCGCCAAACATACGCCTTGTGCGTATCACCACATTATTTTTTGGAGGTGCTTAGTAATGGCACAGAAAATTACTGGTTATATCAAGCTTCAGATCCCGGCCGCAAAGGCGACCGCTTCTCCCCCTGTCGGCCCCGCTCTCGGTCAGCACGGCGTTAACATCGCCCAGTTCATCCGTGAGTTCAACGACCGCACCAAGGATCAGGCCGGCTTCAAGATTCCGGTCGTCATCACCGTCTACTCCGACCGCAGCTTCTCCTTCGTCACCAAGACGCCCCCGACCCCGACCCTCATTCTGAAGGCCATCGGTCAGGACAAGGGCTCCGGTGTCCCCAATAAGACCAAGGTCGCTACCATCACCACCGCTCAGGTTCGCGAGATCGCTGAGAAGAAGATGCCCGACCTCACCGCTTCCACCATCGAAGCCGCTATGAGCATGGTCGCCGGCACCTGCCGCTCCATGGGCGTTACCGTCGTCGACTGAATCGGTCGTCGTTTCCGAGGTCACTGACCTCAATATGTGGGAGGATTTACATTTCCGCATCACCACTTTAAGGAGGATATAACATTGTTTAGAGGTAAGAAATATAAGGACAGCGCCAAGCAGATCGACCGCGCTGTACAGTACGAAGCTGCGGACGCGCTGGCACTTGTCTGCAAGACCGCTTCCGCCAAGTTCGACGAGACTGTCGAGATCCACATCAAGCTGGGCGTTGACTCCCGTCACGCCGACCAGCAGGTTCGCGGCGCCATCG